>JBEICQ010000251.1:0-1566 GCA_040383885.1 Flavobacteriales bacterium | reverse complement strand
CACAAAGAAAGTTGCGTCTCGCCCACAAAGGCTCCTGTGAGTGTGATTGCATGCACCCTGATGCCCCAGCGGTCATAAATCTCTACAAACACTTCCTTTGCATTGCTCACGCTGATGGTAAAAAAATCATTCTTCAAATCACCATTGGGGGTAAATACATTGGGAATATTTACAATTGGTTTTTCTGTTGATGGTTTCACCTCAATCCTCACTGACCTTGCATAATTACAGCCCAGTGTATCCTGTCCTGAAACAGTGTAGGTGGTGGTGAGTATGGGTTGTGCAATAACTGATGCACAGGAAGTACAGCTTAAGCCACTGTCGGGCGACCAGGTATAATTGTTTGCAAAAAGGGTCTCCAACCTCACTGAATCTCCTGCCTGAATAGAGGTATCGGATGCATTGAGGAGCACATTGGCAGGAGCAGAAACAGGCACGGTCGCCTGTGCACTTCCCGTACAATTACTCTGCTCGCTCACAAGAACACTGTATGTTCCTGCAGGCAATCCGGCATTTACCGGACCATTCACTCCATTTGACCAGGTGTAGATATAATTTCCGGTTCCGCCGCCTGCCTGAGCATTTATACTTGCATTGGCCAATCCGCATGTGCCCGGAAACAAAGTGAGGTTTGTGGTTAAAAAGGTGTAGATATTCAAATTAATACTCGCGATGGAATCACATCCGGAGGCAGCACCATTGGGAAACCGTTTGCTGTAGGTGCCCGAATTATTGTAGTTTGTTCCATTCCACACATAGGTGCTGCATGCATTCACAGAAGTAAGTGAAGAGGCCGCAGGCTTGATTCGGATATGAAGGGTATCATAACAGATGAAACCGACATCGGTAATCAGGTTAGCGGCATAAGTAAGTGTAGTTACAAAGTTGTAGCTTTGCTGACAGGGAACAGTGTCCAGCAAATTTCCGGTAAACTTGTCTATCTTATAGAGTGTTGCAACATCATTGATGCCCCAAAGTTCATCTGCATCAAAATTATAAGCCAATCCCCTCAGGTTCTGTATTGTATTTCCCACCAATGTCCAGGTGGCAGTAAGCGGATTAATCCGAAGCAATTTCCCGTTGTGGGTGACGCCAAACAGCACCTCTTCATCCGGGTCGTAGGCCAGCCCGTTGATGCCATCGCCTGTAAGGTTAAAAAAACCATTATCGAAGGTCAGGTTCAGGTTGCCCACCGGAGTAAGTAAGCCGTTGGTTGTATTTACGCGATAAAGTATTTGTTCAATGGAAAGGCCGGATTGCGGAAACACACCAATGGCATAAAAAATCTGGTGAACATTGTCATAATCACCGGCAAAGAAAAAAGTATCTCCATAGGCAACCACATCCGTGATGGCTCCATTAACAAGGTTGATATTGGACAGTGCAGGTGGAGTGGCTATGTTGGACAATCCATTTAAAATTTGAGTACCCTGTTCAAAGCCTATCGCTGTCCAGTCTTTACCGGTATTCGACTGAATAGGCGTTGAATTTCCATCTGCTGTAGAAAGGTAAAAGATGATGTCTTCATCGGCATGGTCATATGAGATTAATTTCCCGGATGAAACT
>JBEICQ010000250.1:0-1706 GCA_040383885.1 Flavobacteriales bacterium | reverse complement strand
GCCTCGCTTATCGAAGAATCAAAATATACCCAGGCTGCTTCTTCCTAATAAACAGAGACATAGTGAATAGGTTGACCGATAAAAATGACAGCCAAATTGATGCATAGACCATTCTGAAAAGTAGATTCCCTAAGCACCGTAAATCACTTCTCAATGCGGGAGTGATAAACAGGGATTTTACAGAGAGCAACTCTGCTCTGGTACCGTTGCCTTCTACCACACATTGTTTACAAAGTCGTTTTTATAAACATGCTACAGGGTAAGTTCCAAAAAACAGGTATTTTGTTGTCTTAGTCTTACAATCCATATCACTTGAATCAAAACATGAACATGTTCCGCAGAAATTACCTCGGGGAGTTTATTGGTACATTTATCCTTGTTTTTTGCGGTACAGGGGCCATCATCGTCAATCAGCAAACAGAAGGAATGATTACCCATCCGGGTGTAGCTGTTACTTTTGGACTCGTAGTGACTTCATTGATTTTTGCCCTGGGAGATTTGTCAGGAGCGCACCTCAATCCTGCAGTTACTCTGGCCTTTACATTTTTTAAAAAGTTTCCTCTGAAAATGCTTGTTCCCTACTTCGTTTCTCAGGTATTGGGTGCACTACTGGCGAGTGCAAGCCTGCTGATGCTGTTTCCGGATAACATCATGTTGGGTGCTACAATTCCCGCCGGCTCTCCTATGCAATCATTTGCCCTGGAATTTGTTTTAACAGCCATTTTGGTTTTGGTCATTTTTAATGTTTCCACCGGAGAGAAAGAAAAAGGGATCACTGCAGCAATTGCCATCGGTGGTGTTGTGGCACTTGAAGCCATGTTTGCCGGGCCCATTTCCGGCGCATCCATGAATCCTGCCCGTTCGCTTGCACCTGCACTAGTTTCGGGACATACAGAAGGACTTTGGATTTATCTAACCGCACCCATACTCGGAGCACTCATAGCTGGATTTCTACACCTTCTAATGCATCCTAAAAAATCATGAACGAAAGACTCCATATTTACCTTAGTGAACTGGAAAGCCATTTACAGGAAATTCCTGAAAACAGAAAGCCAATTTTGAAAATGCTTGTTGATTATGTCAAACTGAAATCAGAAAAAAAGGAAGTGAGCTCTCTTGTTTTTATTTGTACACACAATTCTCGCAGAAGCCATTTCGGCCAGGTATGGGCCAAAACCGCCGCTGCCTTTTATGGAATTACAGACATCATCACTTATTCGGGTGGGACAGCCGTTACCGCCAGTCACCCATATACCATTGAAGCCCTGGAACGCGCGGGATTTGAGGTTGAAAAGCATGTAAGTTCAATCAATCCGGTCATTCAGGTAGTTTATGATAAGCAGACTGATCCGATCGTATGCTTTTCCAAAACTTATGATCATGGTGACAATCCACGGAAGGATTTTGCGGCAATTCTCACTTGTTCAGAAGCTGATCAAAACTGTCCGTTTATTCAGGGAGCTGACATGAGGATTCCACTCACCTATGAAGATCCAAAGAGATGGGATGATAGCGACCAGAAGGATGCAAAATATGATGAAAGATGCAGACAAATTGCTTTGGAAATGCTGCATGTTTTTAATGAGGTTAAAAAAGAGCGGAGATTTTGATGGGAGCGGATTGCTTGATGGAATTCTTTGCCTTGTGATGCTTTCTCTTTTTATCCCGGCCGGTTGGCAGGTGCCTGAGCCAAGTATTCAAACAAG
>JBEICQ010000249.1:0-1730 GCA_040383885.1 Flavobacteriales bacterium | reverse complement strand
TTTATCCCAACCCGAATCCGGGTAGTTTTGTGCTGGAATTTGAAAATCCTTTTACAGGAATTCTTAACATCGAAATTTTTGATGTTCTTGGTCAATCTGTTTTTCAATCAGAGATGCAAAAAAGCGGACGAAAATTTGTGTTGCCTCTGCATGCAGCAAACCTGAGTAAAGGCAATTATATCCTGAGGGTAAATCACAAGGAATTTTCTGCTTACCGAAAATTTGTAAAAGAATAAATCAGCTAAATCAGCAGAAAGATGAGAGGGCCACCCCTTCTCATCTTTTATCATAGCACAAGTATTGCCCTGAATCCCCTGGCTGCGTAAAAGGACTGGGCACCGTTGTGGTAAATGAATACATGCTCGTACCTGTTATCTCCAAAGATTGCGCCTCCCAGTTCTCTGATATTCTTTGGGGTTAAGAGCCAGCTTGAAGTCTTTGTATCAAGAGGTTCCAGCGATTGCATCAGGCGGTATGTTTTTTCATCCATCAGCGATACGCCCGCAGCGTTTGCCATGTCAATTACATTGTTGGCCGGAACAATGTCTTTTCGGGAGGCCATGGCTTTGGCATCATAGCAGAGACTTCTTCTGCCGGAGGGGCTCTGCTCAGAAAAATCAGCAAACTTAAGTTCTTTAAAATCACCGGAAATAGCAAGTATATCAGGTTCTCCGCCGGTTTCCTCCATAAACTGAAGAGCGGGAATCTTGCCTGCATTGGTACTCAGCGCATTTTTCACCTCCTGCCAGGAAACATCAGGGTGTCTGTGCATGTGGTTGAGGAATCGTATCTCTAGGATGAGCAAGAGATCTTTTTCGTTTTTTTTAGTTGGCATATTCAATCTGCAAGATAAACGGTTTATGCTTATAATGGGATTGTGCTCAGTTTTTAAACAAGGTGAAAACGACTGCCAACTTTTGAAGGAAACAAGGGAGAAGATGATTTTCAAAAATAAATTTGTCTATTTGGGAATTCAAAAAAAGCCTGTACCATGATAGACCTGAGAAGTGATACCGTAACCAAGCCAAGTCCCGGAATGATGGAGGCAATGATGAAGGCGCCGTTGGGTGACGATGTGTTTGGTGAGGATCCAAGCATCCTTGCGCTGGAAGAAAAAGTGGCAGAGATGTTCGGAAAAGAAGCTGCGCTCTTTTGTCCTTCAGGAACAATGGCCAACCAAATTGCCATTAAAATACAGACCAATCCGGGCGATGAACTCATTTGCGATGAACATGCTCACATCTATCAGTACGAGGGAGGAGGCATCGCTTTTCACTCCGGAGTGCAGGTAAAGTTACTGCAAGGGGATGCAGGTCGCATTCATGCAGAACAGGTTTCAGCTGCCATACAACCGGAGGCAGATTGGTTGCCGAAAACATCACTCGTTTGTCTGGAGAATACCGTTAACAAAGCAGGCGGGAGTGTTTATCCTTTTGCTCAAATGGAGGAGATTTCAAAACTCTGCAAAAAAAAATCGCTTGCCTTGCATCTGGATGGAGCCCGTATTTTTAATGCCCTGCTTGTTTCCGGAGAGGTACCCAAAAAGACAGGAAACCTTTTTGATACGATTTCAGTTTGTTTTTCAAAAGGGCTCGGAGCACCCGTGGGTTCTGCACTCCTGGGAGGCAAAGAGCTTATGAAAAAAGCAAGAAAAGTGCGCAAGTTGTTTGGTGGCGGGATGCGACAAGCCGGAATACTTGCTGCGGCAGGCATGTATGCGCTCGACCATC
>JBEICQ010000248.1:0-1756 GCA_040383885.1 Flavobacteriales bacterium | reverse complement strand
GGCTTGGTTCGTGCCGATCCAAAGATGCTGACACAGGGACCGATTTTTGCGAGCTTTTCAAAGGCTTCCACAAACTCAGCCATGATTTTAAAGATCTGCCAGGAATTCTGTACTTTTATTTCATTCCAGTCTTTGTTTTCAAAAGCCCTGCGAATCTTATCTTCTTCCTGAAAATTCATGTACATATTATTTTGCTTTCTCGATGTATCACAAAGGTGATTAATGCCTACGAAAGGATGGGTGAGGCATGATATAAGTTATTAACATTAGTAATTAACAAAATTTAGTCATCGATGTTTGCTGTTAGTGTGAGTTTTCGAACATCTAACAACACAATTTTTTTTCCGTCGAACGCAATCAGGCCATCTGTGCGGAATTCGCTTAGCAGCCTGATGGCAGTTTCAGTAGCGGTTCCAACAAGGTTGGCAAAATCTTCCCGAGATATTTGCACATTGAGGGTTTTACCATCCTCTTGCAGACCATATGTTTCCTTTAGGTAAAGAATTGCCTCTGCCATGCGCTCCCTTACTGATTTTTGAACAAGGTTGTTAATGGTAGATTCGGCGTGCCCAAGGTCATGCGAGAGCAGTTTCATTACTTGCATGGAGAGGTGAGCATCTGCCTGTATCAGGGAAAAGAACATGTCTCTGGGTACAAAGCAAATATCCGAATCTTCGAGAGCAGTGGCGGTAGCAGAGTAAGGTTCCCCGGTAATAAGTGCACGGTATCCAAGTATATCACCTGCTTTTGCCAACCTCACAATGGGCTGCTTGCCCAGTTCGCCATTGCGGTGCACTTTCACTTTTCCCTTGTTCATACAATAGAGACCTATAGAAGCAAAACCTTCCATAAAAATATCCTGGCCTTTTTTGTAAGTGGCACAGAGCTTTGATTCGTTCAGGCGGTTTACTTCCTCCTGACCCAGGTCGCAGAATACTGAATGATACCGGGAGGCACAATTTTGGCAATGAATTTTAGCAAGTTCTTTTTTCATGGGTTAGGAACTCAAATGTAATTAAAATTACCAACCGCCCATGTCATTATTGTTCATGTCAGTTTGGTTGTCGCGTCCCCGACGCCTTTTGTTCTCTGTTTGTCCAATGCGGTAGGAGGCCGAAACCATCAGGATGCGGGTTTCTCTTTTCCGGCGATTATCGCTTTTGAAATTGGCAGCTTCTGTATAGATGAGCATCACGCGCTGATCAAAAACATCGGAAAGGTTGGCAACCAAACTTAGTTTGCCTTTCATAAAATCTTTTCTAAAACCAAGATCTGTTCCGTAAACGGCGCCAAATCTGCCTTGCAAGAGTGCATTCGGCCCATTGTACACACTGGTAATTTGCAAATCTGTTTTGAAAGGAAGTTTTATGGACGCCAAAAACTTAAGACTGTAACTAAAGATATCATTAGAAAGATCACCTTCCCTGTTACTTCCTCTAAGTTTCATGTAAAACACATTTGCATTGAAGGTCATGTTCAGCCAATTGAATGGATCTGCTTTTAGCGTTCCTTCCATTCCTGCATTCTCGGAATTGTTGAAATTCCGGAAATAGACAACCGACAAACCGCTTGGCAAGGCTTCTCTGTACCTCTGGATGGTATTGGTGAGATACCTGTAATATCCTGTAATTACCCAGGAAGTCTTCTTTTGTCTGGATAACCACGAAACTTCTGCTGCATGCACATATTCAGGTTTTAGAAAGGGATTACCCACTCTGATGTTGAGGGCATCAGTGAAGTCAGAAAATGGATTCAG
>JBEICQ010000247.1:0-1820 GCA_040383885.1 Flavobacteriales bacterium | reverse complement strand
GCCGTATCATTTGCCCAGCGGTAACTAAAGGCAGCGCCAATGTCAACAACTGACAGGAAAACTGAGAAACTTCTGGGTTGGGGGGGCTTCTTACATGTACAAGATAAATTACCCCATGAAAAAGTAAAACCTATTGGAGCCGTAATACCATAGGTGAAACTACGGGGCTTGCCGCTGTTTCTGACAAACTCCAATCCACTATAGGCACCGGGATAGGCACCTAATTCAAGAGAAAATTTGGACTTACGCTTGATTTTATAGGAAGCTACCGGCAAGGCATACTTCTGCAATATCTCTTTGAGCGATGCAGTGCTGTCGGCGGTAGCAATGTCTACCATGAAGTTGCAGTATTTTACAAAACCCTTGAAGGTGTTTTCGCTCATCAGCGCTTCTGTTTTTGAGATTGTATTCATGACCTGCAGTACATTTACAAAGCCCAGGCTATAATTGTTCTCAGTAAAGGCCACTAAAGCCTGTAGGGTATTTTCTGCGATGGGCTTGTACAAGGTAAAATAATCATTGAGTGTGTTGTCCTTCGAGCTTTCATCTGCCACGAGGGAGGCACTGAAACCCCACTCAAGCATCGCAAAAAAATGATTCCTGTACGCCGCGTAGAGTTGTGTTTTAAGCGTGTCTCTATCTTTTTGAACTGCTTCCAGCGATTTGCTGCAATTGTTGAGGATGGAGGCCAATGCAAGCATGGGGGTATAGAGTCTGGCATAATTTCCCGGTTCGGGCTTAAAGAACAAGTTCTCCCATTCACTCCGGTGGTTCACAAATAGCAAGGCAGTAAAATATTGCATTTCGGTGGGGCTTAAACCTGCAAGTTTTTTGGGATCTATCCAGGTTCTTTTGGCACTTGTATCTCTGAGGCTGTTAGAGATAAAATTGAGGCGACACAAACTCTTGGCAAGGACTGATGATTTTACATTGTCGCGGTACTTATCTGCTAACAATTGAATAAGGGAGGCAGGATGCATACCCAGCTCCTGGTACTTCATCCATGTAATTACACACAGGTAGGTTTTAAATGCTTCGCTGTTGAGCAGTTTTTCAAATTTTTTGGGTTTGTTGCGCACATATGCCTCCAGGTTCAGGGGGAGCAATCGCAAATCTGCTTCAAAGGATTGTACCCATAATTTACCCATGGAGGGGACTTGAAATTCATCCATGGAAGAAAGCAATGCCCATGTATTCGGCAACAAGATAGTTAGCTCTTTGTTGGTTGCAAGGGAGTCTCTGAATTTTGTAAAGAAGGTAAGTGCCAGTTCTTGTTTTGTTCGGTCAACCAAAAAATCGGTACTTGCTTCCAGCAGTTTTGTTGGCAAATCTGTACCCATACCGATGAGGCTCAGCGCCCCTGTGGCGCCTTTGGTGACCTCGCCTAACGGGCTTGCAGGTGATGGTATAAAATTCTCCGGTATGCCCACTTCATCATTTTTTTTTTGCTTTTTTCTAATCTTTTCATTTATTTCCCTGATGGCCTTTTTCACTTGCTCAAGATCAATGGGTTTTATAGTATCATTGAAAGGTTGTTCCAGGAAAAGCAATACATTTTGAAGCATGGATTGGCCGCTAGTACCAATGCCCTGTGTGGGCAAACTGCCGGGCTTGTTCATGTTTTCGAGAATGGCCCTGATTTCTATTGTGAGTTTTGGTTTTTCGCGGGCCATTTCCAGTGCCGCATAAAAATCAGATTGAGAGAAACACAAAAAGGATGGAAGAATAAACAGGAGGAAGAGGAAGTTTTTTTTCATGGGATGTTTCGTTTTTTTTCTTGTGAATCACAAACCTACTTTGCAGGAAAGCTGAAGATTGGG
>JBEICQ010000246.1:0-1839 GCA_040383885.1 Flavobacteriales bacterium | reverse complement strand
TTCAAATCAATTAAGCAGGTAAGTCATGGAATTAAAAAGAGCACCCAAACATTACTCCGGCAGATTGCATCATCAGCCAAATCCAAATATCCTATCAGGAAGCCGGAAAATGGCACGATTGCATGGATAGCATGTAAAGCTACAAAACAGAAAAGCGCATCAAAGAACCATTCAAAAACACCAAAATCAAATACCATGAAAAAAGTAAACCCAATGCAAAAAAACCTTCATGATCCTGCAAATGACAGGACAAGTAAAACCGACGAAAAACACCAAGTCGGGAGAAGATCTCTACCCTCGCTTTTTTTTCCGGGGAAGCTTTTGGTTCCTGAAACGCAAAAGACATTATTGTTCTCCACCATGTTGAGTATGTTTCTATGTATACTCACCCAATCACTCCGTGCACAAAACGCATCCATTGGTGCTTATTCGCAACTGAATACACCCTTGATTGCAGGACCGCTTAGTAACTGTTCTGGTAACAACGCACATTATAAAATCCTGAATCCGGTGCAGGGCAGAAACTATCGCTGGATGGTATCAGGCGGATCAGTCACAGGAGGCAATACCGGTAGCGATGTAAACATCCAGTGGAACATGCCTTATGGTGTAGGCAGTCTTGCACTTATGCATGACGACAGTACCCAACAGGACACCACCTTTGTTATTGTAAGAGAATGTCTTGCAGAGAACGATGCTGACACATGGGTATTGGATGCCCAGTCGGATGATGTAGCGGGAGATGAAATTTACCTGAGCAGTCTGTTGGATTCAGTTCCCTCAGGAGGCTTCCTGAACCTAAGCTCCATGATGCAGGCAAATGGGCATAGCAAAATGCTTTTAGGGGGGAAAATTATCGTTGACATCAACACAAGCATCATCGGCGGAGTAACTGTAGGCATGCTCCCCGGTGCTTCATTGATTGTTGCCGCGGGCAATACCCTTCAACTGTCACAGCAGGTAATCATGAAAGCAGCTGCCGCTCAAATGTGGCAGGGAATTTTTGTAGAACGGGAGGCATCATTAATCATCAATGACGGATGCGTCATACAAGATGCTTATTTTGGTGTGTATGCATCAATAAACGCCACTGTAAAAACGGGACTTACCGGCAGCAGGGTCGTATTCAACAAAAATCTTTATGGCATCTATCTCGATTATCACCAGGCACCCGAAAGAATAGAGATACAGAATACCTTGTTCTCCTGCGAACAAACAGCTCATACCCGGGAAAACAACAATACATTGTTGCCGCCACTCGAAAAGAGGTATATGGAAGCCGGCATATTTATGTACCGATGCAGCCACCCTCAAAACACACATGTAATCGGCAATGCCTCACCGGGAAAGGAAAACATTTTCCGTAACAGTCTTTTTGGAATCATGTCACTGGAGAGTCATTCAAAACTCATCAACAACCAGTTTTACAATATCCGTGGCAACGGAGCAAAAACACCCAAAGGAGCCAAGTGCCCACCCGGGACTGCTATATGTTCTGACGGAGGAGCATCAGATGTTTCTTATGGCACAATCATAGGTGGAGATACAAATCCTGTGCTGGCCAATCTGATAGAAAATGTCGACTATGGTATTTATATATGCAGGGGCATGATGGCCAATATCAGAGGAAACACCCTCACAGAATGTACGGTAAACGGAATCAGTTTAACTGATAATTTAAAAACACCTGCATCCGCTGAGAATATCGGCTCAGCTGATCGTCCGAATGGATACGATGTGGTAAACAACAAAATCAATGGTGTAGGGAATGAAGGTTATCATATTTATCTGTTTAACAATCCGATGGTGAGAAAGAATATTTCCAATAATAGCCTGAAT
>JBEICQ010000245.1:0-1868 GCA_040383885.1 Flavobacteriales bacterium | reverse complement strand
TCATGTAAAAAGTGTACGCATGCTGTCGGTTCCAGGAGCCACTTTCTTGAGCACACTGCCTGAAAATGCCGATGTAAATGTAATTTCGTACGGCGCCGGATGGAACATTGATCATACCGATTACCGGTTTAATCCAAGAAAAGGATTCCGAAGCCAGGGAATGCTCTCGGTAGGATTCAGAGAACTCAGGAAGAATAATGCTATCCCCGAAATATTGTATGAAAATATTCGCCTGAAAAATATTCAAAATAACATTAGTTTTTCTACGGAATGGTATGTGCCTATACATAAGCGATTTACTTTTCTCTTTTCCACCCGAGGGGCATACATGACTCAGGAAAATCTTTTTTTTAATGAGCTTTATCGTTTCGGTGGTTTTCAAACATTCAGGGGATTTGATGATGAGTCAATCTTTGCAAGTACCTATGCCTATGTCAACAATGAATTGCGATACCTGAGCGGGAAAAACAGCAATCTCTTTATTTTCTATACCCACGGATATCTGCAAAACCTGAGCCGCAATGTGCGTTTGTTCGACCGGCCTTACAGTTTTGGCGCAGGCATTAATTTTGAAACCAAGGCAGGTGTTTTTAATCTGACATACGCGGTTGGCCGGCAATTAAATAATCCCTTACTTTTGAGGGCCGCCAAAATTCATTTTGGTATCATCAGTGTGTTTTAATTATGTGTGGAATTGCAGGATTGATTTCAAAAAATGGTTTGCTGGATGAATCACATCTCCGGCTTATGACCGACCGGCTTGCACACCGAGGACCCGATGCAGAAGGTTTGTTTATGCAGAATGGCATAGGTCTTGGTCACCGTCGGCTCAGTATCATCGATCTTTCTTCTCACGCCAACCAGCCCATGCACTCTGCCTGCGGAAGGTTTGTGATGGTGTATAACGGTGAAGTTTACAACTTTCTTGAAATTGCTGCCGAACTTCAAAAAGAAAAGCCCGGTTTTTCGTTCCGTACACAAAGTGATACCGAAGTCTTGCTTGAGGCATTTGCTCACTGGGGGCCCTCCTTTATCAAAAAGACCAATGGCATGTTTGCCATCGCCATCTATGACCTCAAAGAAGATAAACTCTTTCTCTTTCGCGACAGGATGGGTATTAAGCCATTGTATCTGTATCAAAAGGATGGTATCACTTTGTTCGCATCGGAGCTTAAAAGCATCACCGCACTACGCAGCAAATTGAATTTAACCCATTCTACTGAGGCACTCAACGCTTATTTACACCTGGGATATGTGCCGCATCCATGGTCTATTTACCGCGAAATTGAAAAATTTCCAACTGGTACCTGGGCAATGATCGATGGGCATAAAACAGATTATTACCATTTTTGGTCTCCTGAGCATGTTCTCAAAAAAGAGCTGATTTATCAGGAAGAAGAAGCATTGGTCCAACTGCGTGAATTGCTCTACAGTGCTGTGCAATACAGGATGATCAGCGATGTTCCTTTCGGTACATTTCTCAGCGGAGGAATAGATTCTAGTCTGATTACTGCCGTGGCTGCGGCCATCTCTCCTGAGCCGGTTAAAACATTTTCAATCTCCTTTCCCGAGTCCCCAAGAAACGAGGCGTCCTATGCTCGCGCAGTTTCACAACACTTGGGAACCAGGCATCATGCTTTTGAAGTAACAGAAAAAGAAGGCATGGAATGGGTGCCTTCTCTCACAGATGTTTATGATGAACCTTTTGCAGATTCCTCTGCCATTCCCACGCTCTTTGTTTCAAAGTTGGCAAGGCAACATGTTACCATGACGCTCTCCGGCGATGGCGGGGATGAGTTATTCATGGGATATGGTTCCTATCAGTGGGCAACGCGACTCAACGATCCTACATTTTTCCTTCTCAAGGG
>JBEICQ010000244.1:0-1879 GCA_040383885.1 Flavobacteriales bacterium | reverse complement strand
GCAAGATTCCCATTGAGGTTCGGAAACAAATCTGTAAAATGTCTTTCAACCAGACTATCGGTTGTTAGCTGGCCTATTTGCATGCGTGTATCTTCTATGCGCACACCCATTTGCCAGGAAGTAATTTGATTCTTTTTACTCAAGATAAGATAGCCTGCAGATACCCATTCGTCATAGCGATATTGGTTAGATCTTCCGGGAATCGTTGTCCATCCATTGCCCACTTCGGAGTTTAGCAGGTTAAAATCATTACCAAGGAGTCTTCTGTTGAGCCTTATCCCACTCTCGAACTTCATTGCGCTCCCCAAAGGCAAAACATAATCTGCCTGGGTAGTGCCAATCCTGAAAAGTGAATTGATGGGATTGTATAGGGTAAGCTCATTGGCAAGGGGTAAATTTTCGATGTTGCGATCATAATAGGTTGCCTTGCTGAGACTTTGATTGTAGGAAAAACTTCCCGAAACCGAAATCTCATGACCCTTTTTAGGAAACAAGTGTTTATAATTAAGCGTGGGTTCCGCAGTAATGTTTTCGGCATAGGTAACCGATTGTCTGCTCCATTGATTGAGAAAGACAGTTCTTGGAGAATAGGTAAAATATTGAAAGAATTCTTCCTGTTTTTGGTTCTGCAAGCTGGCATTGATGCCAATGCTCAATGCATCGGATGCAGATGGATTCCAATCCAAAGAGACTCTTCCACTGTGGGTAACCGGCAGATTTCCGGCATGCACATATTGCACAAAATAAAACGATGTGTCAGGAAAAAAATTATCGCGTGTGGCGTAACCCTGGCTCCAAATGGCTTGTTGTCTGAGACTGTAAATCAGCGACAAAGATGTTTTTCCGGATTTTAGTCCGAGGTTAAAGTTCGATTGATATTTGTTGTTTGATCCTATGCCCGGAGTATAATTGAGTGAAAATCCTTTTTGATTGTTGTTCTTAAGCACGATATTGATGATACCAGCCATTCCATCGGCCTCATATCTTGCAGATGGGTTTGTAATTACTTCGATCTTATCGATGTTAGCCGCCGGAATTTGCTCCAGAACAGCTTGTCGGTTTGCACCGGTAAGTCCGCTTGGTTTACCGTTAATATAGACCAATACATTGGCATTGCCCCTGAGGGAAACATTCCCTTCCATGTCAACATTCACTGCCGGAACCTGTTGTAAAATTTGTGTTGCACTTCCGGTTACGGCAGCGATGGAAGAAGAAACATCAAAGACTTTTTTCTCCCCATCCATTCTGAGCAGATTTCGTTGTGATTCGATGGTAATTTCTTTGAGTTTGTTTCCTGCAGGACTTACCGATATGAGAATCGGACTATTGAACGGAGGACAAAATTTGCCTTCTATTTTTCGTTTGTAACCTATGGCGTCAAACTTCAGGATAAAGCACTTCTCGTAGCCCGGGGGAATGGGAACTTCACCTGCTGTATCTGTCATCTGGGAGAATACACCTGAACTGTCGGGATTCATGCAGGTAACAGCCGCATATGGAATAGCTTGTCCCGTTTGCGCGTCGGTAAATTTAATTTTTAGGCGGTTTTGTTCGGCTTTTGCAAAAGTGAAAGAACTTAGCAAGAAAAATAACAACACCCCGGGAAATAGTGATAATCGCTGGTTCATCTTTTAATGGCTCTTGTCATCTCTCTTTTACCCGGAGGCCCGGGGATTTTTTCAACTTCAAAGCCTGCTTCTCTGAGGTTTCTTCTTACTTGACCGGCTGCACTGTAGGTAACCAGGACACCACCTTTTATCATCATCTCAGCTATTTTACTGAAAAATGCATGCGACCATAACTCGGGCTGCACACCTGGCGAAAAGGCATCATGAAACACGAGATTGAATTTTTTTTCAGTGTCGTAATGCATTACATC
>JBEICQ010000243.1:0-1894 GCA_040383885.1 Flavobacteriales bacterium | reverse complement strand
GCTTAAACGCAATAGAAATCTGCTCTTCTTCTCCCTTGTGGTGATTTTTCTTTACGGGGGAATGGTTTGGGGCGTTTTGCCTTTGGATCCTAAAATATCCTGGGAATCTCATCTGATGGGCGCAATGGCAGGAGCTTTTTTGGCTTTTTATTACAGAAAAGAGGGTGTTGTTAAGGAAACAATTGTGTGGGATGAAGACTCAAATCTTTCCGAGGAAGAGAAAGTAGAAGCGGAGGATGATTCTCTTAACTCAGATGAACATACCAGCCCCGACTCAGGATCTTCTGAAATCCACATCGTTTATCACCTCAGGAAAGGTGAAGGGAAAACCTGAATTCTCCTACAGGATAAATCAGTATTCGTCTTCGTTAAAAAAGAAATCTTCTTTTGAGGGATAATCCGGCCACACATCTTCGATGGATTCGTAAATCTCTCCTTCGTCCTCCATTTCCTGAAGGTTTTCAATCACCTCCATAGGTGCACCGGAACGCATCGCAAAATCAATCAATTCATCCTTAGTGGCTGGCCAGGGCGCATCCTCAAGGTGAGAGGCCAATTCTAATGTCCAATACATACTTTTATTGCTCTTTTAAAGTCTGCGAAAATATCAAAAAATGAATCATTCCCGGTTATTTTAAATTTATTATAAATGATTGATTACTTGTGTATTAAAAATATCCAAAGAAGATTCAATCATAAATTTCAACCCTGCAGGCAAATTGGAATACTTACTTTTGGGCGGCAATCCATGGATATAAGTCTTAAAAATGTCTTTCAAAATGAAAAGCATTGGCTCACTCTAGCCGGATGTATGTTTTTTTTGACAGCTATTTTTTCAGTTGGCTATCATCACCTCGACGAGCATTATCAAATTTTGGAATTTGCCGGCTATCATCTTGGGATTACACCCTATGAACACCTGTGCTGGGAATTTCCTGCACACATGCGTCCGGGGCTACAGCCTTTTATTGCCTGGGCTGTTTACAAAGGCATGGGTTTTTTTGTGGAGCCCAATCCCTTTGTTGTAGCCATGTTGCTCCGACTGATGATGGCAGCCGCTTATTATGTGCTGCTCCTCCGATTGTATGCCCTGCTGAAAAATGAGTACGGTTCTTCCCAACATCCCAAATTGCTCTTTTTTCTGCTTTTCTTTACCTGGTTTGGATTTTATTCCGGTGTGAGATTTTCTTCTGAAAATGGCTCCACTTTGCTGATGATGGCATCTTTTTATCTGATTAAAAGTCCCGGGTTTAACAAACCATGGTATCAATTTTTCCTTGGTTTTCTGATGGCATGGGCTTTCCATTGTCGTTTTCAATCCGGTTTTTTCATTGCAGGAATAGCTGCCTGGGGAATGTTTGTTGCCCGTTGGAACTTTAGCCTTTGCTTGCGCGGAGCCTTTGGATTTCTTGTGGCTTTTGCATGCTCCGTTTTATTCGATCGCTGGCTTTACGGAGCATGGGAATTTCCTGCCTATCACTATTTCGCAGAAAATATCATCCATGACAAAGCTGCCTCTTTTGGGGTATGGCCTTGGTATGCCTACGCAGACTGGATATTTTATCGCGGGATTCCTCCTGTGAGTTTGTTTTATCTCTTGCTTACCCTGCTCTTTTTTGTGCTCAAACCCAAAGATCTGCTTACATGGATGTGTATTCCTTTTCTCCTGATTCATGTTTGGGTTCCCCACAAGGAATTGCGTTTTTTGTTTCCACTCATTCCTTTTGCTGCATTGATGACCACTGCAGCCTACGCCCAACTTGAAGAACGATTTGCGGTGATGAAAACGATTTTTTTTACCTGGATGTTGCGCCTCGTGGTATTGGTAAACATCGGGGTTTCTGTATAATGTAATGTTTTTACCTGCTGATACACAAAACAACCTCTACCGGTT
>JBEICQ010000242.1:0-1913 GCA_040383885.1 Flavobacteriales bacterium | reverse complement strand
TCTCAAGCGCAAAGCAACAACAGGATTGGACAATACCTTGTGTCATTTGCTCAACATAATTCGGATGAGCAAAAAAACAATCAGCCTCAGGTCGCTCTTTTTAGTATAGCCAAAGAGTTTTTTAAAGACCGAAATAAAAATCTAAAATCTTTATTTAAAAACGACCATCGAACCCGTTACGAGGAATTTCATCAGCACACCATCGTGGAGCTCGAAAAGATATTTGAACAAGTGCGCCATGCCTTTGAGGAATATCTTTCCATCAGGAAACGCCATCCCAGGGTTGAAGACAAAGATTTGAGCCAGGGAAAAACCGGGTTTCCCGCCTATTTCGGCAAACTTGAAAATCCAAGAGCTTTTATCCTTGGCCAGTTAAACAATGCCTACCTGGATGCATTCCTGAGAGATCCTGAAAAATTGCCATACAAAAGCAAGCATGCGGAGGAATGTGCAGGAGAGTTGCTGCACCTATACGAGCAAACCATCAGCTTTCTGAGGAAAAATGAACATGCATTGATTATATACCCAATGCTGCCTCAAACACTTTTCCTTACCGCACTGATCAGAGAGGTGTACAAAGAATACCAGCAGGTAAAAAAGGATTACGCGATTTTACCCATTAGTGAATTCAACGAAAAAATAAACTAACTTTTACTCAATGAAACGGCTCACTTCATCTTTGAAAGGATAGGACAAAGATACAACCACATCATGATTGATGAGTTTCAGGATACTTCTCATGGACAGTGGATGAACTTTCTCCCCTTGGTTGAGAATGCCGTCTCTGAAGGCAACAAATGTCTACTTGTTGGGGATGCCAAACAATCTATCTATCGTTGGAGAGGTGCTGAGTCTGCCCAATTTTCAATGCTTCCGGAATTACCGGAACACTTCGATATCCGTGACAAAGAAATCAGAACCCGCGCATTAAAAAATCATTACGAATCAACCCGGTTAACCACGAACCGGAGATCAGAGAAAAATATCATCACCTTTAACAATGATTTTTTTCAATTTGCTGGCAATCGGTTCAACCACGATGATCTGAAAGAGGCCGCGCAAATACCTCATCGAACAGAGGATAAAGGACTGGTTGAATTTTTTGAAGATGAAACAGAAAATCCGACTGAATATTACAAAAACACCTGTCTGAAGCTGATTAGGGATCTTCAGAGTAAAAAACATGCATTGTCAGACATTGCCATTCTTACCCGAAACAACAGAATAGCAAGTGAAATAGCCGCCTTTTTGATTCAGCATAACATCCATGTAATTTCCCGAGAAAGTTTGCTGATCATGGATCATCCCAAAGTTGCTGCTACTATAGCCTTCTTACAGCATTTTGCATTTCCGGAAAGCAGGCTTTATGTACTGAAGTTTATCGAGGCATTCGGTCAATGTAAACCCGATGAAGAAGTGTGGAGAGAAGCCCTGGAAAATCCTGTTTTCAACCTCTTGGATTGGCTGAAATCGCACAAAATAGAGATTGATAAGCATTGGTTTAGCAAGGCCATCCTCACAGACAAGCTCCTATATCTGTATCATGCTTTTGGATGGAATCACAGCCAGGACCCTTATCTGAGTACACTTGCAGAATCTGTAATAAAAGCTTCTGAGAATGGTGCGGGCAGTTTATTTGCCTTTCTTCGCTGGTGGGAGAAAAACTGTTATGCCGTGTCTGTTTCTGTTCCTTCAGGAATGGAAGCTGTGCAGGTAATGACCATACACAAAGCAAAAGGACTCGAATTTAAAACAGTAATTATCCCCGCACTCAACTGGGATATTAAAAACAAGGATCGTTATCTGTGGATCACTCCCGGTACTCAGGAAAACCCCTGGGTAGATGCTTACCTTATCAACCGAAAAAAATCACTTGAGCATACCGCTTTCAGGCATGAATACCTGATGGAGGA
>JBEICQ010000241.1:0-1922 GCA_040383885.1 Flavobacteriales bacterium | reverse complement strand
TGGCAACTCATAGAGGGTATGGTGGTTATAGGTAAGGCAGGGTACAACATGCAATTCACATTGTAAGCCCTTTTGTAACCATCCTTCTCCGTTGATCATGCGCGCCAATTCGCCCAATGTGCATCCGTGAACAACAGGAATAGGGTGCATGCCAACAAAAGAATGACAATTGGGTTCAAGCACAGGACCATCTACATAATGTCCGTTGGGATTTGGCCGATCGAGAACAACCAAGGGTATTTTCGTCTCTGCTGCAGCCTCCATGCAATAATGAAGTGTACTCAGATAGGTATAAAATCTCGCACCAACATCCTGTATATCGAACAAAAGGATATCGATATTTCTGAGTTGTTCCGGCTGCGGTTTTTTGTTTTTCCCATAGAGGGAGTATATGGGGATATTTTTTTCGTTTGTCGCATAAACATCATCTGCAACTTTTTCACCTGCTTCCTTATTGCTGGAAAAGCCATGTTCGGGACTAAAAATGGCATTTACCTTAAATCCACGGCCCAATAAAAAATCCGGGAGCGGAACACTCTCGGCATAAGAGGTTTGATTCACCACAAGACCCATTCGCTTTTCTTTGATCAAATACTCATATTTCGCGAGTTGTTCAGCACCAACTGTAACCCTGTCGGGCTTAATGGGAACTTGCGCACAGGCGGAGCCGCAAAAAAAAATTTTTGAAAAGGCAAGAAAACACCAAATAAAAAACCCGCAAAATTGTTTCATGAGGGCGAAGGTTATTAAAATTTGAATTAATTAGCCACAAATATCAGAAAAATGACTCAAATGGAAAACGGTTCAGAAGAAAAAGAGGGGGATCTATACGAACATTTTGCCATGGTCATTGACAAGGGTCAGGAACCCGTGCGAATTGATAAATTTTTGATGAACCGCATCGAAAATGCGTCCCGCACAAAAATTCAGGCAGCGGCAGGCAGTGGTAACATCCTAGTTAACGACAAGGCCGTAAAGTCAAACTACCGGGTGAAACCCAATGACCGCATATCAATTGTGCTTCCCTACCCTGTGAAGACGGATGAACTTAAAGCGGAGAACATACCGCTCAACATCCTTTATGAAGACGATCATGTAATAGTAGTGAACAAGGCAGCCGGCATGGTGGTACATCCTGCATATGGGAATTACTCCGGTACACTTGTCAATGCACTGGTTTATCACTTTCAGGACCTGCCCAGCCTCGGGGGTGAACATCCACGGCCGGGACTCGTCCACAGAATTGACAAAGACACTTCAGGCATACTTGTACTTGCAAAAGATGAATTGAGTATGGCCCACCTGGCGCGCCAGTTCTTTGATCACAGCATCGAAAGATTGTATTGGGCAATGGTATGGGGCCACATGCCCCAAGCCAACGGAACCATTGACAACCAGATAGGAAGAAGCCCTAAAAACCGCAAAATCATGGAAGTAACAGGCCCGGACAATGAGGGCAAAAGAGCCATTACCCATTACCGGGTGCTCCAGCCTTTTGCGCATGTGAGTCTTATTGAATGCAAACTGGAAACCGGAAGAACCCATCAGATAAGGGTTCACATGAAACACCTTGGGCATCCGATTTTTTCAGATGAAACTTATGGTGGCGACAAAGTTCTCAGAGGAAATCACAGTGGTCAATACAAAGATTTTATCGCAAAATGCTTTGAAGCCATGCCCAGGCAGGCACTTCATGCCAAAACCCTCACTTTTACCCATCCCCGTACGGGAAAAAGAATGCATTTTGAGTCTGAATTGCCCGAGGACTTCAGCAAAATCATTGATTTATGGAACAATTTTTGAGGTTGTTAACAACTGAATGTGAAAAATAAACCCGATTGGTTTACTTTTGTCCGAAACCCAATCATAGTTTTGCAAGTAAGAGGAAAAAAATGAAGCACAAAGGTAAAATATCACTGTTT
>JBEICQ010000240.1:0-1987 GCA_040383885.1 Flavobacteriales bacterium | reverse complement strand
GAAGTACTTCGTTGGCAAATTTGATTCCTTTTCCTTTGTATGGCTCAGGTGGTCTGAGACTTCTGATCTTGGCAGCTACACTTCCGAGAAGTTCTTTATCGATGCTCTTCATTGAGATCACCGGATTTTTTCCCCTTTCGGTCTTGGTTTCTATCTTGATTTCCTTGGGCAGTTCAAAAGCCACATTGTGTGAAAAACCCAATGTGAGCTCGAGCAGATTGCCGGTATTACTGGCCCTGTAGCCTACACCAACCAATTCCTGCTCCACAGAATATCCTTCGGATACGCCTTTTACCATATTGGCAACAAGCGCCCTCGACAATCCGTGTAATGCTTTTTGTGATTTCTCCTCACTTGAACGCGTGAGGACTACATTTGATTCTGAAGTGTTCACCCCAATACCATCAGCCAGATTGCGGCTGAGCTCTCCGAGTGGACCTTTAACTTTAACGCTGCCGTTGGCAAAACTTACTTCTACTCCTTTGGGCAACTGTATTGGCAATTTTCCGATGCGTGACATGTAAATGCTGTTTTTTAATTATGAAACATAACAGATGACTTCACCACCTACATGGTTGTTGCGGGCTTCTTTGTCGGTCATCAAACCCTTGCTGGTAGAGATGATGGCTATTCCCAGACCGTTCAATACTTTTGGCAATTCGTCGGCACCGGTATACTTCCGCAAACCGGGGCGGCTTACCCTAACCAGTTCCCTGATGGCACTCGTCTTGGTTTGATGATTGTACTTCAGAGCAACCTTGATGATGCCCTGCTTGTTGTCCTCCTCGTATTTGTAGTTTAAGATATACCCTTTTTCGAAAAGAATACGGGTAATTTCCCTCTTGAGGTTGGAGGCGGGAATTTCCACCACTCGGTGGTTTGCCTTGATGGCGTTTCTCAGCCTGGTGAGATAATCTGAAATGGGATCAGTCATTGTGGATTTGTTTTAATCAATCGATATCCGTGGATTGTGTTTTTACTTGGTTTGTTTTTTTTACCAGCTCGCTTTGGTGATGCCGGGGATTTTTCCGTTGAGTGCCAGTTCCCTGAAGGTGTTACGCGACAATCCGAAGATTCGCATGTAACCACGGGGGCGACCGGTGATTTTGCAACGATTTCTCATCCTAACCGGTGAAGAGTTGCGGGGCAGTTTCTGCAAGCCTGCAGAATCATTTGCTTCCTTGAGTGCTTTTCGCTTTTCAGCGTAGCGGTTCACGAGGTGTGCTCTTTTTACCTCGCGGGCTTTCATGGATTCTTTGGCCATATCTTAGTTTTTCTTGAAGGGTAAACCGAATTCTTTTAACAAGGCATGAGCTTCTGCATCGTTGGGAGCGGAAGTAACAAAAGTGATGTCCATGCCCAGGATCTTGTTCACCTTGTCAATCGAAATTTCCGGGAATATAATCTGCTCGGTTACTCCCAGTGTGTAGTTTCCTTTTCCGTCGAAAGCCTTGTCGTTGATGCCTCTGAAGTCGCGGATACGCGGCAATGAAACAGCAATCAGCCTGTCCAAAAATTCATACATCTTGTCGCCCCTGAGCGTAACTTTTACCCCAATGGGCATGTTTTTACGCAACTTAAAGTTGGAGATATCTTTTTTGGAACGGGTGGCAACAGCCTTTTGTCCGGTGATGGTGGATATTTCCTGAATGGAATTATCAATGAGTTTTTTGTCGGTAACAGCTATGCCCAATCCCTGATTGATGCATATCTTTTTAAGTTTCGGAACCTGCATCGAACTCTTGTAGGCAAATTCCTTTTGCAGGGCAGGCACAATTTCCTTGCGGTACTTTACCTTGAGCCTGGGTTGCATGTTTGTTGTTTCCATGTGTTGTTTTGAGCGCAAGCCAAAAAATGGTCAGCTTACATTATTTAATGGTTTTGTTTGTTTTTTTAACCATACGCATCTTTTTGCCATCTTCCATCGCGTATCCCAGGCGACTTGCCTTGGTACCATCCATGTACATGAGGTTAGAGATGTGAATGG
>JBEICQ010000239.1:0-1992 GCA_040383885.1 Flavobacteriales bacterium | reverse complement strand
GCCGGATGATGTCATAGGCAACTCATCTACAAAATGAACTCTTTGCGGGACCTTATAGGTGGAAAGCCGCTTTCTGCAAAAGGCAATCAGGTCTTCGGTATCAATGTCGCTATATTCTTCCTTAATAATGTCCGCCATGATAATTTGCCCCATTAAAGGATGAGGAATAGATTTTATTCTCGCAAGTTTCACACCGGGGTATCCCTCCAATACACCTTCCACTTCTTCCGGAAAGACTTTATTTCCCGCAATATTCATTACTGATTTTTCGCGCCCTTCAATGGTAATCAAACCATCATCAGATTTTGATGCAAAATCAGCCGTGAGGAAAAATCCATTAACAGTCACATCCTCGCGTTTTAGCGGAGGATCCAGATAAGCATCAAACATGCCAGGGCCTTTAATTCCTAGTTTTCCGATAACTCCATTGGGCACCGGACAATTATTTTCATCAAAAATCTGCACTTCAAAGCCGGGTAGTATATGGCCAACTGCTTCGGGATGATCATGATTGCTGAATGTGTTTATAATCGGCAATCCAATTTCTATAATCCCATAAGCTTGACTAACAGGCAACTGGAATCTTTTTTCAAATTGTTTGCATATATCTGCGGTAATACCTGCAGAGGTAGAGATTGCTCTTTTTAGGGTGTGCATCTGAACATTACCTTCCGTATTGGCCAGCAATCTAATTTGCATCGGAGAGGCATATAACAGGGTGGCTTTACAATCATTGGCCATATTCAGTACATTCAGGGGCAGGAAATCCTTTGCGATGGCGATAGCAGCACCATACCGAATATACAACAGTATGGAAACAACAAAATGATAAGCCATTGGCAATACCCATAAAACAGTATCTCCCGGTCCCAAAGCAAGGATTTTATTCGCCGCTTCTGTCCTGTCCAATGCTGATTGATGGGAGATGATCACTCCTTTTGCTTTGCCGGTAGTGCCCGAAGTAAATCTCATAAATGCCAGTGATTTGGCATGTGCAGCAAAAGGTTTGTCTGTATGGGGTGAATTCAATTGTGCAAGCCTGAAGAAGCCTGTAGAAAGTATAATCTTTTCAAATTTTTCAGGGTGATAGTCTTTTGCAGAACCGTCATCAACTATAGCAGAGAGTTGAGCATCTTTCCATACATCCTTTAACTCATTCTGTTTCAACTGGTGTGATACAGGCATTACCACAGCCCCTGTTCCAATTACAGCTAATATACCCGAAATAAAATTTCGACTGTTTCTTGCAATAACCCCAACGGCCATTCCTTCTTTAATTCCGCATTGGATAAGTCTTGCCCGAACAATTTCGGTTTCACTCCACAACTGATAAAAAGTTTGGGTGCCCCATTCGTCATAAACCGCAACTTCATTGGGCCACTTTCGGGCAGCATCAGACAGCACATCATATACCAAATTAACCGACATCCTGCGAAATTAATACAAAATCTGTTTTTTTTGTATCAAATCCAATGCTTTGGAAAGGTCTTCCCCTTTTGCCAGACTAGCAGCCAGAATACCTGCTGCATAACCGGTTTGAAGGCATACTCCCATTACTCTGGCACTTGCTATGGCCTCTCTGTCTGCAGAAATGGCTCTGCCTGCAAAAAATAAATTTCTGAATTCCGGACTGGTAAGACATCCTACGGGAATATCATAATAATCTTTTTCCGGTACATGTTTCATGATTACTTTTTGATCTAAGGCCCATTCCTCTATAGGCCAGGCGGAACGGGCGATTGTGTCCTTGCATTTAATAGCTTCCAGCACATGTTTGCCGGTTAGTATTTCATCTCCTTTGGGCCTTGGGCCGGTACGAATACCGACTTCATCAGCGATAGAGACCAGTGTTGCATTATGGAAAGCAGGCACTTCGTTTTTCAGGTAATGAAAAATCTGCTCAATGGCCTCTTCAGAATAGGATTTAAGTTCTTTAATATTGCCTGTTTTGTGTGTAACCGGAATTGGAATACTTAGTTTGAAACTACCTTT
>JBEICQ010000238.1:0-2101 GCA_040383885.1 Flavobacteriales bacterium | reverse complement strand
CATAAAAACCGAAGCAACCTTTTGATGAAAGGGCAAAAAGTGGCGACTGGTTAAGAACTGTATTGTCCTGTCTTTTTATTCCTTGTTTAACCTGATTAACCTTGAAAGCACTTGCCTATTGTTCACATCATCAGGGGATTGACAAGATATAGGGAATGGCTTTATTTGTTTCCTGTTTCTACAGAAAGGGCATTTACATTTGTGCATCTCACATACATGCCAAAGAATTTTTTTTTGGATTGTCTCCATGCCTGTCTTTTTCAATACCGGGAAGGCAGCACACAATTTTGGGTTCTCAAAAAGCGAACACACAAACTCTATCGATTGAAACGAAACCTATCTCATCCATTCTTTTCACTCATCCGGGTAAAACTTTTTTCTTCTTTATGTCATCCTACATCTATTTTTCAGTCGGTATTGATCTTCAACAAATCATAAAGTCTATTTAAATGAGAGAGATACGGTATTTTAAAAACAAGGACTTGTGTTATCTAATCTTGTGTTTTATCTTTTGTATGAGCGATATTTCGCCTGCTTATGCCCAGAGAGAAGCCAATGTGTGGCATTTCGGATCAGGCAGAGCGCTGGACTTTACCGGCGGAATTCCGGTTTCGTTAAACAGCAGTGCGATGAGTACTTTCGAAGGTAGTTCTTCGGTTTGTAACAGCGATGGAAATTTACTTTTGTACACCAATGGTGGTGGCAGGCAACCTCAATTCTCCGGTCAGGATGGTGGACATATCTGGAACAGGAACAATGTTGTGATGTATGACATGAATGGCGTTGAAGGTGGAGGCTTCAGTGCAGCACAATCTTCCGTTATTGTAAAAGCACCCGGACAAAACAGTCTGTATTATGTGTTTACCATGGATGAGCTTGAGTTTTCTATTGGTTCAGATTCTGTTTTAAATGCGGCTCAACCCCAGGGTAGGGGATTTAGTTTTTTTACGGTAGACATGTCACTTAATGGCGGTTTAGGAGGGGTTGTACTGGCAGACCAAAGGGTATATGTTCCGTCTTATGAAGGATTGTGTGCCATCAGACATGCAAACCAAACCGACTACTGGATCCTCATTAATTATGATACCACCGGCATCGGAGTGTACCGATTAACCTCTTCAGGGCTTTCACTGGCAAATATTTATATTGATTCCATTAATACATACAAAATCATAAAAGCTTCTCCCGACGGGCAAAAAGTACAGCGCGGAAACCTGATGCTCGATTTTAATCCGTCAACAGGTTTACTAAATAATCCAACCGTTTTAAGCAATGATTTCTCCTATGGAGAATTTTCACCCAACAGCAATTTTTTCTATCAGGTTAAGTCGTTTACGGGATTTACTTATCGGGTAGAAAGGTATAACATTGCCGCTGACTCAATAGATGCCCTCATCTTTACCGGCTTAACTCCGGGTGAAAGTCCGGGACAAATGCAGTTAGGCCCTGATGGTAAAATCTATCTTGTTACGAATGATTTTGTATCGGATAGTATCTATCTCAACAGAATTAATTGTCCAAATACCAATGAGGCGATTCTTGAGAGAAAAGTTTTTTCCTATTCCGCTGCAAATTCTCTTTTATTTTTTGGATTGCCAAACTATCCGGCATGGATCTTTAAAAATGAGGATTCCACTTTTGTCACACTTGGTGCAGATACGGTTTATCTCTGTGGCTCTTCCGGCGCTGTTGAACTCATTGCCCAAAGTGGCGACAGTTCTTTTCTTTGGTCAACGGGTGCTACCACACGCAGCATCATGGTGAGCACACCAGGCACTTATTCTGTGAATGTATCGGGTTCCTGCGGTAGCGGAAGAGATGAGGTCGTCGTTCTGGCATGTCCACAAGTGCAGGATTCCTGTGCCAATTATATTGCTGCTGATTCACTCTTCCTGTGCTCAGGCGATACCCTTCAGTTGCAGATGAATACTTCATTGGTGCCTCCGGGCACTCGCTTTAAATGGCTGGGTGGCAGTGGCACCTATCTGCCTTCTGATACACTTGCCCAGCCAAGGTATGTTCCATCCGCCAATGAACTTGCTCAGGGAACTATCAGGCTGGTGCTACAGGTAAAACTTCCTGCAGTTTCATCCGGGAAATT
>JBEICQ010000237.1:0-2145 GCA_040383885.1 Flavobacteriales bacterium | reverse complement strand
AGGTGTGCCTCGATTGGCTTATTGCATCACTACGATTACTGCAAAACGAAAGTCGGATGAAAATACCATGCGGGTAATTTTTTTTATTCCGGGAATCTCCCAGACAAAGGCTTCCGACCACTCTTCTCTGGGATGTGTCAGGTGATGTTTTAAAATTTTTTTTCCGGAAGCACAAAACAGTAAGTCCTTATATATTCCAAAGTCCTCGGTCCGATCCGGTACGCAGATGATGTTTTTTTTTTCGTTTTTCAGATCGGTCCACACCACTGATGTGCATACGGTGGTGTCTGAAGGTACCTCGCAGATGAGCATTCCTTTGTCATAAGGTTTGATGGTTCTTCCGCCATGGTTTGAGAGCACACGGTAAGATTTAAAATCCGGTTTTTCAAACACCAGGATGCTCCTGTTTTTATCCAGCATGTTGGTTACCGGCAGTCCGTTTTCTGACCACTGGTAATAGGCCACCGAATCGGGATGTGAAATGAGTGTGCTGTCGTGGCCCTGAGGATTTTTGTACATCGCCAGGCGTTGCTCTTTTCCTTTTACTACGGTGAGGTTTTCTGTGCCCGGCATGAATGAAGGCGAGTACTCGTTTTCGTTGTTGTAGGTGAGCCTTTGCAGGCTTGAATCCTGCAGGGAAAAAGCATACAATTCTGTGTTGCCGTCACGGGCAGAAACAAAGATGATGCGCTGTTTTTTCTCGTCAATCAATGGCTGGTTGTCGTATGCAGGATGCGCGGAGAGGTTGGTATAACCTGTCATTTTGGGTGACTGAACATGGCCGTTCAGTTTGATGAGAAAAACTTCGGGTTCGCCGGCTGCAGCCATCAGGCAGTTGAGGAAGAGCAGTAAAAGTGCGAAGTAATTTCTGTTATTTTTGTTCATCATTATTCAAAGATACGCCTCCCATGAAACAACTGTTACTGATCAGGCATGCCAAGTCGGGCTACCGCCACGAGGAGCTGGTTGATTTTGGCCGCACCCTGAACAGCCAGGGAAGAGAGGAGGCGCAACAATTGGCAGGGCAATTGGCTTCTCTTGGTTTTGTGCCCGACAAGGTCTTGTGTTCACCTGCTGCGCGCACTGTACAAACCTTGCATTTTCTGATTCGTGCCGGCTTGTTTTCTCTTGATGATGTGCTCTTTCTGCCGGAATTGTATCTGGCTCCTCCCAGTGTTATTTATGAAGCCTGTAAGCAAACAGCGGCTGATCATGTAGCCGTTATTGGTCACAATCCGGGACTCAGCGATCTGGCCATGCAACTGGTGAAGGATCCTTCGCTGATGCTGCCCCTTGGCACAGCCGGCTGGCATCTGCTAAAACACCAGAAACATTGGGTAAGAGTGGATGGGGACAGAAAGCCTGCGACCTCTTAATGATTGTTTACATTATTTTTTTTCTCAGTGTAAAAGGAATTATTGCTGAAAAAGGATGTTACATTTTTCCTTGCTGCAGGTGTCAATGATTTCCTGCAAATTGATATAAGCGGCATTTTCCTCAAATACTTCTCTTTTTCGTTTTGACATGTCACGAATCTGTCGTCCCTCATTGAATTGCAGTAGTTCTTCCTTGTTTGTGATGATGAGACCGGGAACCTGCATCAGGCCGCCTGTAGGGTCTTTGGCAGCCATGGTAAAAAAACAGGAATTGGTATGTCGTTTGGTTTTGGTTTGGGTGTGATAACATTCCACATCCATGCCAACAATCATCGTGCTATTGCCTGTAAATACGACCCGTGCATTTACGGTGAGCAGGTCGCCCACTTCAACCGGACTCAGAAAAGCTACTCCTTCTACTGCCACGGTTACAACATAACTGTCGCTGTGTTTGCTGGCACATACATACGCTACTTTGTCCATGATAGACAGGAGAATTCCTCCGTGCACCTTGCCGCCGAAATTGGCATATGAGGGAATCATCAGTTCTGTATAGCTGATTTCGGAATCGCTGATTTTTCTGTATGTCATAAAAATGTTTTGAGTGAGGTGGATGTTGGAAATGTACGCAGGTTTGTTCGAATAGAAACTTTGATGTTTAATTCTCTTATTTTTAGCATCGGCATCCGACGGAAGAACCAAGCGATGATGATGACGCGATTGGCACCCACGCCCAGTGGTTTTTTGCATGAAGGAAACTTGTATAATT
>JBEICQ010000236.1:0-2191 GCA_040383885.1 Flavobacteriales bacterium | reverse complement strand
TGCAATTCTGTAAACCAAAAAGTTGCAAAATGGCATTGGTAAACTCAAGTTCCGGCCGACTGATAGATGGATTGATCAGGCAAATGATAGCGAAAAGCGTACTCCACCCACCAGTCTATTTTGTTGAATTCGGTGTTCAATGAGGTATGTATATTGACAAAAAAATAAAAACGAAGCTTGTACACTTCTTTACTGAAGAGCTCTTCGAGGATGGGTTGTGTGACTTCATAAAAGGCAAAGCCATCTGAAAAGCCGGTACCATGCAGTTTCACCTTTATCTCATGGTTGTATGGCAGAGAATAAGGATCGGTTTTTACGATTCCGCGGATGTTGACTCGACGAAAAGTTGTCTTTAGTTCATGTTCACAATACCGCTCAAATTTCTCAATGTCCAAAAGGTAATTTTTCGGAGTGGCTTTTTTTCTCCCGATAATCATATCAAGGAACATCCCTTTTAATTCAGGGAGGTTTCTCTGCAAATGTGGTGCTGTACTCATTTTAATTGGCTGTTTGAGGAAAATTCCAAAAGGGAATTGAACCTGAAAATCTAATTTGAATTGATGACTTAATAAAACAAATATAACATCAGCATTGAAAAAAGCAAGTGCAGGATTGAAAAAACTCAGTTAATTTCCTCTTCTCCGTACTGTATGGTTTCTTCGGAATCTTTTTCCTCGTTGTACTTGCTGCAGTCGAGTTCAAGTTTTGGATTGATGCCGGCAGGCTTCACAAAATCTTCTCCTTTAAAGGCAAGGCTTGTATCACCGAGGCATTTCTTTAGAAAAATACCAAATATCGGAAGTGCCATGCTTGCTCCCTGACCGAGATCGGTGGAACGAAAATGTGCGCTACGGTCTTCGCACCCTACCCAGCATCCTGCTACAACATCGGAGGTAATGCCCATAAACCAACCATCGGAATTGTTTTGTGTAGTACCCGTTTTTCCTGCCAGCGGCACCCTGATGTCATAGCGATAGCGCAATCTTGCACCTGTTCCGTAGTCCACTACACCCTTCATCAGATTGAGTGCGAGATAAGCTGTTTGTGGTGAGATGGCTTCTACCCTTTTGGGAATAAACTCATCAAGCACGATTCCATTTTTGTCCTCGATACGGGTAATAAATCCGGGCTCTGACCATACCCCCTGATTGGCAAATGTGGCATTGGCTCCCACCATCTCATACACTGATAAATCGGCTGTACCCAGACAAAGTGAAGGAACCGCTTCGAGGGGGCTTTGAATGCCCATTTTGCGGGCCAGGCTCACCACGGCGGCAGGTCCGAACTGTTTCATCACATAAGCGGTAATCGTGTTTACAGAAAGGGCGAGTCCGCGCTTGAGCGTCATCATGCCACCATATTTTCCGTCGGAATTGCGGGGCGTCCAGGTACCTCCTTCGGGCAAGTCGAAAGTAACAGGTATGTTGGGTACCTTGTAACAGGGACTCCACTCCTCCTGCATGGCGAGGGTGTAAACAAAGGGTTTAAAAGTGGAACCCACTTGTCGTTTGCCTGTCATGACATGGTCGTACTTAAAGTGCTTATAATTGATACCACCTACCCATGCTTTTACATATCCGGTAGAAGGATCCATGGCCATGAAACCTGTTTGCAAAAAATATTTTGAGTATCTCATGGAGTCCCAGGGAGAGATGAGTGTGTCAAGCTCACCTTTCCAGCTGAAGAGGGTGGTTTCGACAGGCTTTTTAAATGCAGCCAAAATTTCAGCATCTGTTTTTCCGTCTTCTTTCATCACCCGATAGCGTTCGCTTCTGCGCATAGATACCATCAGGAGATCATTGGTTTCTTTGTCGGAGAGGCGATAGAAGGGTGCATTCTTACGACCTTTCCAGTGTTCAAAAAACTTGGGTTGCAGTTCCTTGCCGAGCCATTCGGCGGTGGCTTCCTCTGCATATCGCTGCATACGGGCATCCACCGTGGTGTAAATTTTTAAACCGTCTTTATAAAGATCGTAGGGTTTTCCGTCGGGCCGTTTGTGATTTTTACACCAGTTACGCATAAACTCACGGATAAACTCACGGAAGTATGCTGCAGTTCCTTCGTTGTGTCCCTGCGGTGAAAAGTGCAGTCTGATGGGAATCTTTTTTAGTGAGTCGGCTTCCCTTTCGCTGATGAACTTATATTTTTTCATCTGTGCGATTACAGTATTACGCCTTTCAAGAGCACGGAT
>JBEICQ010000235.1:0-2212 GCA_040383885.1 Flavobacteriales bacterium | reverse complement strand
CAAAGGTGCACTTTTTGAAAATTTTGTCATAAACGAAATGCTGAAGAATAGATTTAATGCTGGAAAAAAAAATAATTTGTATTATTTTAAAGACAGTAATGGCAACGAAGTGGATGTGATTATTGACAATGGTAAAGAATTATTGGCGGTTGAAATTAAGTCTGCCAAAACTATAGCTACTGATTTTTTTAAGGGCTTGGATTACTGGAAAAAAATTTCGGGCCATGCGAAAGGGTATTTAATTTACACAGGTAATGATGAGTTTAAATACAAGAATGACAACCATGTCTTGAATTGGCGCAACGGAATCCTGGTATGAAATGAAGGACAGACGCTTGCTTGTTTTTGTTTCATGGTTGAGGCTATGATAAAAGCCCAAGGATGATGTAAAAAGTGCGGAGCCAAGTCAAAAGCCCTCAAAAAATAGATTTAAATCATAAAAAAAGTACTAAATTTGCGAATACACTCTAAAATAATTCAATTTTGAACCTTCAACGACAAATCAAGCCGGAGATTGAAAAAGACTTTTTTAAGGGAAAAGTTATCGTCATCCTGGGTGCACGGCAGGTGGGAAAAAGCACCCTGATGCGAATGCTGCCCTCGTGCATGAACATGCCTGTTTTGTGGCTGGATGCCGAAAACGCCGATGTGCCCCTCCTGCTAAAAAACACCAACCGTGAGCGTTTGAAACAATTGGTAGGTACACATAAAATCGTGGTTATAGATGAGGCACAAAAGATTGAGGGCATTGGATCGGTGCTGAAACTGTTTGCCGATTACCTGAAAGAGGTGCAGGTAATTGCCAGTGGCTCCAGTGCCTTCGAACTCCGGAACTCGCTCAATGAACCCCTCACCGGTCGCAAGTATGAATGGAAATTGTACCCCCTTTCTTTTCAGGAAATGGCAGCACATACGGATGTGTTGCAAGAAATCAGAAGTTTGCCGCAACGCCTGCTGCATGGATATTATCCCGAAGTGGTGACGCATCCTCAGGAAGCTGAGCGCTTGTTGCGCTTCCTTTCAGACAGTTATTTGTACAAGGATATTTTTCTCTTTAAAGGTATTAAGAAACCCGAGAAGATGCTGGAGCTGCTGAAGTTGCTTGCCTGGCAGATTGGGAGTGAAGTAAACTATCATGAACTTGCCAAAACCCTACACATAGACAACCAAACCATAGAGAGCTATGTCTCTATGCTGGAGATGGCGTTTGTGATTTATAAGCTGCCGGCCTATCATACCAACCAGAGAACTGAGCTGAAAAAAACGAAGAAAATCTACTTCAATGACCTGGGCATCCGCAATGCATTGATCAATGATTTCCGTCCGGTGGAGACAAGAAACGATGCCGGTGCCATGTTCGAGAATTTTGTGGTAAACGAGTTGCGCAAGCAAAATGAGTACAGGCAGATACATGCCGATTTTTTTTTCTGGCGTAACACCGACCAGCGGGAGATTGACCTCATCATCAAAAAGAACAAGCGCATGCTCACCTTTGAAATCAAATGGAATCCGGGCGAGAAAGCGCGTTTAACCAAAGGCTTTACCCACATTTACGGGGAGCAGGAATTTGCGGTAATTCACCGGGAGAATTTTTTTGAGGTGATGGAAAAATTTTCCGGCCACAAGTTTTGATACAATAGAATTCTTACCTTGATGCTTTCTTTCCTGAATGATACGATGAGAAGTACACTGCTGATGTTGGGTGTGTGTTTTCTTTTTTCCTGCGGGCACAGGCAGGAAGAAAACCGCTTGCCGGTGCATGCCCCCAAGGTGGTGGAAGCCAAAGGCTATGTGGTGCCCAAAGACAGCATGGCAGAGCCCAAAGTGATTCCGGTAGATGAAAGCAAGCTCAAAAAAATACCGGTAGGAAAACCCAAGGTTGTGCCCACCAACACCAATGTCCATCCTGCAGGCAAGGGTAAGGTGGTGGTGGTGGATGGAACCAAACTTCGTAAGATCGTACCCGGGCAAGACACTTTTGCCTTGCCCAAAAAAGTTCCTGCAAAGGGTGTTACTATATTAGCAGGCATACCCGAAGTGGCGGTGGCCAAAGACCCCTACACCAGAGACCAAAACCCTCAAAACTTCAGTTCTTATGGCAAACTGCAGGGCTTAAAGCATGATCGGGTGAACTGCATGCTTCAGGATAAAACCGGAAACCTTTGGTTCGGCACTTATGGCGGAGGTGTATCGAAATATGACGGAAAATCAT
>JBEICQ010000234.1:0-2219 GCA_040383885.1 Flavobacteriales bacterium | reverse complement strand
CTCCTTTTACAGGATTGAAAAATGGTTCCGGAAATAAGCGAGAGACATCTTTGTATCCTGTACACAATACCACATCGGAAAATGAGTCTCCCTCATAGCTCAGACCGCCGGAATGGAACTCAAGAAGGGAGAGGTCCAAGTGCTTTTCCATTAATCTTCCTTCCTTTATTAACTTGTTTCTCAGAGCCGACAAAAAAACAGAAGTATTCAGGTAACCTGCTTTATAAATCCTTATGTAGTCCTGCATTTTTTTCCACTGAAGCGGATAAGGATTATCATGTACCTGCTCATCCAAAAAAGCGGATAATTCCATGGCCTTCCTGCCCAACAGTTGTTTGATCTCAGGGTTAATGGGTTTAAACAATGGCAGAGAATAAAAACATTTTATTCCCATGCTTGATTCAGCCCGTGAATACATTTCGTTCGCTGACCTGATGCAAGACCATGCATCGTTTACAGCATTCAGCCTTCTGAAAACGATAGGATTAATGAGCCCCGCTGCAATTCCGGAACTGCTGTTTTGTGAACCCGTGTCGTAAACCAGGAAGTCAACTTTCCGTTGAAGAAGTTCAAGGGCCAGGGAGCTTCCTGCAATACCCTGGCCTGCAATCAGAATTCTTTGCAATATGGTTTAAAGATCGTTATTTAATTACCTGTAATTTTTGTCTGTATACCTCGCCACTGGTTCCGGTAAGCAACATCTGATAACAACCGGAAGGGATGTCTTCAAGAGAAAGATGATTGGTCCCGGGAACGATGGTATAGGTAAGCATTCTTTTTCCACAGAGGTCGAAGATACTGAGGGAACCGGCATCATTGCTCAGGGGAGATTCCAGTGTGATAAGCGATGTTGCAGGATTGGGAAAGCAGGTAAACACGGCGTTTTGTTTTTCTGATAATCCGGTGAGAAAACCGTTTCCGTTATAAACTTTAGCAGTCATCACAGCATTTGTGTTGGGGTCCACTTCAAATTCAGCCACCAAAAAGGGAGCGCCGTTTCTTACCCATGAATAAGTGATGCTTGTATCCGTGGGGTCCAGGGCAAGCAAAGAATCATTAAACAGGCTATCAATGAAATCAACGAATATGGAATCTATACTCAGGCGCGTTTGTTTTACTCTCAAACAATTGTTGAAGCTTCCGGCAGGACCGTTAAAAGTGCCGCTTGCATCCACCTCAAAATACTGAAAGGTCGTTCGAAGAATGGTGATATTGGCATTCAGGCCGGAATCGTAAATGGCAGGATAAACAAAATGGAACATATGCTCAACCTGTGAGCCGGGAGACAAAGGTGCAGGCATGATACACTGTCCACCCACAAAGTTGATTGTATCAAAGGGAGATGATGATGCCAGAGAAAGCACACCCTGAAGGTAAAAGCCGTTGGGTGTTGAAATCAGGGGATACGCGGATGAATCCGGAAAACTAAAAACTCCGAACTCTGCATTTGGAAAATAGGTTGAGAACTGGAAAGGAATTTGGGAGGGATTGCTGAAAAACTGGGCGGAACTGTCCTGGATGTTGATGGATGTCCAGTAATCCCATGTTTGATTTAAGCCCGGAGGGGTAATGTTAAGTGCAGATGTATCAGGATTGTTATCGATAAATTCAAATAAAAAATCACCCGCATTTGGTAAGCTTGAAGGAAGAAGTGTTTGAGCCGATGAAGCCAATCCACTGGCGAACAGCGCGAGAATCAGAAGTAGTTTTAGGTTTTTCATGGTTTTTAGATGAGTCGTAACAAATGTATTAAAAATTGCCAATTGCTTGTATTTTTGGCACATGTTAAGACATCGGTTTCTATTTGTTTTTCTTTTCTCCGGTTTGGGACTATTGGCGCAAAACACAGAGCCACATCTCAGAAATATTCGTCAGCTCACCTACGGCGGCGACAATGCTGAAGCATATTTCAGCTTCGATAATCAGCATCTGTGTTTTCAGAGTAATAATCCGAAATGGAACCTGTCCTGTGATCAGATTTTTGATCTTGCCATTGACAAAGCCCTTGCAGACACTTCCTACCATCCACCGATGATCAGTGATGGAAGGGGACGAACCACCTGTTCTTATTTTTTAAAAAACGGAGATGTTTTGTTTGCCAGCACCTCTCATTTGCAAAAAGATTGTCCCCCTCCACCGGCACCCAGAGAAGACAAAAAATACCTTTGGGCACTTTATCCTTTTGACATTTTTGTAGCAGACAAAACTGGTAAAGTTGT
>JBEICQ010000233.1:0-2225 GCA_040383885.1 Flavobacteriales bacterium | reverse complement strand
ACCTCCGTAAACAACTCTTCCGGCCGGAGTTTGGAATTTCAGAGAGTCAGGAAAACGAACACTGTCCGCGCTGGTGAGTTCTCCGGTTTCCAAGCGGTGCGCAAAATCCCCGTCATAATTGATGCTGTCACCATATGGCTTTTGAATACACCTGCCGGTGGGCGTATAGTATCTGGCCACAGTGAGTCGCAGTGCGCTGTTGTCTGCGAGTTCCATCTCGTGTTGAACAAGTCCTTTTCCAAATGATCTACGGCCTACAATGACAGATCTGTCCCAGTCCTGTAACGCGCCGGCAACTATTTCGCTCGCCGAGGCGCTGTTTTGATCAATCAGGACCACCAGATTCATGTCGCGGAATTTGCCTTTTTTGGAGGAACGAATTTCATCTTCACCGGTATGAACTCCTTTCGTTTTCACGATCGTTTTGTCTTCGGTTAGGAATTCTTCAACGATCTGAGTTGCCTGCCCCATCAATCCTCCACCATTGGAACGCAAATCTAGCACCAATGATTTGCAGCCATCATCACGTAATTTTTCTGCAGCATTCCTGAACTCATCATAAGTTTTTTCTGCGAATCTTTCTACCTTGAGGTATCCCGTTGTGTCGTTGATCATAAACGCAGCAGGAACACTCTCCAGCGGAATGTTACCACGTTCGATGGTGTATTCTTTGTTTTCTTTTTCTTCCGGTCTTCTAATGGTAACTTTTACTTCAGAGCCTTTTTTGCCTTTCAACAATTTCATGGCCTTGTCTGCATTGAGCTCCTTCCCGGAGATTTCGGTACCGTCAACTTGAACAATACGATCACCCGCAAGCAGACCTGCCTTGTCAGATGGTCCTTCTTTCACTGTTTTAACGACCATCAGGGTATCGCGCAGGATAAGAAATTCAATTCCTACACCGCTGAATTCACCTTTCATTTTCTCAGCTTCAGCAGCAACTTCCTCTGCACGCATGTAATAACTGTGCGGGTCCAGATTGGCCAGAACACTTTCAATTGCATCTTCTATCAGGTTTTTTTTGTCGATGCTATCAACATAGTTGTCCTCGATAAAATCGATGAGACTAACCAGTTTGTTGGGGTTTTGTTCGATAGAAGGCTTTACCTGAAGGATATTCTTATCGCCCAGATTGGTACCAATGAACATGCCACCGATAAGCGTAAAGGCAAAAAGCAAGGGCTGAATAGCGGATGGCTTTTTGTTTTTGATTACCGGATCTTCTGATTTATTTGAGTAGTTTTCTAGTCGTTCGTTCTTCATTCTGACTGTATCAGTTGGCTTCAAATGTGTTTCGAATTTACGTGCTCAGGAGGTAAAACCCCTCCAGCTTTTCAATTTTTGTATTTTAATCAGGGTTTTGTTTGTAGGGCTATATGTCTGAGATGCGCACGATGTCTACTCCTGCGCTTTTTAAAAAATCAATGCCTGTGGAGTCTTTGTATTCATTTACATACACCAGCCTGCGAATGCCTGCCTGAAGTATGAGTTTACAGCACTCCTTGCAGGGTGAAAGGGTAATGTATAGCGTGCTCTCGCGAGCGCTGTTCGTTGACCGGGCAATTTTCATAATTGCGTTGGCCTCAGCATGAAGCACATACCAATGAGTATCGCCATTGTCATCTTCGCAATCATTGGAAAATCCGCTTGGAGTGCCGTTATAGCCATCGCTGATGATCATATTTTCTCGCACCAGCAAAGCTCCGACCTTTTTCCGGGTGCAATGACTCAGAGAAGCCCACTCCGCGGCCATTCTGAGATAAGCCCTGTCATATCTTTCCTGTTTGGCTATGTCCTTGTGCGTATTCATCCGTAAAATAAAGCGCACAAAGGAAATCAATATTGTTGTGTCTTAGCAGCAGACAGGTAAATTTGTATTCGTGAAGATTTATACCAAAAAAGGAGATGATGGCACAACCGGCTTGATCGGTGGTGTGCGTGTTGCTAAGCACCACGCCAGAATTGAGGCTTATGGCAATGTGGATGAACTCAACTCCTGGCTTGGGTTGTTGAGAGACGAATTGCATAATACCCGTTTTGAAGCCCAGTTGCTGGAAATTCAGGACAGGCTTTTCACCATCGGCAGCCATCTGGCTCTCGATCCGGATTACAAGGGTAATATGCAGCTTCCTGAACTTCATCCTTCGGACGCAGAAAAGCTCGAAAGCGCCATGGATGCTATGGATAGCGAGTTACCTCCGATGAAAAATTTTGTACTTCCTGGT
>JBEICQ010000232.1:0-2238 GCA_040383885.1 Flavobacteriales bacterium | reverse complement strand
CTATTGGATTTGAAAACCTAAAGCCCATGGCAAAGTATACAAGTGAGAGAAAAACGGAAAAAGCATACCAAACAAAAAAGTTTCGTAAACCGGCTTCACCCGCGCCCCAATACCACATATCGAGAACATCACAAACCGGTTCCATACAAAAATCCAACATGGTCATTAACCCTGCCGTAGAGAAGGATTTCAACAGGATACTTTTTTCATAAAGGAAGTGAGATACCAGCGAAGAAGCTCCCAGTAGAAGCATGCACCAATTGATCCCAATCAGTGGAGGAACCCCGGCCATTTTAGGTCCCAGAGATTCTCCGTACCAATAGATACCGAAGATTTTTCCGGTACCAACACCAACAAGTTCAATGGCATAACCGGCTGCAACAGCAAGAATGATGAGCCTGGTTTTGTCAGCCCCCTTTTCTTTGTCTGCCACAAGAATCAATACAAAACATAGTAACAAAAGGAACGGGGTACACTGGATAAAAAAGGATTTGAACAGGAGCATGCCTATCAAACCCACTAAATAGAGGATGGGGATGATGTAATAGCCCGATTGAATGATTTTATCACGCATCATTTATCAAGTCTTTTCATACCATCGAAGGCTTTTTCATAGTCAGGGTTAATATGAAGCGCTTCGGTAAAATCCTGACGAGCCAGGTCGGGATTTCCTTTCTTTTCATATGCCCTGCCTCGCATGAAGTAAGCTTCTTCAAAAGTGGGATCATAAGTGATTGCTTTTGTAAAGCATAAAATGGCCTGTTCGTAGTCAAGGGTATTTTTACTGTGAAGGACGCCAAAGTTGTACCAAGTGATGGCCGATTCAGGTTTGCATTTTAGAGCGGCTCGGTAATCTCTTACTGCCGCAGCAATATTTCCGTTTTTCTGGTGATAAAGGGCGCTGTTAAAGTAGGGTTCATAGCTGGATGGTTTCAGGATGGCAGCCTTTTTAAGATATTCCATGCAAAGTATGTTGTTGCGTGCTGCATATAGCATACCCACTTGCATTAAGGCGTCATATTCATCCGGTTTAAGGTCAATGATTCGTTGGAAAGCATAGATGGCTTTGGCAGTGTCGCCACTCTCTTTCTGATTGATACCAAGAATGAACAAAGCCCTGGTATTATCTTTATCAATATCCAGCGCGCGATTTACATATTCATTGGACAGAGCATTCTGCTTTACATACAAATACAATTCAGCCATTTTTATGAGGGCTTCCAGACCTTTTGGATTGATGGCAAGACATCTGTCCAGGGCCGCTTTGCATTTCCCGGATTGATTCGTGGTCAAATGAATATCGGCTGCAAGCAGCATAAATTCATATGTATTGGTATCGAGTTCGAGTACCTTAATCATGTCCTCACCCGCATGTCCAACATCTCGTTTTTTGAAGTAATAATTTGCCCTGTTGTACCAGGCCTTTGCATCCCGGGGATTTTTTTCGATGGCTTTGTTCAGTTCTTCCAGTGCCGGAGGGGCCGTTGAGACAGCTTTTTTATCTTCTTTACCTTTGCATGAGTAAAGAAATAAAGCGAGCAATAACAGGATGAGATATGAATTTAATTTCCTTCTTGTTTTTTCCATGTGGTATATTTCTTTGTTTGCTCGTAGGGTATCTCGGGCGCCGAGCGCAGGGGTTCAGTAACCTGAAAACTGCGGTGCATCTCCGCAGGTAATGTTTGGTATAATGCGGTACCTTTTGATTTCCAGGCAAGCATTTCATCGCTCACATCCCTGATGATTTTATAAGGATTTCCTGCCAGTACTTTCCTTGCCGGGATGATCTCACCCGCTTTGATAAAGGTAAGCGCACCGATGATGCATCCATCACCCACATCAACATCATCCATGATAACAGCATTCATACCCACCAGGACATTTTCTCCGATAAGCGCCCCATGAATAATGGCGCCATGACCTATGTGTGCAGCCTTTTTGAGGTGCACGGTAGTGCCCGGAAACATATGCAGGGTACAGTTTTCCTGAATGTTGCATCCATCTTCAATGATGATTCTTCCCCAGTCTCCGCGAATGGCAGCACCCGGACCAACATACACATGCTTTCCGATGCTTACATTACCTGTAACAGTAGCCAGAGGATGAACGAAGGCTGTTTCATCCACCACCGGTATCATTCCTTCAAATGCACAAATCATATTCTTTCAAGTACCATTGCATAACCTTGTCCTACCCCCACACACATAGTAACAAGTGCAAATTGTTTTTTTTGTTTTT
>JBEICQ010000231.1:0-2282 GCA_040383885.1 Flavobacteriales bacterium | reverse complement strand
ATGAGTTGGGTGAGGTGTACAAGACAACAATGGATGGCAGGATTCTGCTGACTATAAGGCATCCAAAGACAATCGGACAATACGGTGACTGTGACAAATTCAAACCTACGGAAACCTGTATTGGTCCGAATGGTGATATCTACATCGCGGATGGTTATGGTTCGCAGTTTATTTTACAGTATTCTTCCAAAGGCGAGTTCATCAGAAAATTCGGTGGTGACAGTTTCGGCGAAAAAAATTTCAAACAGGTGCATGGTGTTACGCTGGACACACGCAACCCGAATGATCCGGTATTGATGTGCACAGACCGTATCAAAACCTGTTTCAAGATCTTTGGACTCGATGGAACATACAGGTCTTCTATTCAGGTTCCCGGTGCATATGTAAGCCGAGCTGTATTTGATGGCGAAAATCTGTATTCAGGGGTCTGTTTTTCAGCGCTTAAAAACCACATGCTTACCTACAATGCCGGCTTTGTGACCATCCTGGATGGCAACAACAGGGTTGTTTCCAATCCCGGAGGTACAAAACCAACTTATAAAAAAGGCGAATTACTGCCGATGGTTCAGGCTGAACCCATCTTTAAACATTGCCATGATGTATGCGTTGACGCCGATAAAAATCTCTATGTAGCTCAGTGGAATGCGGGCAACACTTATCCTTATATGCTAGAAAGGGTTTAATGATCATTTTTTATTGAATACTAGCTGCATGTCTTTGGGTTTGCGTGTGATTTTTATTCCTTTTGCTTGATTGTATGATCCTTCTATAACTTTCTTGCCGGGTACATGAATTTTAAATTTCACATTCCATTCTTTGGGCCAAGCAGGTAGAATATGTAGGTTATCTTCTACAGGCTGGATAAGCATGTATTGAAGTGCCGTTGCAGCCACACTGCCATGGTCTTGATCAGGAACCCAGTCGTAATTTGGTCCCCAAAAAACCGGGAACCTGCTGCCCGGGTTTTTTGTAGTAAAGTTTTTGGTGACCATTGACTTCGCTTCAATAGTATTTCCTGTCAATGCAGCCTGAATAGCATCCTGGTGCCACCCGCCTGTATTTTTGTAATGCCGGTATGCAAAAGTATTCTCGGCCAGTTTGAGGTCTTGCATTCCTGCTCCAAAAAGCCTGTAGGGGAAAATGGTATAGAGTTCAGGGTTTTCTATGTTGCTGCGTACACCCAGTCTCGAACCAGACAAAATCACTTTATTTCCGGCTGAATCTCCAATTGGCAGAGGTGGAACGGCATTCAGCAGGTTTTTACAGGTTGTGATGAATTCAGTGTCTGCTATTAATAATTTAATTTTTAAAAGCTGATTCAGGTTCTGCAGCAATCCGGCAATTTCTGGGGTTGGATTGAGAACTCCTTCCTGAAATGTTTCAAGCGATTGTGCAGGTTCGATTAGTAGCTGTCCACTTGAGTCGCGCAGATAATGCTGGTCATAAAAAGTGATGATTTCTCGGATAAATGGCAGCATCCTTTGTCTGAAATAGGAAGTATCGCCGGTGTACTGCAGGTAGTTGGTCATCATGGTACAGAGTTCCAGTCCGCCCTGCCAGTAGTACCTGATAAACAGGTTATCAGAGACACCGTCTTTTTTATTTTTCCGGTTCCATCCGTAGTTATCTATCAGGTAAGATCCCCATGGTGTAAGTGTTTCAGGGAAGTATGCACCATCGTGATTGAAGTATTTTTTTGTTCTGAACCGGGCGAGGGGTAGTGCATTGATATACATGTCAAAGAATGGTTTCATCAGTTCAAAATCACCTGACTGGAACATAGTCCAGTATATCAGCCTGGTATTCTGAAACCAATAGTTTCCACCCCATTCGCGATAGTCGGCGTCAAACCCTTTTTTGCCACTGCCCATGTTTTCGTTGAGGTTGACAGTAAAAATTGACCCATTGAATTTTATGGGTAATCCGCCCCTGCCGGCACAGGCATTCATGTAACGTTGGAGCAGATAGGACTGAGTTATAACATGTGTTTTTTCTTTTTCATCAGGTGATGATATGATGATGTAGTGCCTGTTCCAGAAGGATTTCCACCATTGTTCATGTGCTTGGAATGCTTTATTCCTGTCTTTGGAAAGTACTGTTTTGTAGAGCTTTTCAGTATGTTCCAGCCACTGCCCTGCATTTTCGTTTTTCGACTTGTTTACTACAACATGGACGTCAAATTTTTTTTTGGCTTCGATTTGCTCCAGCGTGAGTAATCCGGATGAATTAAAATTATCTCCCCCCACCAGAGCACCAAATTGTTGATGTATCAGAGGATCGTT
>JBEICQ010000230.1:0-2303 GCA_040383885.1 Flavobacteriales bacterium | reverse complement strand
CAGGTCGAAAGTGAAGTTTCTAATCAATCGATGCGAAAACCTGTCAATTGTTGAAACTGAAAAACTTCCATAATTGTCGAGAATGGTTTTGAGGATTTCTGTTCCTTTTTTAAAAGCAATCTCAGGGGCTAGACCGGTTTCTGCAGCAGCATCTTTTATTACATCTGCCGGTTTATGTTCTGAGCATGATTCGAGTGCGGATAAAATTCGCTCCTTCATCTCGGCAGCAGCTTTGTTGGTAAAGGTGATGGCTAATATACGCGAGAATGTCATCTTGTCGGGAGAGACAAGACAAATCTTGACAAACTCTTTTACCAGTGTATATGTTTTGCCACTACCTGCAGATGACTTGTAAACATGAAATTTTTTTGTCATTTCTCAAAGCGGCGTCTACGGAGAATGGTAAGCAAGATGCCGGTTGCAGAGATCAGCAGGAGGGGGCCGGCTATGTTGATCATGCTAATGGTTTGCCTGTGTTTTGACAGCAGGTTTTTATCCAGCACACGCAACTTAATTTCACGCGACCTCAAAGAGAGAAGGCCTTCCTCTTCAAGCAGATAGTTCATGCAATTCAGGAGGAAGTCGCGGTTACCAAAGGTGAGACCGCTGTATCTGTCATAGCCCAGCGGAAAGGCTTGCGCATTGGCTTTTGACACCTGGTTACGAATGACATCGGCATCCGAAACAACAATCATTTTGCAGGGAACAGATTCTTCTTTGTATGCAATGGATCGGTTGCTCGCAATGGGCTCGGTGAGCCTGTTTTTGAATACCGATGGAAATACTCCCTCCAGTAGCACAGCCACGGTGGCAGGGGTTTGGTTGTATCTCGCCGGATTCTCTCTTTCTCTGAGCATTTGCAGGGAAATACGAGCTGGCGTTTGCTGAATCCGGGTGTAATCAGAGGTTTTCAGGAGAATGGTTTTTTTTATCCCGGGTACAGGAATGGTATCCATGCTGCTTACAAACTGAAACCGGATGGCATTCAGGTTTCTCACAATGGGATGCTTCTCTGCCGGAGTGATGAGCGGAAAATAATTCCAGTTCATCAAAGAACGCTGGGGTTGATTGCCCAACATTCCACTGATCATAGGAATGGGTGCAGATTGCATATCAAGGGCAAGGTTTGGTAGGATTCTTACCCCATACCTAAAAAGCATATCGTTCAGGTTTAGTTCCTTGGCAGTTCCAATCATAACCGGAGTTTTTTGAAGACTGTCCATATCTGCAGCTACTCCATCAATAAGCCAAAGAATCTTGCCACCTTTCATGGCAAACTGATCAATGATGAATTTATCCTTCTCATCAAAAACAGAATCTGCACCTGCTATGATAATGGCATTTATGCCGGAAAGCGCATCCAGGCGATGATTTAAACGGATGCGAGATACCTCATAGTATTCCTCCAGGGCCTTGTGCAGATCTCTTACCCAAATCTCACCGTACTCTCCATGCCCTTCAATAAAGGCGACTTTTTGTTTGTTAACACGGGTAAGTTTGCGGATGGAATTTGTTAACTCATATTCCACATTTTCGATGGATGCGTTGACGATTTCTTCGGTTTGAGCACCCATTTTCGATTGAAGAAAGTTTGCGGCTATCTCTCGTCCCCGGCAGCTTACAATGGCACCGGGAAAAATAATTTTTTGGGTAACACCTTCTTTCTGATTTTCAGAGATGGATACCGGCAAAACTCCTTTTTTGACGAGTTGTTTGTAAAAGCTAAACTTTTCTTTCTCCGAGGTATGTTCTGAAGGATTGATGATTTCAAATTGAATGTTTTCGGAGGCAATGGAATGAAATTCATCCAATAATTCCCGGATCTCTTTTTGCAGTTTGAGGTAGGCGGGCGGCAAATCTCCATCCAGGTATAATTTCACATAGATCACATCAGGCAGGTTCTGAAGTAACTGGGAAGTGGAGGGTGAAACAGTGTATTTCTTTTCCTGTGTAAGGTCAATTCTCAGGAACAGAAAACCTGAACATACAGTGAATAAAACAAGTATCAGCAGGGTAAGAAAATAACGAACGAGGGATTGCTTTTTATTATCTGTCGACATTTGCGCACGAAATTAAAATTAATACTTTGAATCAGAATACATACTTTCGCAATCGTGTCAAAAACTACTGGAGGCGTTGATTTTCAGGTGTTCCGGAAGGTGTTGTCATTTGCCTTTCCTCACAGGGGATTACTGGCAGGCTCTGTAACAGCTACCCTGTTGCTTGCCATGATTTCACCGCTCCGTCCCAAACTCATCGAATATACCCTCGATCATTATGTGGCAAATGCCGACATCCCCGGT
>JBEICQ010000229.1:0-2337 GCA_040383885.1 Flavobacteriales bacterium | reverse complement strand
CGGAAGAAGAAGGTAAGAATCAATGTGGTGATGTGGCTGCCGTCCACATCAGCATCTGTCATGATAACGATTTTGTGGTAACGGAGTTTTTCGATGTTCAATTCTTTTGAGTCCTCAGCCGTTCCGATGCTCACACCCAAAGCTGTGAACATATTTTTGATTTCCTCATTTTCAAAGATTTTGTACATCATGGCTTTTTCCACATTGAGGATTTTACCCCTCAGTGGGAGAATTGCCTGAAAGTTTCTGTTTCTTCCCTGTTTGGCTGTACCGCCTGCAGAATCACCTTCCACGAGGAATATTTCACATTTTTCGGGATCTGTCTCAGAACAGTCGCTAAGCTTGCCGGGAAGACCACTTCCTGTAAGCACATTCTTTCTTTGTACCATCCCCCTTGCCTTACGGGCAGCATGACGGGCTGTGGCTGCAAGAATCACTTTGTCAACAACCAGTTTTGCCTGCTTGGGGTGTTCTTCCAGGTAATTGTTGAGCATTTCGCTCACCGCCTGGTCTACTGCCCCGATCACTTCGTTGTTACCCAACTTGGTTTTGGTTTGGCCTTCAAATTGCGGCTCAGCAACTTTTACAGAAATTACAGCTGTTAGGCCTTCTCTGAAATCGTCGCCGGTAATTTCAAACTTTACATTTTTGAGCATTCCTGATTTTTCCGCGTAATTCTTAAGTGTGCGGGTGAGTCCGCGACGGAAGCCGGCAAGATGGGTTCCACCCTCATGGGTATTGATATTGTTTACATAAGAATGGATGTTCTCTGAGAAAGAAGAATTGTAGAGCATGGCTACCTCAACAGGCATTCCAAACTTGTCACTCTCCATGTACATGGGTTCGTCCATTAATCGCTCCCTGTTGGAATCAAGGAACATCACAAATTCCCTGAGTCCTCCTTCTGAATAGAAATGCTCGGAGCGATAAGCCCCATCGGCATCCGTTTCGCGCTTGTCGGTCAGGTTCAGATGAATGTTTTTATTCAGGAAGGCCAATTCGCGTAGGCGAGAAGCCAGGGTATCAAAGGAATATTCAGTAATGATAAAGATGCCTGCATCGGGCATGAATGTTACTTCTGTACCTCGACGATCTGTTTCGCCTATGACTTTTACATCATATAAGGGCTTACCAATTTGGTATTCCTGAACGAATATCTTGCCCTCACGGTGCACTTCAACACGGGTGTGGGTAGAGAGCGCATTCACGCAGGAAACCCCTACACCATGCAATCCGCCTGAAACTTTGTATGAGTCTTTATCAAATTTACCTCCGGCGTGAAGCACAGTCATTACCACCTCGAGGGCTGATTTTTTTTCCTTGGGATGGATGTCTGTTGGAATGCCGCGACCATTGTCTATGACTGTGATGGAATTATCTGCATTGATAAATACATCGATCTGGTTACAATGTCCCGCAAGGGCTTCGTCAATTGAGTTATCAACCACCTCATATACGAGGTGGTGGAGACCCTTAAATCCGATGTCTCCAATGTACATGGCAGGTCGCTTACGCACTGCCTCGAGTCCCTCCAAAACCTGGATGCTGTCTGCACCATAGGAGGAGGATTTGATCTTTTCTGTTTCCTGATTCATAAAGGACGACAAATATACTCAAAATGCCCCCTTTTTGAGCAGTTGTTTTCCACTTAATTCACCGATTTATCAACATCTTTGGGAGATTTTTCAGAGGTCTCAAGATGCCCCCAAGCTTAACAAACATTAATCAACATCACAAGACAATCCTATACCTTCGCGAAGTGTGAAATTACAGGTGGAAAGATATTGGATGTTTTGTTGCTTTTTGGTGTTGCTTTTTTCGTCCCTCAAGGCCCAAACAAGCTATCGCCTGCAAGGCAGCGTGCAGGATGAAACGGCAAGGTTTGCTCCTCTTTCAGAGGTAACGGTTGATAACCTCAGCCGTAAGTACCGCACCCTCACAGATTCTTCAGGAATTTTTGAGATGGAAGTGAGCGAGGGCGATACCATAAGGTTCAGGAAACTTGGTTATGGTACCAAGTTTCATTACTTCCACTCAATGCTAGGGGCAGACAATTACGCTGTTCATATTTACCTTCACAATGATACCATCCCTATGAAGCCTTTTGTTTACAAGTCGTTCAACAGAGACAGGATCATCAAAAATGCTTTCCTGAATGCCTATTACCGCGATAGCCTGCGCATGGTGGCATACCTCAGAAAAATGTATGAAAAAGCGAATAGAAGAGCAGTGGAAAGTCTTTCGGATGCGTTTAATAGTCCGGTTACATTTTTGTATGACCGATTCAGCAAAAAAAGCCGGAACCAGAGAAGGATTGAGCGCTACCGCCAAACATTG
>JBEICQ010000228.1:0-2441 GCA_040383885.1 Flavobacteriales bacterium | reverse complement strand
GGTATGCCTATGCCCAGAAAACAACTTCCACTTCCTCCAACCGCCTTCAGGTATATCTAAGTACAGATTGTGGCAAAACATGGATACTCAGGTACAATGTGTCAGGGAATTCTCTTGGTACAGTTACTGCTACCAATACATCCTTTACTCCTACAAATACCACACAGTGGCGTACGGTAAATTTATCCAACATTTCCGGTTTTGCCTCCAGTACGAATCTAAGAATCAGGTTTCTGTTTACATCCGGAGGAGATGGCAACAATTTTTTCCTCGACCATGTAAGAGTTTCAGGAAGAAACACTTTTGCCTCTACCGAAGAAAACAATGCCCTGCAATCATCCGTTTATCCCAATCCTGCCAACCGAATCCTATATGTAGATGCCGCTCAGTCAATCACAGCCTATCAGGTATTCGACTTGTCGGGTCGTCTGTTGTTTTCCGAAAATACTCCCCAATCAATGCATCAGGAAATCCCCATCAGCGGGCTCTCAAAAGGGATTTACATCCTTCGCCTGAACCATGCAAAAAGATCAGAGCAGCTGAGGTTTGTCGTGCAATAAGCACTTTCTAAACTACACATCGATTTCAAGCACTCCTCAGAAGAGTGAACTAATCTCCTTAGTCGGAACTTGAAATAACTAAAAAATTCCGGAGCCGGGTTCTTCACTGAGCCTTGCATCCTCAGGCCAAACGATTGAGCAGGAAAGGTTCCACAGGCAAGCATCAGTTACTATTTCCTTTCTGCTTTTTAAGTGATGAAAAAATGGCTGAATCGCTCTGTGTGAATATTCACAATTTAGTCCTCCCGCTGTATGCCAATCATATCTGACCCATGTCAGAGCAACAGCAAAAACAGAAGCAAACAATCCAGCAGACAACGGTAAACCAATCTCTGCCGATCTTGGTGCAGGTGGAAGTAGATGAATCCGAGGAAATCAATGAATGACAAAGCGGAGGGTTTTCGCCTCCTTTGCACCTTGCATTCTCGCAAAATATATTCCTCTGGGGAGCATCTCCAGAGATAGCTGAGTGGATGATCCGGAGGGAATGATCAATCGCCGAGATAGTAATTCCTGGCCGGCAAGAGAAGAAACACTTAGAAACAAATCCTGCAGAGAGGCTTCTTTGTTTTCAAGGGTGAGTATATTGTTGTGCACATAAGACAAGGTTCTACCTTTTAGCGCAGACTCACCGGTGATGGTATACACATGAATATTGAATGAAATAGAGGCGCTGCATGAATCCCCGTAGCCGGTAAGGGTAACAGGATAAATCCCCGGCGCAGAGAATGTTCGGTCTACGAGGAAACCCCAGTATGAATTGCCATCTCCAAATTCCCAATAGGCAGAGTCCAGAAATGAATCGAATCCCGGCCATGAAACTTCGGCCATAAAGAAATTATCATCCATGTTAACAACAGAATCCGGATAAAAAACAAGAGACATATTGGGAACATCGATGGAGGGGAACATCTGAAGTGTAGTGCTGAATGTTGAGGAATCTGCACCGTAATAAAAATTGTATGAGTAGATACCGGCCTGGTTAATATTCAGTGGGGCGATTCCTGTAAAGTTTGTAGCTGATTGAACAATATTACCTGATGAATCTAAAACCTGGTATCCAACAGGCGTGGAGTTATAGTTGGTTACATAAGCCGATCCGATATCGTCGCATGTACCCGGAGTTGTAAAGACATAAGAAGGAGCAGACATACGAAGTCTGATCCGATTATTGAAAGTACCGGCGGCGGAAGTAAAGGAGTAGCTGTTTGTATCCATAAGATTCACACTCACCCCTGCCACCAAATCCTGCAATTCGAGAACAGCGTTGGCGTAATAGTTACCAACTTCGAGATCAAAGGGCGTGTAAGAGATGGTCACCGTTGATGCTGATGGAACCTGAAAGCCAATATCGACCGTTTTTTCCTGAGTGAGTGCACCCATTGCATTGATGGCCAGGTATTGACCGGAGACAATTGAGTATATAAGAAGTGCATTTAACTGAGGAAATTTGGGCGCATCCTCAGTATTGATATAAGAATCGGAGGCGGAAGGATTAAAATACACCACTGTTTCATCGCTGGTGGCAGAACTTGCTGAATGCACGATTTTGAGCCGACAACTGAAATTACTTGGAGGAAAATTAGGTTGTGCAAGCATAATGGAATGGCTCAGCACAAATGCAGCAAAAAAAGTCAGGAGTAATGAGAAGCTTTTCATGGTTGTTTAAGTGTGAATCAAAAGTACTTAATTCTAACGATTTTTCGCACTTTTGCGATGATTTGAATTCCTTTCTCCACATCCTTTCTTATGCCTGGCCCCATAAAAGATGGGCTTTTCTGAATGCCTTTTTCAACATTTTGTATGTGGCTTTCTCGCTTTTTTCCTTAACCATGATCGCTCCCTTTCTTGATTTGCTCTTCATTAAGAGCGAGCAGGACT
>JBEICQ010000227.1:0-2455 GCA_040383885.1 Flavobacteriales bacterium | reverse complement strand
TTCTTCTTCCGGTAGCATGACTTTAAACCTTTTTTAATCAGGCGTGTTAGTTTATTTCATCATAAATTTGTGCAAAGAAAATGTTTTCCCGACTCGACAAATTAGATCCTGAGGATTTTTACCTGACAGAACAGGGATATGTTGTTTTTACCGAAAAATATCACCTCAAACGCGGCTACTGTTGTAAAAGTGGCTGCAAACATTGTCCTTTCGGATACGATAAAAAAACCGACGGTTTCATCCGTTCTCAAAAAACCAATGAATGAGTGTTCGTACAAAAATTGACTTTCGGGAGGAAATCCTGGAAGGGATTCCTGCCGAATTGCCTCCTGCTCGACCATATGATCAGGCGGTAAATCATGCCCCAAAAAGAAAAAAAATCCTGAGCCCGGAAGAAAAAAAACTGGCCCTTAAAAATGCACTTAGGTATTTTCCTGCTTCACAGCACAAAATATTACTTCCGGAATTTAGTCAAGAATTAGAACAATACGGACGCATATACATGTATCGTTATATGCCGGTAAACGAAATATTTGCCAGGCCCATAAACGAGTATCCCGCAAAATGCAGGCAAGCGGCTGCCATCATGCTGATGATACAAAACAATCTGGATAAACAGGTTGCGCAACATCCTCATGAACTGATTACATACGGAGGAAACGGATCTGTTTTTCAAAATTGGGCACAGTACCGTCTAACCATGCAATATCTGGCTGACATGACCGAAGAGCAAACCCTGGTGATGTACTCCGGTCATCCCCTGGGACTTTTTCCCTCCACACCGGATGCACCAAGAGTGATTGTAACCAATGGAATGATGATACCCAATCACTCCAAACCTGATGATTGGGAAAAGTACAATGCACTTGGCGTCACCCAGTTTGGGCAAATGACTGCGGGTTCCTATATGTACATAGGACCTCAGGGAATCGTACATGGCACCTGCATCACGGTAATGAATGCAGGCCGCCGTTTTACCCGGGGAGAAAAAGGTCTGCAGGGAAAAGTATTTGTCACCTGCGGTCTGGGTGGAATGAGTGGGGCACAACCCAAAGCCACTGTTATCGCTGGGGGAATATGTGTGGTTGCTGAAATCAATCCCAAGGCTACTGAAACCCGACATAAACAAGGATGGGTGGATGAAGTTTACACGGATTTGGAAGCCCTCTTTAAAAGAGTACAAAGGGCCAGAGAAAGCAAAGAGGCTGTTTCCATCGCCTACCAGGGAAATGCGGTAGATCTTTGGGAATTCATCGTGAAAAATAATATTCAGGTAGAAATAGGCTCAGATCAATCGAGTTTGCACAATCCCTTTGCGGGTGGCTATTATCCTGTGGGTTATAGCCTGGAAGAAAGCAATCTCATGATAGCAGAGCGACCGGAGGAATTTCGCAATGCGGTATATGCCTCACTAAAAAGACAAGTTGATGCCATCAACGCCATGCATCGCAGAGGCATGTATTTTTTTGATTACGGTAATGCCTTTCTTTTAGAAGCTTCAAGAGCAGATGCAGATATTCTTAATGAAGACGGAAGCTTTAAGTATCCCAGTTACATCCAGGATATTCTCGGTCCGATGTGCTTTGATTATGGATTTGGGCCCTTTCGTTGGGTTTGCACATCAGGATCTGAAAATGACCTCGCTCTCACAGATGAGTTGGCACTAGAGGTGATGAAGGAGTTGAGAAAAACGGCAGCACCTGAAATATCTATGCAACTAGATGATAATATTCGTTGGATAGAACAGGCAAAGGCCAACAATATGGTGGTTGGATCCAAGGCGAGAATTCTTTATGCCGATGCCACAGGTAGAATGAAAATTGCAGCCGCATTTCACAAAGCGCTTGCTGAAGGAAGAATTTCGGCCCCTGTCGTTCTTGGTCGCGATCATCACGATGTTTCCGGAACAGACTCTCCCTACCGGGAAACATCAAACATTTACGACGGATCACGATTTACCGCTGATATGGCTGTTCAGAATTTTGCCGGTGATGCCTGCAGAGGTGCCACATGGGTGAGCCTTCATAACGGAGGAGGCGTAGGATGGGGCGAGGTAATCAATGGTGGCTTCGGTCTGGTCCTTGACGGTTCTGAGGCCTCAGCAAAAAGAGCACACAACATGCTTTTCTGGGATGTAAACAACGGCATTGCAAGAAGAAGTTGGGCCCGTAATCCGGAAGCTATTTTTGCGATCTCAGAGGCCATGAAAAAAGAACCTTTGTTAAAAGTCACACTACCAAACCTGGTAGACGATACTCTCTTCACAAACTAATAAAAGGAGGTGAATCCCAAAAACCTCAAAAAAAAACTGCTTGGAATTCCTCCCAGAGAATTGGATGAGAAATTTCATGACGCACATGAAACCGTATTTGAAATAACTGATTGCCTGAGTTGTGCAAATTGTTGCAAAACCACCTCACCTATCATCAAAGAATCGGATATTACCAGAATGTCT
>JBEICQ010000226.1:0-2457 GCA_040383885.1 Flavobacteriales bacterium | reverse complement strand
GTAAAAACATTGATAAGGACGAGCTTCCTGAATAACCCTTGCAAGAATCAGATATTGGAGCATGGATTCCCTGACTAAAAAACGGTTTTAAAAAAAACATGCGAGATGGGATCAGCGTCTGAGAAACCCTGAAAATATTGAAAAACCCTGCCATGTTTTTCACAGGCAGGGTTCAAAGAAGCATGTAATGTAAAAGAATCAGTGGTGCAGATCAAAACGGTCAAGCTCCATCACTTTGGTCCAGCCGGCTACGAAGTCATGAATGAACTTATCGCTTGCATCAGCCGAAGCATACACCTCTGCAAGGGCACGCAACTCGGAGTTTGAACCGAAGATAAGATCAGCCCTTGTGGCAGTCCACTTTGCTTTTCCGGTGGCACGGTCATGTCCGGCAAACACCTCGCTGTGGTTGTCAATGGGTTTCCATACAGTATCCATGTCGAGCAGGTTTACGAAAAAATCATTGCTCAGGGTATCTTTTTTATGTGTAAACACACCATGCATACTTCCATCCCAGTTGGCATTCAGCGCCCTTAAACCACCAATAATTACCGTCATTTCCGGGGCAGAGAGAGAGAGCAGCTGGGCTTTGTCTATGAGCAAATCTTCTGTGGAGATTGTGTATTTCCCTTTGGTATAATTTCTAAAACCATCGGCAATGGGTTCAAGCACGCCAAAAGATTCCACATCGGTATGTTCCTGAGTGGCATCAGTGCGTCCCGCGTGGAAAGGAACGCTGATGGAATGACCTGCATTGGCAGCCGCTTTTTCGATGGCAACAGAAGCTCCGAGGACAATTAAATCGGCCATAGAAACATTTTTGCCACCCTGTTGGGCTGCGTTAAAGGTACCTTGGATTTTTTCAAGAGCATCCAGCACTTTGCTCAATCGCTCGGGATTGTTTGCCTTCCAGTAGCGCTGTGGTGCCAGACGGATGCGTGCCCCATTGGCTCCGCCTCTTTTGTCGGACTGGCGGTAGGTGCTGGCAGAGGCCCATGCAGTAAACACGAGATCAGAAACAGAGAGTCCGGAGTCGAGGATGGCATGCTTCAGTGAAGTGATGTCATTTGCATCGAGGGGTTTTGATGTAGTGGCCGGAATAGGGTCTTGCCAGATAAGCTCTTCAGCGGGTACTTCAGGGCCGAGGTAAAGTGACCTGGGTCCCATGTCGCGGTGCGTAAGTTTAAACCATGCGCGTGCAAAAGCATCAGCAAAAGCATCGGGGTTTTCGAGAAAGCGACGCGAAATTTTTTCGTAAGCAGGGTCAAACCTCAGTGCCAGATCAGTGGTGAGCATCATGGGCACATGTTTGATGTTGGGATCATGTGCATCAGGAATATTGGCAGGTGCATTTTTCGCCTTCCATTGTTTTGCTCCGGCAGGACTGGTTGTGAGTTCCCACTCATAGGCAAAAAGATTTTCAAAATAGTTATTGCTCCATTGGGTAGGTGTGCTTGTCCACACAAGTTCGGGACCACCTGTTACGGTGTCTTTTCCTTTTCCGCTTCCGTTGCTGCTGACCCAGCCGATGCCCTGGTTTTCGATGGCAGAGCCTTCCGGTTCGGGACCGAGCTTGGCAGGATCGCCGGCACCATGGGATTTTCCGAAGGTATGTCCTCCGGCAATGAGGGCCACTGTTTCTTCGTCATTCATTGCCATGCGCCCAAAAGTTTCGCGGATGTCTTTGGCAGAGGCAATGGGATCCGGATTGCCATCAGGACCTTCCGGGTTCACATAAATCAAACCCATCTGCACTGCAGCAAGAGGTTGTTCCAGGTCGCGCTCACCGGTGTACCTTTTGTTTCCGGCGAGCCAGGTAGTTTCCCTGCCCCAGTAGATATCTTCGGCCGGTTCCCATACATCTTCCCGACCACCACCAAATCCAAATGTTTTAAAGCCCATGGATTCGAGCGCCACATTGCCTACCAGCACCATGAGGTCGGCCCAGGATATTTGTTGCCCGTATTTTTGTTTGATAGGCCACAGCAACCTGCGCGCCTTGTCGAGGTTGGTATTGTCAGGCCAGCTGTTGAGAGGTGCAAATCGCTGCAAGCCTTGCGAGGCACCTGCCCTACCGTCGGATGTACGGTAAGTACCTGCCGTATGCCATGCCAGACGAATAAAAAAGGGACCATAGTGTCCAAAATCAGCGGGCCACCACTCTTTTGAGTCTGTCATCAGGGCATGCAAATCCTTTTTGAGTCCCTCGTAATCAAGGTTTTCAAAAGCCTTGCGGTAGTCGAAATCTTTTGCAAGCGGATTGTTGGATTTTCCATGCAGACGAAGTGTGTTCAGTCTGATGCTGTTGGGCCACCAGTTGTGATTTCTTGTTCCTGCTGCCGGCCGCTGTTCGTGCATCACGGGGCATTTACCGGCACTTGATTCTTTGTTTTCCATATTGATAGAGTGAGTTAGTTGATGTTTTAAAAGTGCGTGCAAAATAAGACAAAAACGCGG
>JBEICQ010000225.1:0-2471 GCA_040383885.1 Flavobacteriales bacterium | reverse complement strand
GCAATTATTCCTTCCTTTCATTACGAATTTAAAAAATCATTACTGCTCGGTATCAGCTATGACATCAATCTCTCCGCATTAAGTGCTGCCACCAATGTAAGAGGTGGATTTGAAATCAGGGCTTCCTATTGCAGAAGAAAAAGTAAGCGTGTGATTACACTCGCCGATTAAATTTTATCCGGCGCTTTGATTGATGGGTGTATTAAGAAGATGTTAAGGATCAACCTTAAAATCGCATTAAATCATAAATCCCTTTAATTAAATACTTAGATTTGATTATAAACTCTGCCTCCTATGAAAACTTTTCTCAAATTAATTTTTTTGCTGCCACTCTTTTTTTACTCCGGCAGAGGATCTGCTCAGTATGTTGCCATCCCCGACAGCAACTTCGCAGCAACACTTACCGGCTTGTTTCCGGGATGTATGAATGGAGACAGCCTTGATGTATCATGCCAGCAAATTTTACAAACCTATGAGTTGACAATAAGAAACAAAGGGATTCATAACATCAGTGGTATTGAGTATTTTACCAATTTGACTTATCTGAATTGTAATAAAAATCACCTCACAAATTTGCCGCCACTGCCATCGGGTTTAAACCGCCTGTATTGCGACAGCAACGAGTTGACCTCTCTTACAGCCCTGCCTGCATCTCTAATTGAGTTAAGTTGCATGCACAATCAACTGGGGGGTCTACCTGTACTGCCTTCTTCTCTGCAGAACTTATACTGTGGTAACAACTTTATTCAAGCACTCGATTCCCTTCCATCCTTTCTGTTTATTCTATCATGTGAGCATAATTTACTTACTGCGCTTCCAAGCCTTCCCACCTCTCTTTATTATTTGAGTGTTAACAATAATTCTATCTCTCAACTTCCGGATTTACCAAGCCATCTTTGGCAACTCAACTGCTATAATAATGTGATTCAAACTCTTCCTGCCTTGCCAAATAATTTGTTCTATTTAGGATGTGGCGGTAATCAATTAAGCAGCCTTCCTGCGCTCCCTGATTCTCTCCGCTCCCTTGTGTGTTACTCCAATTACTTGAGCCAACTGCCTCCATTGCCATCAAAGGTCTTTGAATTGCATTGTTCCCAAAACCAGCTGAGCGAACTGCCTGCTCTGCCCCAAAGTCTTGGTTATTTACATTGTTTCTACAATCAACTTACCTACTTGCCTGTTTTGCCGGATAGTTTATTTTCCCTTAACTGTGAACAAAATCAACTGACCTATATTCCTGCTGTACCTAATCAGATGTATGAGTTTAAAATATCGAACAACAATATTTCCTGCGTCAATAACTTACCTTACAATATCTATCCCAACACAGAATGGCTCTTTGGTCTCATCAACAATCCGCTTACCTGTGTTCCCAACCAGACTTTTTACAGTGGCGGACTGCCATTATGCATGGACAATGATTCGGTAAACAATCCCAACAATTGCCAGGTAAGCAACCTGAGCGGACGGGTGTATACCGATCTAAACGGAGACTGCCTTCCTGATGCAGGTGATTTGTTTACTCAAAACATCCCTGTGAAATTGTATGACCAGCAAAACAATTTTGTTGCCCTAAGTTACACCCTCAACGGCATGTATAGTTTTGGCAGTATGGTACCCGACTCCTACTTTGTAAAAATTGATACCCTTGCCTTGCCTCTACAGATGAATTGCGGCATTAGCAGTATGCAGACTTTTACGCTCGACAGCAGCAACCAGAACCTGATGAACTTGCATTTTCCGGTTGCCTGTAATGTTGACTACGACCTGCGCATACAGTCTGTTCATCATGAGGGCTGGGTGTTTCCGGGACAAATTCATAGTGTACAAACCAACATCCTTAGTGACGAATTACTTTATCACCTCATGTGCAATGGCGAAAACACCTCGGGCACCGTGGAGCTAAGCATCAGCGGACCGGTAAGCTACCATTCTCCCCAGGCAAATGCCCTCACACCATTGGTTAACGGAAATACCCTTACCTACAACATAAGCGATTTTAATGATATCACTTCTTCCTCTTTTGGTATTTGGTTACTGACCGATACCACTGCCCAGGCAAACGATCAGGTATGTGTTCAGGTGCATATTACTCCCTTTCCACAGGATGCAGATACCCTTAACAATACTTACAATTTCTGTTACCAGGTTGTCAACTCCTACGACCCTAATATGAAAGAAGTGTATCCGCAAAGCGTATTGCCCGGTTATGATGATTGGTTTACTTACACCATTCATTTTCAAAACACAGGCACTGCACCTGCCTTTAACATTCGATTAAGAGATACCTTGGATCTGCAATTAGACAGAAACACTTTTGAAGTATTGGGATATTCCCATCCTGCCTCTGTGCAGATGAACAATAACTTGCTTACCATTCGCTTTAACAACATCATGTTGCCCGACAGCACTACAGATTATGATGGCAGCATGGGCTATTTTCAATACCGCATCAAACCACTACCCAATCT
>JBEICQ010000224.1:0-2561 GCA_040383885.1 Flavobacteriales bacterium | reverse complement strand
CCCATGGCATGGAGCGGTTGAAGATGTGTTCTCTGCGGTGATGCACCGCAAGGGCGAAAAAACAGAGAGATTGCGATTGGGTTCTTGTCCTGTATTGGGTTCCGAAGAGAGTTTGAAGGCTCTTGATGCTGCTCACAAAGCATACGATCAGGGGCGCGGAGAGTGGCCCACCATGACCGTTAAAAAGCGCATTGCCTGCATGCAAAAGTTTACCAAAGCCATGAAGATGCAACGAGAAAAAGTAGTGGCTTACCTGGTGATGGAGATTGGTAAAAACATCAAGGATGCGGAAAAGGAATTTGATAGAACCATTGATTACATTTTAGATACAATTGAAGCCCTAAAAAATCTGGATCGTACTTCATCAAGATTACAGAAAGAGCAGGGGATTTATGCGCAGATCAGGCGAGGTCCATTGGGCGTTGTGGCTTGTATGGGACCTTACAATTATCCCTTGAATGAAACTTTTGCCTTGCTTATTCCCGCACTGATCATGGGCAACTGTGTGATTCTTAAACCTGCCCGTTTTGGTGTGCTCCTCCTGCATCCTCTGCTGGAAGCCTTTAGGGATAGTTTCCCGAAGGGTGTGATTAACATCATTTATGGCCACGGAAAAGACACCATCGGAACACTCATGGAAACCGGAAAAATTGATGTGTTTGGCTTTATAGGAAGCAGCCGCACGGCCAATGTGCTCAAGAAACAACATCCCAGGCCAAACAGGCTTCGCTCCGTGCTGGGACTAGAAGCCAAAAACCCGGGGATCGTTCTGAAAGATGCCGACTTGGATGTGGCTGTAGAAGAATGTATCACCGGTTCTCTCAGTTTTAACGGACAACGCTGTACGGCACTCAAGATTTTGTTTGTGCACGAAAACATCGTAGAGGAATTTTTAAAACGATTGAATCTTGGACTTGAAAAGCTAAAGAAGGGAATGCCCTATGAAAATGCTTTTATTACACCCTTGCCTGAACCTGATAAGCCTGCTTATATTAAAGGATTGATTGATGATGCCCTTGCAAAAGGAGCAGAAATTGTCAACAGCAATGGGGGAACAATCATCGGTAGTTATGTTCATCCAAGCGTCTTGTTTCCCGTAGATACAAGTATGCGGATTTACCATGAGGAGCAGTTTGGACCGGTGGTTCCGGTGGTTCCATTTTCCAATATTGAAACTCCGGTCAAATACATGGTCGAATCCAATTACGGCCAACAGGTAAGTTTATTCGGCAACAACAGCGATGAGATGTCAGCCCTTATTGATCACATGGTAAATCAGGTGTGCAGGGTTAACATCAATAGCCAGTGCCAGAGAGGTCCGGATGTGTATCCCTTTAACGGAAGAAAAGACAGTGCAGAGGGTACCCTCAGTGTGAGTGATGCGCTTAGGGTCTTCTCCATCCGTACGATGGTAGCATTCAAAGACAGTGAAATCAACCAAAAGATATCCACCGAAATTCTGGAACAAAGGAAATCCAAATTCCTTTCCACTGATTTTCTTTTGTAAAACCAACAACAATCCATAACATTACGCACATGATTTTAATAGCCGACAGCGGATCAACAAAATGTGACTGGGTTCTGATTGATGGAGAGCATCGTCACGACTTCAGCACCATGGGGTTCAATCCCTTTTTTCACAATGAACAGATCATCAGTGATGCCATTCGTCACAACAAGGAATTGTATTCCTACAGCGACAAGGTTAAGCTTTTGTTTTTATACAGTGCCGGTTGCTCCAGCCGGGATTTAAAATCGGTAGTGGAGCGAGGCCTCAAAGCCTGTTTTCCCAAAGCCAATATTTATGTTGATCATGACCTGGTGGCTGCAGCCTTTGCTACCTACAGCGGCTCTCCGGGGATTTCCTGCATACTGGGTACAGGTTCAAACAGTTGTTATTTTGATGGCGACATCGTAAAGGAACAGGTGCCCGCGCTCGGGTATATTCTCGGTGACGAGGGAAGTGGAAGCTATTACGGGAAGCAAATCCTTGCGGCCTTTCTCTACAAACAGCTGCCTGCTGAACTGCATCATGCCTTGGAAACCAGGTATAAGCTTAACAAGGATGTGATTTTTGAGCATGTTTACATGAAGCCTCACGCAAATGTTTACCTCGCCTCATTCATGCCCGTCATTACTGAGTTCAAGCATCTTTCTTATGTACATGACATGGTCTACAAGGGAATGATTCACTTTATGAAAAACCATGTGCTCTGTTTTCAGGGGTATCAGAAATATCCGGTTCATTTTATCGGATCCATCGCTCATCTTTTTGAGGATGTGCTCAGAGATGCCGCATCAGAGCTCCATGTGCAAGTTGGTAATATCATACAGAAACCTATTTACGGACTTGTTGATTACCACCTGAAATACCTCGTCGGCGCCAAGGCCAACTAGATTTTTCAATCATAGCTTATTCGATTATAAAAGTGCTTACTTTTTCTTTGGTTCCGGAAATGTTCCGGGTCCTTAGATAAAACATTCCTTTTTTACCTGTAAAGTGTATGAGGTTTTTTCCTGCCGGTAGTGTTTCGCTCATCACCACTCTGCCCATGATATCT
>JBEICQ010000223.1:0-2565 GCA_040383885.1 Flavobacteriales bacterium | reverse complement strand
TTACTTCTCCTAATGTTTGATGGAGGTTGTCAGTTTCAAATATTACATGAACATTGTTGTATGTTTTGTCATACTCTGTCATGGTTGTATAGTGAAGATCTATTTTTTTCATTCCAAATTCAGGGAAGTCCTGCTGTGTAAGTGCCTGCGTAATTTCTCTGCAACGATCTGTTCGGAAGTTAAAACAGATAACGGCATCGTCCTGGCCAATTTTTCCATCTATATTTTTATTGATGATCGGCTGAATGAATTCGTCAGTGATGTTTTTCTGATATGAGTCTTCTACAGATTTCAGCATGTTGTCAGATTGTTCACCTACTCCTGATACTAGTGCATCGTAAGCAAGTTTGACTCTTTCCCAACGCTTGTCACGATCCATTGCATAATAACGTCCGGTAATGGAAGCGATGATGCCGGTTGTTGCTGAAAGATGTTTTTGCAGATCTGTTAAGTAACCAAGTCCACTCCTCGGATCTGTATCCCTGCCGTCTGTAAAGGCATGAATAAATACGTTTGAAAGTCCTTTATCCTTGCAAAGCTTTGTAATTGCTTTTAAATGATCTGTATGTGAATGAACACCCCCATCGCTAACAAGTCCTAACAGGTGTAAAGCTTTATTTTCACGAATGGCATAATCAATGCTTGATAACAGAGCGGGATTGCTGAAAAAAGATTGATCGCGGATGGCAACATGAATGCGTTGCAACTCCTGATAAACGATGCGTCCGGCTCCGAGATTGAGATGCCCCACTTCGCTGTTGCCCATTTGTCCTTCGGGTAAGCCCACCTCTTCGCCACAGGTTATGAGCGTTGTATGGGGGTATTGCCCATAGAGGCTTTTCACAAAAGGAGCATTGGCTTGTTGTATCGCATCGGAACCGGCCACTTGCCCAAGTCCCCATCCATCCATAATCATCAGGATCACTTTTTTAGCACTCATTTTGATCGTTCGTTTTAAGGTCTTTTGTATTGATTGTTTGCTTTGCGAAATTACTTGATTTTACCCTGTAAAGCAGCAAGGAGAATTTTATTGCTTGTCTTCTATTCAACGGATGTACAGCCTGCATTATTTCCTTTAGTTTTGCAGGATGAGTCCTTTTTTCCAGGAAAAATTATCGGAGCTTGTGCAATCGGCCTTGCGGGAAGACATCGGAGACGGAGATCATACTACTATCAGTACGATTAGTCCGGATGTCAGAGGGAAGGCTGTTTTGAAAGTGAAAGATTCGGGGGTGCTTGCAGGGATGGAAGTGGCTGAATTTATTTTTAAATCGATGCAGCCCGATTGTCATTTTAAAGCGATGATGAATGATGGGGATTTGATGGAGTTCGGACAACATGCTTTCGAAGTAGAAGGATTTGCTTCAGTGATACTTCAATGTGAAAGACTTGTATTGAATACCATGCAGCGAATGAGCGGCATTGCTACACTCACGAGTCTCTATGTGGAGAAACTGGAAGGGTTAAATACAAAAATACTTGATACCAGAAAGACAACTCCCAATTTCCGGTTGTTGGAGAAAGAGGCTGTTCGCATTGGAGGTGGAGGGAATCACCGTTTTGGTCTTTACGATATGATTCTGATTAAAGACAATCACATTGATTACTGCGGAGGCATAGATGAAGCACTTGATCGCGCGCATCGTTATGTGTGCGATATAAAGCCTGAATTGAAAATAGAAGTAGAAGCAAGGACGTTGGCAGATGTACAAAAGGTGATACAGTCGGGCAAGGCAGATCGTATTTTGCTGGATAATTTTCCCTTAATGATTTGCGTGAGGCTGTGAACATGGTGGATGGCAAAATAGAAACGGAAGCAAGTGGAGGGGTCAATCTTGAAAATATTCGAGAAATAGCAGAAACCGGTGTTGATTATGTGAGCTCGGGAGCATTAATCCATCAGGCAAGAAGCCTGGACTTGAGTTTGAAAGCAGTGATAATATCATAAATCTGATAGCAATGGGAAAAAAGCAATCTGATAAAAAAGGAGGGATCGTTTACAGCACAGATCCTTCATTTCGTTTTGATGAAGAGGAGGAAAAAGAGATACAGACACTTGATAAAAAAGATCAGCCACTTGTGATTAAGATAGATCGTAAGCAAAGAGCCGGAAAGGCGGTAACGCTGGTGGAGGGATTTGTAGGGCGAGAAGAAGACCTGGAAGCTTTGGGAAAAGAACTCAAAACCCATAGCGGTACCGGGGGCAGTGTAAAAGATGGTGTCATCCTGATTCAGGGGGATCAGTGTGAGAAATTAAGTGCATATTTGAAGAACAAAGGATATGTAAAAGCCCGGATAGGCAGGTAAGCTCTTTGTGTCTATCAGCTTTTAGGTTTATATGGACGATATTGCTAATATTATAAATTGTAAGAATATGTATTTGCTGGGGATTTATACCGCCAAAATCATGTTGTTTTATTTTTTTCTCATGTTTGCTTTTGGAGGGTTTGTATGGAGTACTTTTTTATATTTTCAGGCATCGGGCTCAACCTCTCGTCGCCGGAAGCGACAACGTGCATTTATCTGGATGATATTTTTTGGTGTCGCGTTGATTTTTATGGGGCT
>JBEICQ010000222.1:0-2597 GCA_040383885.1 Flavobacteriales bacterium | reverse complement strand
GCTCCATGCCATGGGATCAGTTCACCATCAACCAGGTAATGCTTTTGTTCATAGACCAATTTCGTTGAATATTCGGGGGGTATTTCGCTTAACTGCGGAAAATGTATGATGCTTTTTAAATCCATGGCGCAAATATAAGTGTTATTTTGACACTATGCGAATTGCTGATTGAAAAATCATTCCACCATCTAAATACATTAGTTTTGGCTGCGTTTCAATGAAAATCCTCGACAGGTATATTATCAGAAAGTTTTTAGGGACTTTTTTTTATTCCATCGGTTTAATTATTTCCATCACAATCATCTTTGACATTTCAGAAAAGCTGGATGATTTTTTAAACGCAAATGCTCCATTAAGTGCCATCATTTTTGGCTATTACCTCAACTTCATTCCTTATTTTATCAATTTATTCAGCCCCCTTTTTACTTTCATCTCGGTTATATTTTTTACTTCCAGAATGGCATACAACACAGAAATTATTGCCATCCTGTGCAGTGGGGTAAGCTTTCTTAGGTTCACCGTTCCATACATCGTAGCCTCATCGGTGATTGCATTACTATCCTTTTTGCTGCTCAATTTTGTTATTCCTATTGCAAACAAGCACAGGTTGGAGTTTGAAGATAAATACATGCATGGCAAACATCATTTTAGCGATATGCATGTGCACAGGCAAATTCAACCCGGGGAGTTTGTGTATCTGGAATCTTTTAACACGGGCGACAACATGGGTTATAAATTTGCGCTCGAAAGATTTAGTAGTGGCAAATTACAATACAAGCTGAATGCTGAAATTGTAGAATGGGACAGTGTTAAGCAAAACTGGCTTGTTAAAAATTATACTGAAAGATGGTTTCACAAGAATGGCGAAAAAATTAAAACCGGAGATAAAAAAGTGATCAATATCAAATTAGGCATCTCAGAGTTTACCAGAAGAATTGATAATATACAGACCATGAACTTTTTTGAATTAAATCGGTTCATACAGAATGAAAAAATGAAAGGTTCAGAGCAAGTCACATTTTATCAGGTAGAGAAATACCAGCGGACATCTCTTCCTTTCGCCACTTTTGTACTCACACTTATTGGAGTATCACTCTCCTCTCGCAAAGTGAGAGGTGGTATTGGTTTTCACATTGGAGCCGGCGTGGCCCTTAGTTTTATCTACATCCTGTTCATGCAGGTATCAAACACCTTTGCAACGGCAGGCAACGCCCCTGCCCTGCTGGCAGTGTGGATCCCCAATATTCTTTTTTCCTGCGTAGCAGCCGTATTGTTTATCAAATCACCCAAATAAATTCAACCATGAGTCTCCCCCCAATTGGCAAAAAAGCCCCTGCCTTTACCGGCAAAAACCAGGATGGTAAAACCATTTCAATCAATGATTTTAAAGGTAAGAAACTGGTCCTTTATTTTTATCCCAAAGATGACACGCCGGGCTGTACTGCCCAGGCATGTAACCTTGCTGAGAATCATAAAACCCTTCTGGACATGGGCTATGCAGTGGTGGGTGTTAGCCCAGACGATGAAAAAAAACATTCCCGATTCATTGCCAAATACAATCTCCCCTTTGATTTAATTGCAGATACGGATCACAGCATTGCTGAAGCCTTTGGAGTATGGGTTGAAAAAAGCATGTACGGAAAAAAATACATGGGTATTGCAAGAACCACCTTTCTTATCAGTGCCGATGGAAAAATAGAAGACATCATCGAGAAGGTAGATACGAAGAACCACACTGAACAGATTCTCTCCTGATTTTAAAAAGGATGATTCAATCCATTTTGTAAACCACCTGTATGTATATATACAACTTCGCCCCGGCGCTCCAGTAATTCAGGTATCAGGGTTTGGGTTGCCGCATAGAGTGCTTTACCGTTGTAAACAAGATCAGTAAGAATACCGGTCTCCTCCCAAAAATCTTTGACAAATCTTCGGAGCCCCTCCGAGGATTTGGCGTATCCGCCATCATGGGCATCAGTATAAAACCTGAAACGATTCGCATGCAATGTCCCACCCATCTTTACATCGTAGTTATGATACCCTTTCAGTACGGCCATTGCGTGAATGCAAAAGTCGATCCGGGGATGAAGCAACATGCCTCTGCAACTTGCTCCTGTGGCAAAAGGGACAATCACATCTGTACAGTCAGGGGGAATGAAATCCACAATTTCTGAGCAACCTTTTCTGCCCTCCTCATTTGCCGCACCCTCGGGTATCCAATAATGATTTGAAAATCCATAATTTTTAAGAATGTCATCAGGGCTATCTCTTAATTGCGAGTATTCACTTCTTTTGAGGGGGATAAGATGAATACCCTGCATCTCTGCAAAGAGAAGGGTAGCCGATGGTTGGGGAGCATCCATTCCTCTGATAAAACAAGTGATTTTAATACCACTGATCTTTCTCAGCCATGCCAGGGCGTACAAATGATTGGAGTAAGGCCCTGCCATGCTAACCATCCCAGTGTACTTACCTGCATTAAAAGCCTTTAGGTTGTATTTGAGTTTAAACCATTTATTACCGCCCAATTGGGGATGAACCGCATCCAGCAGGAGCATTTTAAAAAACAGTCCGTTCCATCTAACCTGTACCAAATC
>JBEICQ010000221.1:0-2604 GCA_040383885.1 Flavobacteriales bacterium | reverse complement strand
GAGACTCAGGTTGATGGCCGATAAGATCATAAAAGCAATGATGATGACCATGGTCAATATCACCGGGGTAATGGAGTTGTCGCTAAACACAGAGAACATAAAGGCAATGGCTGCCACCACGCCCATGCCGGGAATGGCAAAGGCAAAGGCACTCAGCAATCGCCAGGAGGTGTCTTCACTGTTGAACACGCAGATGGTGTCTCTCACCACAAACAAATCTCCTGTGCCAAAAAGCAACACACCCAGAATCATCGTACTTGCGGCAAGCAACAACACCATGAGCACAGAATAAAGCATGAGGGCAATGAATTTGGCAGAGAGTACCTCTGTTCGTGAAGCTTGTCTGATAAGAATTAGGCGGAGGGTACCTGCTGCACTCTCTCCGGCTACCATTTCACCTGCCACAAGGGCAATTAAAAAGGGAATATGCACCAGCAGAGCAGTAAGAATGATGTAGGAAGCCAGGTATCCGTTGAGTAGATGACCCTCGAATAAAAAACTATCACGCAGGTTCTGCGTCTGGAACTGAAAAAAATTCTCGCCGTCTATGTAGAGTGCAAGCAAGATGGCAAACACAATACACAGGATGGCACCCAGTGCAATGTAGGTTCTGCCCCTGGCGAACATTTTTAGCAATTCTATTTTTACAAGTGAAAACATCAGGTGTTGGCAATAAAAAAATCTTCCAGTGTGCCCGCAGGCGATAAGGTTTGCAAACCAATCTGCTCAGCACAAAGCCATCGGTGAAAGTCGGGCAATTCCTTTTTATCAAGTTTGATCAATAGATTGTATGTATCAGAGGAAGCAAGTGCATCCGCATAGGGACTTTTTCCTATTTTATCAAGAAAAGCAGCCGGGTCCTCCACTTCAATTTTCATCAGGGGATTGTGTTTGCGTAAAATATCTTCCACTTTGCCTTCAGCAACTTTTTTTCCTTTGTTAATGAGCACCACAGAGTGACAAATCATTTCTACTTCATGAAGCAAGTGCGAGGAAAAGATCACTGTCATCCCCCTTTCTTTGTTCAGTTTCACTACCAGCTCCCTGATCTCACGCATGCCGCGCGGGTCCAGTCCGTTGGTGGGTTCATCTAAAATTATGAGTTTGGGAGCATGCAGCAGGGCCTGCGCAATCCCCAATCGTTGTTTCATTCCTTGCGAATAGGTTTTTACAGCACTCTTTCCTCGCTCACCCAGACCCGTAAAGCGCAAGACCTCGGCAATATGACCATCGCTCACATCGGCATCCTGCATTTCTCCGAGAATCTTCAGGTTTCGTTCGCCACTCAGGTTCAGATAAAAATCCGGCCGCTCTACGATGGCACCTGTTTTTTTGAGGGATTCACTGCGGTGAGAAAAAAAATCTTTGCCGAAATAACTGATTCTTCCTGCATCAGGGTGAATCAATCCCAGCATCATTCTGATTGTGGTGCTTTTGCCCGCTCCGTTTGGACCAAGAAATCCGAATATTTGACCCGCCGGAACCGATAGATCTAAATGATCTACTGCACGGAAGTTTCCATAAGTTTTACACAATCCCGAAACGGAGAGAATAGGTTCTGACATGACCAACAGTTGATATAGACACACCAAACAAGTAATTGTTCAAACCAAATTCGATTTTTTCCCGATTGATTGCTCTTTTGCAAGAGTTTTTTCTGTTTTGGTTTTTCTGTTTTTAACAATGCACAGAAGGGAATTTTTTTATTTTTGAAGGCATACAACCATGACCCTGATTGTCAAAAAAAAACATGAAACGCTACCGACGCCTTTTCATTTTTTCGATTTTACTCTACTCCATTTCACTGGTGGCCCAACCCATGCGTTATTTTGAATTTACGGTGGTTTGCGGACATAACAACTGGCAGGATACCTCTTTTGTGGCCTGTGCCTCCAATCCGGCAGTAGTAGATTCTGTGCTCGCCAACCTTCAAAGACCCATGCAGAATCGCAAATTTATTTCCGGTCCCATCGCCTCAGGCAACGGTGGCTTCAATTTCAATGCAGGTCATTCCTTTCGCTGGCATTTTGTACCCAATCAGTGGGAACTTGCAGAGTTCGCCATTGAACTCTGTGATGGTTGTCCATTCACCGATGTAGATACCGACACGGCTTATTGGTTAGGCACTGTGCAAAGTTTTTGTCCCTGGAGTTCCAAACCTGTTCGGGAGGTTTCAGCACCATCCTCCACCCAAGAGCTTGTTTCTTCCGATACTTTTATCATCTATCCGAATCCTGCTTCCAGAAGTTTTGTTGTGCAGGGACCGATGGACATCAATACCACCTACCGCATGTTTAACCTCATGGGGAAGGCAGTTACAGAGCAAATGCCCCCGGGTTCCTTGCAGCCCATTGATGTATCCTCTCTCGAGGAAGGGATTTACATCCTCCGTATCACCACCGATAATCACATGATTAATAAGCGCATCTATGTTGGAAAGTTCCAAGAAAACTAACTCAAGCGAGCCTATTACAGGAAAAGAATGGGCAGGCGGTGTATTGCAGGTGCTTCAATCAAGCATGCGTCCACATTTTAAAAACATTCAGATTGCAGAAGGCAAGCGTCTCACTTTTGCCAATGAAGTGCTGGGCTACTCATCAAATG
>JBEICQ010000220.1:0-2606 GCA_040383885.1 Flavobacteriales bacterium | reverse complement strand
CCTGTATTTCACCGGAAAACTGCCAACCTGTTGTGGGATGTTGGAGACAACCCCTGTCAGGCTATCTACCTGCAGCACATCCGATGAAAAGAGTCCACCGGTTGTATGGCCGGCTGCAAGAGTGGGTGAAGCAGTAGTTGCACCCAAACAGATTTCTGCCGGATAGGAGAAATTGATAGTGGTGATGGTAAGTGGTTTTACAAAAACAGAATCCGTAAAACTTCCTCCATCATCGCATCCATCCGAAGCAACGGTATAGTTGATGCCGAAAAGTCCGTTAATACCCTGCGGAGAAATGGCCCCCGAAAGTGGATTAACCGGGAGGTTTCCGCTCCCGCTGAAGTTGCCTCCCGCTGTAAATCCGGGTATGGTTTGAGGCAGTACCAGCGCATTGTTGCAGATGGTATCCGGAAAAGAAAAGCCCACCACCGGTTCCTGTCCATCGCCTACGAGAAGCGTGTCTGTATAGGTACCCGCCAGAAAGCAGCCGCTTGCCTGGGTGGTGAATGTTACCTGGTATGATCCCACCGGAGTGTTTAGCAGGTTTACCTCGCCTGTAGAAGTGTTTAGGTTAAGTCCGGTCCCCTGATTGCTGAAAGTTCCCGTAAATGAAAATCCGGGTGGGAATTGAGGCAGCACATTGCCACCACCTGAACATAAAACAGAAGGATATGAAAAGTTGAATTCAGGCGGCAAGGCATTTTGCACCTGAATGGTATCACTGAACTCACCGGATGCAGTGCACCCCGAGCCCGTAAATGCATAGCTTATCACGAATTCTCCGGAAACGCCATTTAAATTGCCCAGGGTGCCGCTTGAGGAGTTGATGTTCAGCACTGATGCACCACTGAAAATCCCTCCTTGTGCAAATCCGGTTGCAAGAACCGGTGTAAGGTTGCTCTGTAAATTACAGATGGTATCCGGATAAGAAAAGCTTAGTTCAGGCTGAAGTGTTGCAGTTATTTCAATGGTGTCTCTCAGAAGGGTAGGAGGGAAATTACAATCACCCGGAATGGCATAGATGATTTCGTAGGTTCCGGTGGAAGCAGTCAGCGGATTGATTTCACCGCTCTCTGCATCAATCACCAATCCCGGTGGATTTGAATAAAAGGTACCCGAGGTGTTCCCGCTAAAAACCGGAGTGATGTTGCCTGCCAGTGCACAAATAGGACCGCTTGGATAATCTATGCTTGCACTCCCCGGATTGTTTGAGGTACAACAACTTTGCGATACCTCACTGCTCCGGTAAGGAGTGCTGTCGGACCAACAGCAATACTGCACCTTTAACCCTCTTAAACTTCCTCCAAACTGTGTCTGAAAATAATCTACCACCTGATCGATGGTGTTACCACCGCCCTGATAGGTATTTACATCACAGGAAACAGCTGTTACAATACCCGCATTGAAACCATTCGGAAGGTTCAGGATGTTGTTGGGATTGGGAGGACTGATAATGGTAACCGGAGGAACCACCACAATGCTGCTGATGGATGGACTTACTCCGTTGATGCTCGAAGTAGAGATAGGAAATCCACAATGGTTGTTATTTGCCGAGGAGTTTGTGCCGGCATACAATACCCTTGTCACATTCCCAACATACTGACCACTGATGTTTACAATCACCGGTTCGTATGTACAGATACCAATCTTTAGGTTTGGAATGTTCTCATCCAGAATGATGTTTAGCTTACCTCCGTCATAGTTGCTGAACAACAACCAGTTTCCATTGGGATCGCAAACCACAGGACTGGCGGTGGATGTGATAGTCACCACGGTTGTTATCGCAGGACAACCATTGGGAGGCTGGTATGTAATTGTGTAGCTGCCCGGCTGACTGGCGGAAGGGATAATATTGCCGGTAGCAGCATACAAATCAATGCCGGCCGGGCTGGCGCTGTAGGTTCCTCCCGGAGCGGCAGTATTAATTGGTGGCTGAGGTGCTGTGATGCCGGTAGAATAAGAATTGGAAGAATAGTTTAAAGTGGGTGGTGCGAGCCCTCTTATTTGCTGAGGCAGACCATAAAATCCCGGCGTATTGGCTATCGGTGAAAAAGGACCGCAGAGCAATCCGGCATTGTCGGGATTGCTTATTTGAACAACACCCTGCCCAAAGCTGGTCATCGCATAAATTTTGTTGTCAGGCCCAAGTTCGATACTGCCTGCAAAATCTGCCGCCGGTATTAGCACATTTGAAGCAGCAATGGCACTTGCATTGTTGGATGTAAGGGTAAATTGAAATAACTGAATCGTGTTGGAAGCATAAAGACGGCTATCATCGGGTGAGAATTCAAAACCATACCAACCTCCATTGGAAAAACTACCGGTAGGTACGATGATGGGATTGCTTACCTGGCCTGTTGCTGCATCAAAGTCATAGAGTTCTAAAGCACTCTGAAAAATATTAGGAAGTACAAGTTTGTTTCCCTGATGGTTTACCTTAATATGTCCGCTGGTATTTAAAAATGCATTTGTTGCACTGATGACAGGGGTGCTGCTTACCCCGGTAGGAAGTACTTCAAATGCTGCGATGGAGTTGCCGTTAATGCCCGAAGTAAGCACCCAGTAGCCGGTTCCACAGTCATTTGGTACGGCATGAAGTTTTTCTG
>JBEICQ010000219.1:0-2607 GCA_040383885.1 Flavobacteriales bacterium | reverse complement strand
CTTTAATGATATCTCGCTGATCTCCTCAACCACAGGCGATTTTATTGAGCGTTCACACTGGGTTTATGGCGACAATACCTATGAGACCCAAACCAACCCGACACATTGTTACCAGGACGCAGGTGCCTACAATGTGAGGCTGGTGAGCGAAACAAACTATGGATGCAAGGATACGGTGATGCTTAATAATGTAATTACCGTTAATCCCAATCCTCAAGTGGAATTTACTTTCGGACCCCAACCCACTTCTCTTGTGGATCCCAAAATACAATTTCAGATTGCTGAACTTGAAAACAATCTTTATTTCTGGGATCTGGGAGATGGCACAATTACTACAGAACTGAATCCTATGCATACTTATAAGGATACAGGTAAATATTGTGTGAAACTCCGACAGATATCAGAAAACGGTTGCCCGGATTCACTGATTCAGTGTGTTGTAATCAGCCCTAATTTTACCATGTTTATTCCAAGTGCCTTTACACCCAATGGCGATTTGATCAATGATACTTTTATGGTAGTATCGGAATACCTGTTTGATTACAACATTGTAATCATGGATCGCTGGGGGCAGCAGGTGTTTACTTCATCGAACCTGGAAAATGCCTGGGATGGGATTTATAAGGGTGAGGAAGCCGCGGAGGGGGTTTACACCTGGGTAATCAGGGCAACAGATGTTACCGGAAAAACCTATCGGAAAAACGGACAGGTGAGCCTCATTCGCTAAAGTATTGCAAAGAATTCTTCTGTTATCTGACACCCATGGATGTTTGGATGAATTTATCCTGAACAATACTTCAAACATTGACGAAATATGGCATGCGGGAGATATAGGAAATAGTGCATGGCTTCATCAGATTGAGAACCATGCACCTCGCGTCATAAAAAGATTTGTCTTTGGTAATATTGATGGAAAAGAGGTCAGGTTATCTTGCCCTGAGTGGCAATTGTTTTCTTTAGAAAACATGTCGTTTCTCATCTTACATATTGGAGGGAGCATTAAAAAAATATCTGAAAAAGCCGATGAACTAATCAGGCAGCACAAGCCTGATGTATTTATATGCGGACACTCTCACATTCTTCAGGTAAAATGGATGGAATCGCCTGGACGGTTTTTGTATATGAATCCCGGAGCTGCGGGCATTTCAGGTTTTCATAAGGTAAGAACCATGCTGCGATTCGATATTCGGGAAGGTGCTTTGCATGAATTAAAAGTTATTCAAAAAGACAGAGCCATTTAGATTCTTCCTTTTTTTTGAAACCAAGGTGCTTAAAGAAATTTGGTGAAAAGATTTTTTTGAAGGCGGAGATAAGACCGGAAAAAATCATTTGGCTAAAAACAAGTAATGATTCTTCTCTCATAAAACTCTGTTCATCTGTGTCTTTGCATTCTTGATGATGATTAATAGGACAAACAGATTGTAGAGCAGCACAAATAACTGAATGAGGCGGCCCTCTATCAACCTGTATAAATGCATTTTCGCTACTGGACAAATTTGGAATGTGCAACAGGTTATTTCAGAATTGATGACTGGATCATTCCATTGAATTTTTCGCTTTTTGGAATTTTACCGGACTGATAAAGGAGAATTTTTTCTGCATTGATAAGCAAATCATTTCATCAACAAGTGAGATCAAAAATGAACCCCGGCTGGATTTGAAGACAAAACCGGTTACCCGGATTCATCTCAAGGAGGAAGAAAATCAAGGGAAAGCCCTTTGTGGAGCAATTGACTGAGGTTTGTTGAGGGATAAATTATTGGGTTTGATGTGGTTCAATCACAAGATTTGATTTTTATCATACTGATTAATAGGTTATTAACAATTATTTCACAGGCTGCTGTTTGTTTTGTTTAATGAATAGATACTTTTGTTCAACAATATCTGTTTAACCAAACAACTAAAAGATTAAACACTATGTCGACTCTAGAGTTCAACCAAAAACTAATGGGATTCAAACAGGCTCTCAACTATTTTGCAATCAGCCTTACCCACGATTCCGAAGATGCCAAAGATCTTCTTCAGGAAACGATGTATAAGGCCATTCTCTATAAAGACAAGTTCACGGATGCGACCAATTTGAAGGCTTGGTTGTATACCATCATGAAAAACACCTTCATCAACAATTACAGGAGAAACCAAAAAACCCGTCAAATTGTGGATCATACCAAAGACTTGTATTTTTTAAATGCTCCACAAACCAATTCAGAGGTTTCTCCGGTTTCTCAAATTTCACACAAGGACATCCGAAAGATTTTGGATTCATTGGAAGAAGAACTGAGGATTCCGTTTGCCATGTTTTATGAGGGCTACAAATACAAAGAGATTGCAGAGTATCTGGCTTTGCCGATAGGGACTGTGAAAAGTCGGATTTTTTTGGCGCGCAAAAAACTTATGTTCCAGCTCAAGGATTTTAGATAATTTTCCCCTGTGAATGCATCCCGAAAAATAGTTGTCATCGGGGCAGGGTTTTCCGGTTTAGCAGGTGCCTGCTTCCTAGCAAAAGCTGGCCACAAGGTTACCATTCTAGAAAAAAATGAAATGCCGGGAGGAAGAGCACGCTCTTTTTCGGCAAATGGATTTGTATATGATATGGGGCCCAGTTGG
>JBEICQ010000218.1:0-2638 GCA_040383885.1 Flavobacteriales bacterium | reverse complement strand
TAAGTTGTGATTTGCTTTCATTCTTTTTCTCAACGATCTTTGACACAACAGAAATCGCCGTAAATCCCTACAGTTAAGGGATGCGGCGATTTTATGTGAGAGAAAAATCTGCTTTTAGGGCTTCTTTAGCAATCATAAGTATGTGTTTTTTAGATCCTGTGCCTCACTAAAACAACTCCAGCTGCTGAGGTCCCGATAGTGGTTCCGTTTTTTTTGCCCCGTAAAACAACTCCATATCCCCAAACTGCTTGTCGGTTACCTGCATGATGCCCACATAACCCCTACCCGGCAGGTTGCTTTTTACTCTTGTCGTATGAACCTTCGCATTTTCCTTGCTGGGACAGTGTCTGATGTAAATACTGAATTGAAACATGGTAAACCCGTCTTTTAGCATGTATTTCCTGAAAGCCGCTGCTGCCTTCCGCTCAGCACGGGTTTCGGTGGGTAGGTCGAAAAACACCATATTACCCACATGATTCGGTAGGCATTAAGCCTTTCCTGTTCCATGCCGGTAGTTCGGGATATAAAATTTTACGCTTTTCACCCGTAAAACACAGGGCAAGACTAGCAGCTGTTTTTTGTACCGCTACCGAGAGCGGACTGAGTTGTCCCTCTATCTTAACATCGCTTTGCAGTACCTGTAGCAATTTTACTTTGTGTTCTCGGGTGAGTTCCTCCACATGTGAAGTTTGGTAGATGATTTCTCGCACGGCATGATCTACGAAAGGCCGGTAAGGTTCCATGATATCATCGGCCAGGCAATAGGCATTGTACCTGTTCCTGTGAAAAATACCAAAGGTGGGCAAAAGTCCGCTCCCTGTTAGCGCCCTTGCTGTAATGGCCCTGATGATGGCATAGCCATAATTAAGGAGGTTGTTGGGAGGTAATCCCTCTCTTTTTCTGTAAAAGTTCCACTCAGGAGGAAACAAGTGCTGCCAGTAGTAATAACTGCAGCGCCCCTCCTCATTGCCGCTATCCCCGCTTTTTACATGGCGGGTTCTTTCGAGTAAAAAGCCTCCGGGCTGTTCCCACCGGTTTAATACCTGGCCCTGGTTGCGGATTTTTGCCACAATTGTTTGTTGCCACAATTGCTTTTTTAAAGGTTCGGCAGCCATGGTTTGCGCCCTGAATCGTTCGCTTTGAAGCGTGTGTCCCTCAAGGTTGAGCAGCATGCCGGCAGGCATCAGTTTTTCGTCGCAGGCAACGAGTGCCACATTGTGCTTGAGAAGGGCAGACAGAAGCCCATGAGACAGGGTTATTTGAGGATGCTCCAGCAGCACACAGCCCAGGTCCTCGATGGGTGCAGTTTTTGCGCCCATCAGTTCCTGTCCTTTAACATGCTCATAAGTGGCTACTAACTGCCCATTGGAAAGGTGCAGCCTGCAAGGATTTCCGATGATCAGTGTGCGCAGCAGCATTATTCCCCAATTCGAATGATTTCTCCCAGGTGATTGAGTCTGATTTTGTGGATTTGACTAAATTTAGGTAAAGATGTTATTCTTCTTAGTGCAAATTGTTCGTCGTTGTCTAAACTTGTTTGAAACTGTTGCCTGAAGAAATAATCCCCTTTTGACATTTTTTGGAGCCGAAAAAGGTTTTTTGATAATTCGTCAGGTGTTGCCTCATGTGGATTTTCTCCGATGTAGAATAAATCATTTATCTGCAGGGTGCAGTGCACAAAATACCCATCAGGGCTGGGGCTTCGGTCAATAATGGGATAGATGCTGTTACGCTCTCTCAGGTTGAGCAGGGCTGTTTCCACAGCTTCCCAAAAGCTGATTATTTTTTCTTTAAACTGGCCTTCTTCGTTTCTGTAAATGATGATGTGGTGGTTGCCTTTTAAATACACATACCCATCCCTCACCTGTTGGAGGTTACCATCATCAAATAGAGTAACAGCATTAACGGGTATGTTTTTTTGCCGGTTGTGCCAGATGGGGTTGTTTGCATAGTCTTTGAACGCTGCTTTGATGCTGCCTGCGCTTTTGATTCTTTCTTCCACCCTGGCTCTGATTACAGGGTCGATAATTTTACTCACTTTAGCAGGGCTGAGTTGCTCATTTAAACCTACTCTTTTGGTAAATCGGTAATCCCAGATCAGGGGGTTGCTTACTTCTATACCCTCCAGCTGCAGGTTGTTTTTTTTGAGGTAAGCAAGTGCTTTCTGCGGGCTGCCTTCGCGGTTTACCAGTTCCAGTACAGCAGCTCTTACTTTTTCGTCGATGATGTTCTCGGTATTGGCAATGGCTGTTTTCCAGTCTGCTTTATGATACCTTTTTATTTTGCCCAAAACAGTATCCTCATGCAAAGACCCTCTGGGCGCCCAGGTTACCTGCGTAAGTGTTCCCGCTTTTACCTTGATGTGGTTTATTTTTTTTGTGAGCACCTTAGAGCCGGGTTTTTTAAAGCTGATGAGCATTTTTTCGAGGTGCATCCGGGCTTCATGCCTCAAATTTTCGATAGGAAGCGCAAAGTCATATGGACTTTCCTTGAGTTGCTGGTATTGGGTATAATGCTGGTTAAGCGTATTAAGACGCTGAATAAAACTTTGTTTGGTAAAGGCAATTACAAGGGCATCAACCGCATGGTGTCGGTGGTCGGAGCGTTTGGTAAAATCTTTTATTTTTTCTTCTGTTTT
>JBEICQ010000217.1:0-2665 GCA_040383885.1 Flavobacteriales bacterium | reverse complement strand
GCATATCAGCATATGGATCGAGATACGCAAGGACAAAATGCTCGGGAAGATTAACCCCGTAAACAGGTAAATTCAATTCCCTGGCAAGGTACATATATATCACAGAGAGCATGAGTGGGTTGCCTTTTCGGCTATCCAATACATAATTGATAAAATTATTTTGGGGAGAATGGAAATTGGCGGTATTACCTGAAAAGCCATGTACCTCAAAAAATATATGATTAACTACTTTAACTATTTCAACTGAAGTTAGATTGTTGTTCAGCTCAATCCAGATATCAGCCCGAATATCATCAAGTATATCATACACTTTTTGCCTGTCAATTTCCGGATATTGATAAGAAGCAACAATCAAAGCTCCTTCCATTATATTTTCTGCACCTGATTTAAGCCATTTTTTTAGTTCTGTTTTTACTCTTTCGAACTGAATGTCATGAATCAGGTTTTCTACTCTTGCCTGGAGAATGGGATCAAATGCTTTTTCCCAGGCATTTTCCAAAAAAGGAATTACACTGGGACCCAGCGTAAATATTTTGCCCCGTATATCGGCAAAGATTCTGTCATCGGGGTCATCCAACAAGCTAATCAGTGCTTCTATGGGGGGATTTTGGTCAGTCACAGGTGTAAAAGTAAATCACGCTGTAAATCGTTCAAGGGTCTGCCTGATTAAATTATCAACAACCGGCTTGTAATCTCTGGTAAAGGTTTTAGTCACCCTGTTGCCGATAACGGCGCAGATGGTTAGCGCCTGGTGGCCCAGTAACTTTGACAAGCCGAAAAGGGCAGATGTTTCCATTTCAAAATTACTGATTTTCAATCCGTTTGAAGGCTTAAATTGCATAAGAATATCATTCATCAGGGGCATAGACAGCGGGATTCGTAATGCCCTGCCCTGAGGCCCATAAAAACCACAGGCAGTGGCTGTAATTCCTGCATGTCCCATGCTTGCAAACAAGGAGAGCAAATCAGGCGATGCATGCACTGCATAAGGGGTATTGCAATTTCCCGGCCATTGAGCATGGTCTACGAACTCTCTCTCGAGAAGAGTATCGCGGGAGGAAACGGAATCATAAAAGTGCAACAGACCATCAAAGCCCATTCCAACGGCACTTACCACATAAGAATCTACAGGAATCTCAGCTTGTAATGCCCCGGAGGTCCCCAACCTGATTAGCTTGAGTGCCATGCCGGCAGATTTCCTTGATCGGGTTACCAAATCGATAGAGGCAAGTGCATCAAGTTCATTCACAACGATATCAATGTTGTCAGTTCCAATTCCTGTTGAAATGGCCGTAATTCGTTTTCCGTTGAACCAACCGGTATGGGTAACAAACTCCCGGTTTTGGACCTTACAATCAATCTTGTTAAAGTGTGATGATACCTGCTGAACCCTACCCGGATCACCGACCAAAATGATTCTCTCTGCGAGTTGCTCGGGGTGCAGGTGCAGATGAAAAATACTTCCATCCCCGTTCAGTATGAGTTCTGTTTCCTGAAATTCTGACATAGTGTTTGTTTTAAATTCTTGTATATTTGAGCGGCAACCCAAACGGGTTAAAAGTATTTCATAATTATGAATCCGGCAACATATCACATTGCCATCCCACTTCCGGGGAAGACCACAGCTGAGAGAATCGGCCAGGCTGCCCTGTATATCAAGCCTCTTACCCAAAGACTAAATCCGGTAATTACCTTCCTTTCCGGAAAAGAAAATCCTAACCCGGGCATGAGCATCCTCGATGAAGCCATCAATTCAACTCTGGAAAGTTGTGGACTCACCGAAACAAAAATGATCAAGAAAAATCTGCCCTTGGAGCAGATTGTTGAAGATTTTGTAAAAGAACACAAGCCCAACATGTTGATTCTTGGCCTGGAAGAAAGCGTTCAAGGTAAGCTCAATGAAATAGACCAAAAAATAATTGATGCCTGTCAGGTTCCGATCATGAATATCAAGGGCAAAAGTCTCTCGGAGAAAATAAAGAATGTGATTCTGCCTGTGGCACTCTCGGATGATTATGACATGATTATCAGAAAAGCAATCAAAGTGCTCAAGCCTTTCCGTAATCTCAATTTGCATATCGTCTCTGTGATGTTTACTGCTGATGCTTTTGCCATCAACAAAGCAACTCAGCAACTCAGTGTGATCAATAAATTTTTAGAACAAAGTGACATCAAATACACTGCAGAAATCATCAATTGCCTGTCCCCGGGAGAAAACAAAGCTGATATTGTGTCTGAACACATACGAAGGGTAGCTGGCGATCTCATTCTATTGTTTAAATCCCAAACCATTCTATCGGAGGAATTTATTCCAAGCAACAAAATGCGGGACATCATCACCAAATCATCCATACCAGTTATTTCATTCACATAATTTTTTCGTTTATGAAAACATTCGATATCAAAAAAATCCTCATTCCGCTGGATTTGTCAGAAAACTCACTGCTGGCTCTGGAGCACGGCATTTTCATGGGAAAACTATTTAAGGCAGACATTGATCTTGTTCATATTCTCGAAAATCATTCCTGGTTTGGTTCGGCCCCAACGCAACCTCCGCCGGACACTGAAAAAAAACTGAATGAGTTAATCTCCTCAATCAAATCTCAACTGGGAGGGAAAGTCAGTCTTCATGTCAAGACAGGAAAAATTGCCAAAAGCATTGTGG
>JBEICQ010000216.1:0-2745 GCA_040383885.1 Flavobacteriales bacterium | reverse complement strand
TTTGTGGGTTTTGTCTAAACAAATAATTTTTTTTTTAACTAAAAATATTATTTTTTCCCTCCCTTTTTGTGGGGGGGGGGGTGGTCCCAACCCCCCCCCGCCCCGCTTACGCATTCCTGCAAAGAACAATACCTCCCAATAAAATGCCCCTTTCCCTTGTGTGTAAATAGTATCAGCAAAGCGCAAAAATCAACATCAACCGAATCTGTCCCCGCAACCTGATTTCTTCGGCTCACAAATCCATCTTATTATTGTACCATGGATCTGATCTCAACCATGGGCGCAAGCCTCCTCTCTCCCATGGTCCTCTCCTTTGCCCTGGGCATCCTTGCCACGCTCGTTAAAAGCGACCTCAAATATCCGGAGGGCATGTACATGGGCCTCACCATCTACCTGCTCTTTTCTATCGGACTCAAAGGAGGTGTAAAACTCTCTGCCGTTTCTCCCTCAGAAATCATGATGCCCACCCTGGCAGCCCTTGCCATGTGCATCATCATCCCCCTGCTCTCCTATTTTCTACTCAAGAACATCGGAAAAATGAAAACCGTTGATGCCGCTGCCATTGCTGCCCATTTTGGTTCTGTTTCTGCTGTTACTTTCAGCGAAGGCACCGCCTTTCTCGACCTCATCAAAGTGCCTTACGAAGGCTATATGCCCGCCATCGTGGCCATCATGGAAATGCCGGCCATCCTCATCGCCATCTTCCTGGCCAAACGCGCCATGCCTGATAGCGAAGGAAGTATGGGTAAGGTGCTTCATGAACTATTTACCAACAAGGGCAGCCTGCTCCTCATTGGTGGTATCCTCATCGGCTTTGCCACCGGTAAAAAAGGATTCGAACAGGTCTCCCCTCTCTTCGAAGGATTGTTCCGCGGGATGCTCTGCCTCTTTTTACTCGAGGTGGGACTGGTTACCGGAAGGCGTCTCTTCGAACTTAAAAAAGCCGGCGTCTTTCTGTTTATTTATGCGCTGTTCCTGCCTTTTGTGCATGCTGCTGCAGGCATTTATGCTGCCCATTGGGCTGGACTTAGCATGGGTGGAGCCACCCTCTTTGGCATCCTCTGCTCCAGCGCCTCTTATATAGCTGCGCCTGCTGCCGTTCGCCTCGCCATCCCTGAAGCCAATCCTTCCTATTATCTCACCGCCAGTCTGGCCATCGCCTTCCCGGTGAATGTAACCGTCGGTATCCCCGTTTACCTTAGCATGGCACAATACATCTATTCGATATGAACCGATTAGTTCCGGTGAAAATGCTCACCATCATTGCCCTCGATTCCCTCGAGCAACGCCTCATCGACGACCTCAAAACCTGCGGCATCAAAGGTTATACCATCAGCGAAGTGCAGGGCGAAGGTCTTCACTCCCGCCACATGAGCGATTGGGAAGGACGAAACATCAAAATAGAAACCCTTGCCCGGGAAGAAGTACTCGCCAAAATCCTGGAGTTGCTGGGCAATAAATACTTCGATAAATACAGCATCATCGCTTTTGTAAGCACAGTAGAGGTGCTCCGCCGTGAAAGATTTCTCTCCTGATTTTTTTACCATGCTCCCGCTACCCGATTCAGGTTCTGCTCCCACTGCTCAATTGCTCAAAAAATACTGGCAAGAGGGAATCTCCTTTCCCGCTTATATGCAGGGCATGGAAAATATCATTCATGAGCAGAAAACACTCGAGAATCCTCCATCAGTAGATAAATTTCAATATTACATCCTCAATCAACAGCGCTCCCAACGCTTGCTCAAAACCTATGTGGTGTCTGAGCAACTTGCATACCAGCTCAAACAGGCAGAGCCACAGCAATGGTTGATCATTACCGAATACTGGTGCGGCGATTCAGCGCAAAACATTCCCCCGCTTTTTAGGATGAGTGAATGTTCAGAAGGAAAAATTGAGATGCGACTCGTCTTCCGTGATACCAATCCCCAACTGATAGAAGCCTTTGCCACAGAAGGTGCAAAGTCAATTCCAAAACTGTTGATGCTATCTGCAGATTTTACATTGAAACAGATTTGGGGACCGCGACCGGCCGAAGCACAACAACTGGTAAAAACACTCAGGGCCAACGAAGCCACCAGAGATTTTTATGCCGATCGTCTACACCTGTGGTACGCACAGAACAAATGCCGGCTGCTGGAGCAGGAAATAGCCAATCTGCTTTTGTAGTTTCGATACATGCAATTTGCCGGCAAGAACATTCAAAAAAATGCCGGTAATTATCCAAATTATTCGGCTGCAAAACGGTTTGCCAACCATAAACCCGACAAAGTATTTACGCGGTAAACTGCGACTTTTCAATCAGGGTGTTTCTACCGATTGTGTAGGCATAGAGTGAGGCAGGAAGAAAATGTAATTTTACTTTGTTCATTTCTTTCATTCCCATTTTATCGATGGTCGTAACCAGGGCTGATTTCAATTTGTTTTTGGCACAAAAAGTCAACAGAGAACTGAGCTCCTCCGGTTTCTCATAATACCTGTTACTCCATTTGATTTCTAATGCCCATGCAGGCTTAAAACTGTGTGCCTCTAAACCAATCATGTCCACCTCGCCCTGAAACCTGCCCTCTGTCCACCTTGCATACCAGGGTTCAAACCAGTCTCTTTGCAACCATTGCGCATAAATGGCTGTTTCAACCATGGCACCCATCAGTGCATCTGTGCCCTGCAATGGGGTAAACAAAGCACTTCTCAATGAAGGATTGGTAAGGTATATCTTATAAAAATTTGCCCTCGCAAATTTCTTTG
>JBEICQ010000215.1:0-2758 GCA_040383885.1 Flavobacteriales bacterium | reverse complement strand
GTTTCTGTTTCTGCTGAAGGTCTTCGGTATTTTTCTGCCGGAGCCAGCATTGAAGTTGCCGGTGAAAGCCATCAGGTAGCCCATGTGCAAACCCATCACACTGTTATGGGCAGAAAAGTTGTACAGGAAACTACCCTGGAGAGGTACAGCAAAGACCAGAAGGATGGTCGTTTTTATCCTCTCATCACCACTCCGAATGGTGAAGAGCCCGCCAATCAGTATTCTCTTTGGTACAACGACGAGGAGGCCAAGGCAAACGGTCAGAAAGACAAACTGGAAGGCTATCCAAACCCCAGCGCATTGGGTCCCAACAAACGGCCCAACCACATGTGGGGCATGGTTGTGGATATGAACACTTGTTTCGGATGCGGCGCCTGTGTAGTAGCCTGCAATGCAGAAAACAATGTTCCCGTAGTAGGAAAGCAGGAGGTTCTGAACCGCCGCGAAATGCACTGGATTCGTATCGACCGGTATTACTCCACCGATATGACCAAGGAAAAGGCGGAGAAAGAGGGAGTTGGAACCCTGGATATGTACAGTCAGATGGAAATTGCTTCTGATGATCCGGAGGTGACTTTCCAGCCTATGATGTGTCAGCACTGCAACAATGCTCCCTGCGAAACCGTATGTCCGGTGGCAGCAACCACTCACAGCACCGAAGGGCTCAACCAAATGGCCTACAACCGCTGCATCGGTACCCGCTACTGCGCCAACAACTGTCCGTATAAAGTGCGGAGATTCAACTGGTTCAGCTATCCTGAGAACAGTGAGTTCGACTTTAATGTCAACAACAATCTGGGTAAGATGGTTCTCAATCCCGATGTGACAGTAAGGGCAAGAGGGGTGATGGAAAAATGTACTATGTGCGTGCAGCGGATTCAGGAAGGAAAACTTCATGCCAAGAAAGAAAGCAGAAGACCTGTTGACGGCGAAATCAATGTAGCCTGTGCTCAGGCCTGTCCTTCAGGTGCCATCACTTTCGGCGATGTGTCTGATAAGAGCAGTGAAATTTCCCGTTTGCTTGCCGAGCACGGAGAAGGAAGAGCCTACACGCTTCTGGAAGAAATCAGCACAAGGCCTTCCGTTGTGTATTTGTCTAAAGTAAGAAATAAAGCATAGTCTCAGAAAAATGAATGTAACATCATCCGTAAGGGAGCCCCTCATTTTAGGGGGAAAAACTTTGGCCGACATAACCAATGACATTTGCCGTCAGGTGGAAGGCCGCCCTTCAAAAAGCTGGATCATCGCCTTCACCCTGTCACTACTTTTGCTCGGGGTCGGGATTTATTGCGTCATGGTGACCTGGTTTGTGGGTCTGGGCGTTTGGGGCTTAAATAAAACCGTAGGCTGGGCTTGGGATATCACCAACTTTGTATGGTGGATTGGTATCGGCCACGCCGGAACCCTGATTTCAGCAATCTCGCTTCTCTTCCGTCAGAAATGGAGAACATCTATCAATCGTGCTGCCGAAGCTATGACAATTTTTGCGGTATTATGTGCGGCTTCTTTCATTTTGCTTCACATGGGTCGTCCATGGCTTGCCCATTGGGCTCTGCCTTTGGGTAATACCTATGGTACTCTTTGGGTAAATTTCAACTCTCCTCTCGTGTGGGATGTGTTTGCCATCTCTACCTATTTTACTGTTTCGGTTGTGTTCTGGTATATCGGTTTGATTCCCGATCTGGCCACTATACGCGACAGGGCGACCAACAAGGTATCCCGATTGATTTATGGAATTATGGCCTTCGGCTGGAATGGTTCTGCCAAGGACTGGTCCAGATTTGAGGCCGTTTCACTGGTTTTGGCTGGTTTGTCCACACCGCTGGTACTTTCTGTGCACACCATTGTAAGTTTCGACTTTGCCACTTCATTGGTACCAGGCTGGCACACTACCATATTCCCGCCATACTTTGTTGCGGGAGCGATTTTCTCGGGATTCGCCATGGTGCTTACCCTGATGCTGATTACCCGGAAGGTGTTTAAGCTGGAGGATTATATTACTCTGGCCCATGTGGAATCTATGAATAAGGTAATCACCCTCACAGGGTCTATTGTGGGTGTTGCGTACATCACGGAGTTTTTCATTGCCTGGTATTCGGGTGTGGAATACGAAGGATATGCCTTTATCAACCGGGCAACCGGACCTTACTGGTGGTCTTACTGGGCCATGATGACCTGCAATGTAATTTCCCCTCAGCTTTTCTGGATTCGATCCATCAGGAGGAGCCTTGTGGCAACTTTCGTTCTGTCCATCATTGTAAATATAGGTATGTGGTTTGAGCGCTTTGTTATCATTGTTACCTCACTTCACAGGGATTATATTCCCTCAAGCTGGGCCTACTTTACCCCAACCTGGTTTGATATCGGAGATTACGCCAACTCATTCGGCTTGTTTTTTACTTTGTTCCTTTTGTTTTCAAAGTTCCTGCCTGTAATCAATATGGCCGAAGTAAAAGCCGTACTGAAAAGTTCCGGTGATGTGCAGACAGGTCAGGCATCACCTGCATCATCTTCATCCGTAAAGCAGTCCGTTTCACAGCATTAACAGATACCATGTCTGAAGTAAAAAGTTATTTAATTGGTGTTTATGACGATGATGATGTGCTTTTGCACGCCATCAAGTCACTCCGGGAAAAAGGAGCCAAAATTTTGGATGCATTTACCCCATTTCCGGTGCACGGCATAGATCCGGCTCTTGGAATCAAGCGAAGCCGGCTTCCTCAGGCGGCCTTTATTTTCGGGGCTACCGGTACTACTT
>JBEICQ010000214.1:0-2796 GCA_040383885.1 Flavobacteriales bacterium | reverse complement strand
TGATTCTCTTTTCTGAAATGAATTTCAATTCCTGCTCTGCTCTCAGCATGGCGTCTTTTCGGTGTTTAACCAAGGAGGAAGAAAGGAAACTGCCAATACCGCTCACCTGTTCAAAAGCACGGGGAGTGGAACGGAACACTTCCAGCGCAGAACCCATGGCAGAGATGCATTTTTTGGCATACACATCGCCCATGCCGGGAATGAGGTTAAGGGCTATACAGGCCTGTAGTTCGTCGCAGGGTAACATGATAAATACAACAGAATAATTGAAAATATGAAAAACGAAAAATACAGGAAAGCATGGGGGAATTCATGCAATCCACCTCAGTTTTCAACACTTGGTTGAATGATTTTTATCAGGAAGCGTGCTTGTCGGCCTCGATGGTATTCCAGAGAAGATCCTTGAGTTCGGAGATGCCTTTGCCACTCACTGATGATATAAATACATAAGGTATTTTTTTCGGGAGGGTGCGTTTCAGGAGTTTTTCAAGTTCGGCATCAATCATGTCGCACTTGGTAATGGCCAACACTCTTTTTTTATGGAGCAGTTCCGGGTTAAACAATTCGAGCTCACGCAGGAGGATGCGGTATTCTTTGGCAATTTCGGCAGTGTCGGCAGGAATCATGAACAGCAAAACCGCATTGCGCTCGATGTGTTTTAAAAAGCGATGACCAAGTCCTTTTCCTGCATGCGCACCTTCGATGATGCCGGGAATATCAGCCATAACAAAGGAGCGATAGTCGCGGTATTTTACGATGCCCAGGTTGGGAACAAGGGTGGTAAAAGGATAATCTGCAATCTCCGGCTTGGCAGCAGACAAAACGCTGAGCAGGGTAGATTTACCCGCGTTGGGGAATCCCACCAGTCCCACATCGGCGAGCACCTTTAACTCCAGTATTTTCCATGAAGTGATGCCTTCCTCGCCCGGTTGGGCGAAGCGGGGTGTTTGCATGGTGGCCGATTTAAAATGGTTATTGCCCATGCCTCCTCTACCTCCGGGCACCCAAATTACTTCTTGTCCGTCTTCGGTAATTTCAATTTCTATTTCTCCGGTTTCTACATCGCGGGCAATGGTTCCGAGGGGCACTTCCAGAATCTGGTCGATGCCCTGCCGTCCTGTTTTTAGTGCGCTTGAACCGTTGGTGCCGGGCTCTGCAATCACATGTTTGCGGTACTTGAGGTGGAGCAGGGTCCAAAGCTGTTTGTTTCCTTTTAAAATGATGTGTCCTCCCCTGCCCCCATCACCTCCATCGGGGCCCCCTTTGGCAGTTTTTTTGTCGCGGTGAAAATGCACCGAACCGGCGCCTCCTTTTCCGGAGCGGCAGCAGATCTTTACATAGTCAACAAAATTGGTTTCAGGCATCAGGACAATCCGTCAATTTCTGCACAGATGCCGGCAAATATTTCTTCTACACTTCCGATGCCGTGCACAGAGCGAAGCTTGTTTTGTTTTTGGTAATAGTCTTTCAGGGGATAGGTTTTGTTGTTGTATTCATTGATGCGGTTTTCGATGATGTCGGTATTGGCATCATCTGCTCTGCCGCTAACAGCACCTCTCGAGAGGAGTCTTTTGATGAGTTCTTCTTTTTCCACTTCCAGAGAAATCATGGCATGGATGCTTGTTTGGTGCGACTCCAGGAGTTTGTCGAGGGCTTCTGCCTGGGCAGTGGTGCGCGGAAATCCGTCGAAGATAAATCCTTTGGCGCCGGGGTTGTCGCTCACCTTTTTGCCAATCATGCCAATCACAACTTCATCGGGAACAAGTATGCCGGCATCCATCAGTTTTTTGGCAGTTAATCCGAGCTCGGTACCCATGGCAATTTCGCCTCTGAGCAAGTCTCCTGTGGAGAGATGTACAAAATTGTACTTTGCAATCAGCTTTTCGCTTTGGGTTCCTTTTCCTGCACCGGGAGGACCGAACAATACAATGTTTACCATGTTTCTTCAGTAAGCTGCAAAAGTAATCAAATCCGCAGGATACAATACATTTGCAGGCGCTTAAAAAGGATTGCCACTAATTGTTGACATACGAATTCCTGCAAGTCACAGCCTGAGCAAGGAATGGATAGACTCCTTCCTGCGGAAAGAAGGGCATGACGGTGTGGCTTTTCCTGTAAGTGCCTTCAGGATTCTCAGAGAGAGTATTGATGCCCGTGGAAAAACCATCTACAGGCAAGTGAGGGTAGAAGTGTTTGGACAAAACGAAATTCCCCTGCCCCTTGCTTCCGAGACCTATGCTTGCCGGATTTTACCCGCGGAAGCACCGCTTGTGATTGTGGTGGGCGCAGGACCCGCCGGCTTGTTTGCAGCCTTAGAACTCCTTCAGGCAGGCATTCGGCCTGTGGTGGTTGAGCGTGGCAAAACCGTGAGAGAAAGACGAAGAGACCTGGCAGCCATTACCCGCAGACAAGTGGTGAATCCAAACTCCAATTACTGTTTTGGCGAAGGAGGTGCAGGCACCTATTCGGACGGTAAACTTTATACCCGCAGCAACAAGCGCGGCGACATTCACAAAATCCTGCAATGGATGGTGGGCTTTGGTGCAGATGCCTCCATTCTTACGCTCGCTCATCCGCACATAGGAACCAACAAACTACCGGGCATCATTGAAAACATAAGAACACATATCACAGCCCATGGTGGTCAGTTTTTATTTGATCATCTCCTGACCGATTTTCATGCTTCAGACAAAGAAATAACTGCCCGATTGCTTCACACACAAAACGGAACTGAGGATTCCCTGATCGGAAGAGCACTCATTCTTGCCACCGGACACTCTGCCTCTGACATCTATA
>JBEICQ010000213.1:0-2807 GCA_040383885.1 Flavobacteriales bacterium | reverse complement strand
CCACAGGCGGAACAGCGCTGGCTGCTGCAAACCTGGTTAAAAAGTCTGGTGCCGAGGTTGCTGCTTTTTCCTTTCTCATCGAATTGGAGTTCCTTAACGGTAAAGCGCACCTGAAAAGCAAGGCAGATGACATATTTTCTCTGATCAGATACCGATAAACTTCTCCTCTCAAGGTTTGTTATTTTGCCAACTGCTTTTTTTGAACGACATTTGACCGCCTCAATAGAATATGCTCAATTTTACCATCAATGAAAATCAGCTGATGATTGCTGATACAGTCCGCAAGTTTGCCGAAACCCACATCAAGCCCCGCATGATGGAATGGGATGAAAGTCAGGAGTTTCCAATAGAGGCACTCAAGAAGCTTGGGGACCTTGGTCTGATGGGTGTCCTTGTGCCAACAGAATATGGTGGTACAGGATTAGGTTATTATGAATATGTAACAGCCATCGTAGAACTGTCAAAGGTCTGTGGATCCGTTGGCCTTTCAATGGCAGCGCACAATTCACTATGCACCGGTCATATCCTTCAGTTTGGTTCTGAGGAACAAAAAAAGAAATATCTCCCAAAACTGGCAACAGCCGAATGGATTGGTGCCTGGGGTCTGACGGAGGCAAATACCGGGTCGGATGCCATGCGCATGAAGTGCACAGCCAAGGAGGATGGTGATTACTATGTGATTAACGGAGCCAAAAACTGGATTACCCACGGCATTAGCGGTGATGTAGCAGTTGTTCTGGCCCGTACAGGAGAACTTCTGGATTCTCATGGAATCACAGCTTTCATCGTTGAAAGAGGCACCCCGGGTTTTTCAGGCGGCAAAAAAGAAAATAAACTGGGGATGCGTGCAAGCGAAACAGCTGAGATGATATTTGATAACTGCCGGGTTCACAAATCTCAAATACTGGGCAAGGTTGGAGACGGTTTTGTACAGGCTATGAAAATCCTCGATGGAGGACGCATTTCCATAGCGGCGCTCTCAATTGGCATAGCCAAGGGAGCCTATGAAGCAGCTCTGAAATACTCCAAAGAAAGGGAACAATTTGGTCAGCCAATCTCCAATTTTCAAGCGATTGCCTTTAAACTTGCCGACATGGCAACAGAGATTGAGGCCGCTGAGTTGCTCACACTGCAGGCTGCCGACTTAAAAAACAGAGGTCAGAAAATGACCAAGGAGAGTGCTTTTGCCAAATATTACGCTTCCGAAGTGGCCGTAAGGTGCAGTACAGAGGCCGTTCAGATATTCGGAGGATATGGCTATACCAAGGACTTTCCTGTTGAAAAATTCTACCGTGATTCCAAGTTGTGCACCATCGGGGAAGGCACCTCTGAAATACAGAAACTGGTGATTGCGCGAGAAATTCTCAAATAATTTGCAGATTTGAAAATAAGCTTATCTTTGCGTCCCTCAAATTCATAAACAAACACACATGCTGATTGTACAGGTGAAAGATGGAGAATCCATCGAAAAATCGCTGAAAAAATTCAAGAAGAAGGTTGAAAAAACCGGTCTGATCAAGGAATTGCGTAACAGACAAAAGTTTACCAAACCTTCCGTTGAAAAGAGAACTACCATGATTAAAGCTGTTTTCCGCGAAAAAATCAAAAGCGCAGAAGAATAATCAATAAAGACAGATCATTAGATCTTCTAATCTTTTTAATTAGCCGGTATCATTTACCGGCTATTTTTTTTCTCCCCAAACCCTTCTTGCCCAGCCCGGAAAAACAATGATGCCAATGAGCAGGTAAGGGTAATAACTGAACAGGCGCCAGATAAAACTCAGGATAACCGCCATGGAAGGGTTATTGATGAAGCTACCGAGCAGGCTGGCGAAAGCAAATTCTGCGACGCCTGAACTCCCGGGAGTTGGAGAACCGATCATCAGGATGTTCACCACCACTTGCCTTGCATAGAGCAGGAGATGACCGGGTATGCTCTCCAGGAACAGACCAAGCATACAATTGACGAGGAAGAAGCGTGCACTCCAGCTGAGCAGCGTGGAGAAGAAAGCGTTAAACCAATTGAAGACCGTAAAATTCCGGAGGTCTTCAGAAGCAATGATCATATCATCGCCTACCTCGGTTACTTGCTCTTTCCATCTGTTCAGAAAGGGCACACTGAACAAGGTAACAAGCAACTTTTTAACTGCATTTGCATTGATAAACAGGGCGTATGCAACCAATAGTTTGTAAGCAAGGACAATAAAATAAATGAACCAAAAAGTGGTTTCAAGGGTTTGACCCGCCATACCTGTTGTTGAAGGCCCTGAAACGCTATGGCTGAAAAGATCATGCGATCCGAAATAAAACCAGGCCAAAGGAGCAAGAACAGCGAAAAAAATACCATCCAGAAAAGTGGTCATCACCACCATGCTGATGGCCTTGCCAAGTTTGACTCCTTCCTTATGAATGATCGCAATGGCAAAGGCGAATCCCCCACCCAGCAAACCGGGCATAATTGCCGAGCAAAATTCCCAAAGCATAATGACTTCGAAAGATTTTTTCCAGTTCAACTTCTTTTGTGAAAGTTCCCGGATGCGCATCATGTAGCCGAAATCGCGAACAAAGATGGCAAGTAAAACACCCAAAAACCACCAATGCCACTGTGTTGACAGTTGCATGCTCAGCAGTGTGTTCGCATCAAAGTTTCGGTAAAGTAAGTAGCCGGTAACCACAAGACCTATCCCAACAGGAATCAAAATCCTCCATGTTTGGCCGAGTTTATTTATTTCTCTCTTTTCCTGCTCGTTGATCGGTTCGGTAGATGAACTCATTCGCTTGTTTGTAGTAGTTTTTTTGCTCTTAAT
>JBEICQ010000212.1:0-2831 GCA_040383885.1 Flavobacteriales bacterium | reverse complement strand
TCAGGTGCCATTATCAACAGGTGCATAAGACCAGAACAAGGGGGCATTTCCGGTGGGCGCATTCCATGCACCGGCCGGACCAACATCCACCTGCTCCCAACAGTAGGAGAGCACATCATTGTTTGCGTCAGAAGCCGTGCCGTTAAGTATAAGTCCACACAAGTAAGGGGCTGCATAAGAAGTTGTGAAGGGAGCAATTACTGGAGCAGTATTACCGGTAGCCGTCTGGGATGCACAGTTATTTCCGTTGCCGTTGATGATAAATGCATTCATCTCTTCGAAACTTCCGGTGTGGAAATAGGCAATTGAATTAGAGGCCACATCATCTGATCCGCAAATACCTGCATAAGCCATGATGGTTACTCCGCTACCGGGCTCCCAGGCTGTGTTTGCACTTCTGTTGCCACCTCCGCAGGAGCCAATTGTGCTGTTAAATGTGTGACTTCCACTAAACTGATGTCCCATCTCGTGGGCCACATAATCAATGTCATATGGATCTCCAACGGGTGTGGGTGAACCGGTTACACCCCTGGCTTTGGAGTTATTGCTGCAAACGCATGCGTATTGAGCGATGCCACCTCCACCTGTGCTGAAAACATGTCCGATATCATAATTGGCAGCACCAATCCTTGCATTTACAGTGGTCTGGTTTTGGTTCAGCATAGATCCACCATTGTTATTGGTATAGGGATCTGAACTCGTTAAAAATATGAGCGTATCGGTGTTGGCAATTAAGACCAGACGCACCGCAAGCTCAGATTCATATACACCTGTTACACGGTTAATGGAGGTAACCATGGCCGAAAGAACAGAAGGTACAGTGCCACCTGCAAAAGAGGAATATTCAAAAGTGGTGGCAAGCGCAAGACGGTAGGTACGCAATGTTTCACCTATTGATGAAAAACCTGATTTTCCGGATTCGGATGTTGAGAATTGTTCCTCGGTGTTTCCGCAAATAAATGTTTTATCAGTATTGATATAATCATGCTTATAATATACCTGATAGGATGTCTTTGTTTCGAGTGTGAGCGGATCAATAAAAATGGTTCCGTCCTGACCAATAAGCATGGCATGAAAACCCTTGTAGGTAAAATCGAGACGACCATGCAAGGAAGGCCGATCGATGCCCTGTGCAAGGTAAGTGGTGATCCCGGGATATTTATTCATCAATCCGGCTTCCATCACAGGTGATGAAGCAATCTTAAATCTCTCAAATCCTCCCTCAGGAACCGGCAATTCAATGGTGTAAGATTGCGCGCCGTTGCGATATTCCTCTTCAGTGGGTGCTTGTCTGAGTTGACTCTCAAGGGTATTCGGATCAAGTGAATAGTAGCGTGCTCGCTGGGGCTGAATGTGACGGATGCCCGGAACAGATTTGTCGGGCTGCGTTTGCATGGACCAGGGATTCTTTGCCATACTCTCCCCGGCTGCCGAAATCATCAGCAATGCAGCAATAAGGTATTTGTTCATGTGTGTTTTGGTTGGTGTTCCAAAGGTAATTGTTTTAACAATTTTGAAAATAAATTATCTGATGACTTCGTCCTTGCTATAGGCTGAACCTTTTTTGCGGGGAGCATCAGATTTTGCATAAAACAAAACATAATTACCTTTCCTCTTTAGTTTCACCGGCTTTAACATCCAGGTTGTCCCTTCATTTCTAATCATTGCCAAAAATCCTTTTTCGTTGCGGTCTATTCGTGCATCAGCCATTTTCTTTGTTGTGCCCTTCCCTGCCCAACTTCTGATGCCCGGATATTTTTTCTGCAATGCGGGAGACATCACTCCGGCAGGTTGACAGACAAATATTTCGAAGGTATGAGGACCCACCGGCAAATTGATCTCAACCTTCGCATCAGAAACGGGAAGATGCATGCCAAGGAGAGAATCGAGTTGGGGATAACTGATCTGAAAAATGGTGTATTTCTTTGGAAGATTAGCACGCAACTCCGCAATCTCCGAAGCTTTACATGTAAGCCTTTTGTAGTCCTGCCCTGAAGCGGAATGCCATATCAGTGTAATGATGATGATCAGTTCTTTTTTAAAAAGAAAGGGGGTCTTGTAGGGTGCAAGTGTTTTTTGCATATGAAGGCTTCCTAAAAAACAGCGTAATTGTGGTTTGCATAATTAGATAAATTATTTAAAAATCAGGCTTTCATGTGTATAACTTGATGCTTGTAGGTTCAAATGATAAGGGCCTATCTACTATACTTGCATCATGAATTTGTCGCCTTCCATTTTGCCTTCCCAAAAACTCAAACGGTCCTTTTTGCCGGATTCTTTCGTCATCACCGACTGGCAAAGCCTTGAGCCATTCTACAGAAAGCTGAGCGAAATGCCACTGAATGATGCCGATTCGCTGATTGCTTTTCTCGCTATGCGAAGTGAGCTCGACAGCGCGGTATCTGAGGAGTTGGCCTGGAGGTATATCAGGATGAACTGTGATACTACCCATCTTACCTATGCCGATGAATTCGATTATTTTATCAGGGAGATAGAACCCTTTCTGGCTCCGGTATGTGATTCTTTGAACAGGAAGATTCTTGATTGTAAGTACACTGACCAACTCAGCGAACCGGGCTATCAGATCATGTTCAGGAACATGAAGAGGAGCACTGAACTATTCAGGGAGGCAAACATTCCGCTGCAAACCGAGATCAGCAGCCTGCAGCAGGAATACGGAAAAATAACCGGAGCACTAAGCATCACACACGATGGAAAGGAACTTACTTTGCAACAGGCAGCCAAACTCCTTGAAGAAGAAAACAGGGACTTGCGCAAAGAAGTTTTTCAGAAAATCAGCAAGGCGCGACTCTCAGTTAAAAAAGAGCTGG
>JBEICQ010000211.1:0-2831 GCA_040383885.1 Flavobacteriales bacterium | reverse complement strand
GAGTGTGGGACGATCTTCTACAGGTTTGGTAAAAATCTGAAGCAGGTAACCTTCCTCATCACGATCCACGAGGATATTCAGGCCCCTGAGTACTTCAATGTCTTCATCAATTTCACCCACCCTTGCTTTTAAATCTTCGTAATAGGAATCGGGAACATGCAAAAACTCCATTCCGTTTTTTCTCAATGTTGAAACGGTATGCACAATATCTCCTGTTGCCAAGGCAACATGCTGTACACCCGGGCCTTTGTAAAACTCGAGAAATTCCTCAATCTGAGATTTCTTTTTGCCCTCTGCAGGTTCATTGATTGGGAATTTGATGTATCCGTTTCCATTGCTCACAACTTTACTCATCAGGGCGCTGTACTCTGTTGAGATATCCTTGTCGTCAAAAGTAAGCAGCAGGCGGAAGCCAATTACATCTTCATAGAAGGAAACCCATTTGTTCATCTCTCCGAGACCAACATTCCCCACACAATGGTCAATATGCAGCAATCCGATCGATGTTGTTTTATAGGATTTACTGACTGCACGGTAACCGGGAAGAAAAACACCCCGGTAATTTTTTCGTTCAACGAAGGTATGAATGGTGTCTCCGTATGTACAGATAGAAGCTGTTTTTACTTCTCCAAACTCGTCCTTGTGAGATTGCAGAGGAATGGCTTCTACGGCGCCTCTCGAGGTTGTTGCTTCCAGGGAATAGGCAGCATCATCAACCCAAAGTGCGAGCACTTTTACGCCGTCGCCATGCTCTTTCACATGCCTGGATATGGCAGATTCGGGATCAAAAGAGGTGGTGAGTACAAAGCGTACTTTGCCTTGCTGTAACACATAGGATGCCCGGTCTTTCACTCCGGTTTCAAGTCCTGCGTAAGCAAGTATTTCAAATCCAAAAGCGGTCTGATAAAAATACGCAGCCTGTTTGGCATTGCCTACATAAAATTCAACATAATCGGTGCCATTGATGGGAAGAAAATCATTTTTACCGGCTTCTTTTAATTCCTCGAGGGAAATGCCTTTTGAAAGAGTGGACATAAGATTTGCAATGAATATTCAAATGTACTGATATTTTTTTGTACTTGTGTGTGTGCGAATGCAGATATTTGCAGACAGATTCATGCATGCCATTCACACCATAAACGAGGTAATCGGGCTTCCCGGAAGCCTGATCACAAATCCATGGATGGAGCCGGGATTTCTTCTCACAGACAGCAGGCAAGTAAGAACACCCTCAGAAACCCTTTTCTTCTGCATTGTGAGTCAGCGAAACAACGGTCATCATTTTATTCCTGAGCTTTATGAAAAAGGGCTTAGAAATTTTGTGGTGGAGGAATTGCCGGAGAGAGATCAATATCCTGATGCCAATTTTATACTTGTAAAAAACAGCAGCGAATCTTTGCAGTCTCTCTGCGCCTGGCATCGCAATCAATTTCATTTTCCTGTTATAGGAATCACAGGAAGCAATGGAAAAACAATCATCAAGGAATGGCTGGCGCAGTTGCTCGGCAATCATTTCAATATCGTGAGAAGTCCCGGGAGCTACAACTCGCAGGTAGGTGTTCCACTGTCTGTATGGCAAATGAGAGAAGGACACACGCTGGGAATTTTCGAAGCAGGCATCTCAAAGGTGTCGGAGATGGAAAAACTGGCAAAAGTCATTAGACCGGATATTACATTAATCAGCAACATCGGCAAGGCGCATCTTGAAAATTTCAGTAATGCAACCATGCTCGCTTCAGAAAAGGCCAAGCTTGCCGGAGAGGACAGCACGCTGGTCTACTGCCGGGACTATCCCGAATTGCACCATTTATTTTCCCGGAGAGAAAAAACATTTACCTGGTCCAAAAAAGGAAATGCGGATCTGATCATCAGCAAAGTAAACAGACAAGAAAACAGTACACAGATACAGGGCATCTATAAAAATCAATTTACCGAAATCAGTATTCCATTTGGTGATGAAGCATCTGTTGAAAATGCCATTCATTGCTGGTGTATCACTTTGCTCCTCGGCGTGGAGCAAGAATCGGTTGCTGCGGGCATGAAGGACTTGCAGCCGGTGGCCATGCGCATGCAGATGAAAGAAGGTCTTAACGGGTGCCTGCTGATACAGGATTATTACAATTCTGATCCTCATGCCTTGCACCTGGCACTTCAATTTATGTCGCAGCAAAAAAGTCACCGAAAGCGTACCCTTATCCTTTCAGATGTATTGCAGAGTGGTTTACAAGGTGAAATTCTATATGCAGAAATAGCCAGGCAACTGGAAGAGGCCGGAATTGAAAAACTGATAGCCATCGGAACAGATATTTGTGCGCATCAGGATGTATTTCAACAAAAAGAAAAATTCTTTTATAGGGAGACCCAGGAATTCTTAGACGCTTTTAAGCCCGAACAATTTTGGGAAGAGGTCATCCTCATCAAAGGTGCAAGGCCATTTACCTTCGAGAAAATTGCCTTGTTGCTTCAAAAAAAGTCGCATGAAACGGTTCTTGAAATTTCAATCCCTGCCATCATCCATAATGTAAATTATTTCAGGTCGCTATTGCCTAAAGGAACCCGAATGATGGGCATGGTAAAAGCATTTTCATACGGCACAGGAAGCTATGAAATTGCCTCCGCATTGCAGTTCAACAGGATGGAATATCTTGCAGTTGCCTATGCAGATGAGGGAGTTGAATTGAGACGCAGGGGAATTCACTTACCCATCATGGTAATGAACCCGGGTGCAGAAAGATTAGATAGTCTCATCAGGTGGAAGCTGGATCCAGAAGTTTACAGTAGGCGTGATTTGGGATGGATGAATAAAAGTGCCAGACAACATCTGCCCCTCG
>JBEICQ010000210.1:0-2838 GCA_040383885.1 Flavobacteriales bacterium | reverse complement strand
TAATGCATCCACTTTGCAAACGAGGACGAGAGAAGGTTCATCTAATGCATCCACTTTACAAACGAGGACGAGAGAAGGGTGATGCAATCGTCACCATGCGGTTACAAGAATAAAAAACGATTGTACTAAAACATAAATCTCCTTTAATCGTCAGAACTTGTAAGGATTATGAATGCCCGGCAGAAGATGCCGGGCTTTTACTTCTGATTTACACCATCAAAAAACAACCCAAACCAAAAAACATGGAACTAAAAAACAGCACTATCCTTGTAACAGGAGGCACCAGCGGAATCGGGCAGGAACTGGCCAAACAATTGATAGAAGCAGGCGCAACCGTTCTTATTACCGGTAGAAACGCCGATGCCCTGCATGAAACAAAAAAGCAAATTCCGGCAGTGCATACTTATATCAGTGATGTGAGCAAGGCATCTGATATTCAAAAACTTTTTTTAGATACAACACGCGATTTTCCGCAGCTAAATATCCTTATTAATAATGCGGGAATTATGCGACTGATTGATCTTCAAAAAGCAGGGGCCGACCTCGAAGACATCAACAGGGAAATTGCTACCAACCTGACGGGCACCATCCAAATGGTGCAGTGTTTTTTGCCCCATTTAATAAAACAACAAGCTGCTGCCATTGTGAATGTATCGTCTGTAATTGCAGCGATGCCTTTGCCGGCAGCACCCATTTACAGCGCGGCTAAAGCAGGTGTTCATGCATATACAAGAAGCCTGCGTATGCAGCTTGAGGGCAGTTCTATAAAAGTTTTCGAAGTAATTCCTCCCTCGGTAGGCACAAACATCCAAAAGAACTGGGGCATACAAATGGATACAAGTATGGACATGCCTGTAGAAAAGATGGCAGCTACCATCATCAAAGGCATGTTGGCTGATACTCCTGAAATCAAGCCCTTGATGGCCCGCCTGCTATTGACCATGAATGCCCTCTTACCCAATACCATGATGAAAATAGGCAACAACATGTTTAAAAAAATGTCGGCCGGTAAATAAGCATACCTGCTTGTTAAAAGCAAAAGGCAGGAACCTTGAACTCAAATGAAATAAATCTTGTGGCATTTTTCCCAACTTGTATTTGTTGATATGAGACTCTTTTTTTGTGTGGAAGGAACTTGATTTCGGGAAGTTTTATATCCTAACTTGCAGCCATGCCGGGAACTATAAAAGCAAGCGCTATTGTACTGGGGGGTGGTGCGGCAGGTTGTATGGCCGCTGCCGAACTGGGTGCACTGCTGGGCCCGGGTCGCGTGGTACTTATCGAAAAATCGGACCGCCTCCTGGCGAAGCTCCTCATCTCCGGCGGAGGCAGGTGCAACCTCACACACAACTGTCCTGACCCCAACTTGCTGCTGAAAGCCTATCCCCGCGGAAACCCTTTTCTGAACAAGGCTTTTGCTCAGTTTGGCCAAACCGAAACCCTTGCCTGGTTTCGGCGTTTGGGTGTAAGTACGCATGCAGAACCCGATGGACGGATGTTTCCAACCAGCAACCGATCCAAAACAGTGGCGCTTGCTCTTGAGCAAGCCATGAAACAACAAGGTGTAAGTGTATATACCGGCTGCAATGCGCAGGTAAATAAAATCAAGGAAGGCTTTGAGGTATTGGCAGAAAACCGTGCGCTGCGCTTTGAAGCCCCTACCCTGCTGGTAGCCACCGGTGGAGCGCCCAAAGCCGCTATGCTCGATTGGCTAAAGAACCTGGGACAAGACCTGGTGCCGCCGGTACCATCCATCTTCACCTTACAACTGAAACCTCATCCGCTCGCTGCCCTCATGGGATGTTCGGTTAGCGAAGCCTGCGTAAGTCTGGAAGGAGGTACTTTCTCTGCCACCGGGCCTGTGCTTATTACGCATTGGGGATTGAGCGGACCGGCAGTACTTCGTCTCAGCGCTTTTGCAGCTCGGTACTTACACCATGCAGGATACCATGCCACCCTGCAAGTAAACTGGTTGCCTGCATGGGACGAAAATCAGTTGAGGATCTATCTGCTGCAAGAAAAAGACAAGAGCAGAGGTAAACTTTTTCGCAACCTGAGTCCTTTATTGCCTGAGCGACTTTGGCTAACACTGGCTGAGCAATCAGGCATTCCGATTGACCGAAAAGTGGCGGAGATTAACAATAAAAATCTGATGGCTTTTGCTGCACAATTGCAAAAAAGCAGCTATGCCATTTCAGGAAAAACAACCTACAAGGAAGAGTTTGTAACTGCCGGCGGCGTTGATCTCACAGGTGTTCATCCTGCAACCATGGAAAGTAAAGTAATTGCCGGACTATTCTTTGCCGGCGAAGTGATGGATATTGACGGCATCACGGGAGGCTTTAATTTTCAGGCCGCCTGGAGCACAGGATTCGTAGCTGCACAGAACATGGCCAAACGCCTGCAAACCTGATGATGATTTGCTTGGTGAACTTATGTGTTGGTTGCTCCTTTTGTCCTGCCCCCTGATGACCTGTGCGAAGATTAGAGGTAAACTCCCGGCACTTGCTCCGGACTAAAATTTCGAATGTATGAGGATCATGACCATGCATGGTATAAGGTACTTACTAATCAATCATTCAAAACCCTATGGAAGCACTTACTAAGTAATGATTACTAAGTTTACAGGGATAGAATCAAACCCAATCCAAACAAGTGGTTTTTCAAATAAACGCTCGCTTGGGGGGAGGGCACTGTACCGGAGAAACAATGGTTTCTTTAACTGAACTTTCATGAAATCACCACTCTTTTTTGTTCTCAAAGTCCCCCTATGTAATTTCAAAGTAGACCCCCATGTAATTTCAAAGTAGACCCCCATGTAATTTCAAAGTAGACCCC
>JBEICQ010000209.1:0-2839 GCA_040383885.1 Flavobacteriales bacterium | reverse complement strand
TATGAAACCCTGAATGTGCTCAATGCAAAAAGACTTTTTGAAGTCATCAGAAAATACGATGTAAAGGAAGTTTACCTGCTTGCAGCCCTGCTTAGCGCCACAGCAGAAAAAAGTCCCATGTTTGCATGGGACCTCAACATGAACGGATTGTTTCATGTGCTGGATCTTGCCAGAGAGGGGTATATCAAGAAAGTTTACTGGCCAAGTTCCATTGCCGTTTTTGGACCCACCACGCCCCGAGAAAATACCCCACAGTTTACGGTAATGGAACCCAATACCGTATATGGTATCTCAAAGCTATCCGGCGAAAGATGGTGTGAATACTATCACAATAAATATCATGTGGATGTTCGCTCCCTTCGTTATCCCGGGCTAATTGGCTGGAAAACTGCACCCGGTGGAGGTACCACGGATTACGCGGTGCATATCTTTCATGAAGCGCTTAAGAATGGAAAGTACACCAGTTTTTTGAGCAGCCAAACCATGCTTCCGATGATGTACATGGATGATGCCATCAGGGCCACGATTGAACTGATGTACAGCGATTCAGACAAAGTAAAAATTCGTAGCAGTTATAATTTGGCAGGAATGAGTTTTACACCCGAGCAGCTTGCAGGCATCATCAAAAAAAGTGTACCCTCTTTCTCCATTGATTATGCACCTGATTACCGCCAGGCCATTGCCGACAGCTGGCCGGGAAGTATTGACGACAGCGTAGCCCGCGACCACTGGGGATGGAAACCCGCTTTTGGAACAGAAGAACTTTGTGAGGTGATGCTAAAAAATCTTACCCCCCTGTATACTCCTGCATGATGATTTATTTCCTGGCCGTTGTCATTGGCATGGTGCTGGGATTCATGGGCAGCGGTGGAAGCATTCTAACGCTTCCTGTGCTGGTTTACTTTGGTCATTATGCTCCTCAGGAGGCCGTATCTGTTTCCCTTGTTGTGGTGGGTATTGCCGCCGCATCAGGAGCCATCCAGCAATCCATCAAAGGGAATTTTGACTTCACGGCTGTATGGCAATTTACACTTCCTTCTCTCCTGGGTGTAAGCCTTACCAGAAAATACCTTTTCCCGGCCATTCCGCAGCAGATTTTGGGAATCAGCAAAGACAGCTTGCTTATGTACTTTTTTGCTGTTTTGGTGATGGCATCTGCGCTCAGTATGCTGGCAGCGAAAGATTCTCTAAAGACGGATGATGCCTTCCTGCGTTTGAGGTTTTATGCTGCCGGTTTACTCACCGGCTTCATCACAGGTATGGTTGGCGCGGGAGCAGGATTTATCATCGTTCCGGCTCTTGTAATTGCAGGCAATCTGCCATTGAAAAAAGCGATGGGAAGCTCGCTACTTATCATCAGCATCAATTGTACAGTGGCGATGGCCTTTCAGCCCTTGCCAAAAGCACAAATGTTCGTACTGCTTTTTTCCGGACTGGTTTTAACGGGTAGTTTCATCGGTGTTTGGCTGAATAACCGCGTAAATGCGGTTTACCTAAAAAAATATTTCGGATATTTCCTGCTGATAATATCGGTATTGATATTAATCGGTGAATGGAAGAAACAACAAGCATAAGCCAGCGCATCTTTTACTTTCGGGTATTTTTTTCCTTTGTATTTGCCTGTCTGTCTTTAAACTTAGCGGCTGATTCTTTATCGTTTAAAAATACGACGGCATCTGCTTTGCAAATAAGTCTGTATGTGGATAAAGACCGGAAATTCAGTCCTGACAAATTATCAGAAACGACATTTGTCCAACTCAAGCGGGAAGTGCCAAGTCTTGGATTTTTTGATGGTGCCATCTGGCTTTTCATTCAAACAGAGGCTACAGACAGACAGGATGAGAGGCAATTGATGTTTAAAAACCCCAATCTGGACAACATTTTATTGTTTAGCAGGATACAGGGTGAAAAGGAGTTTAGCCTGAGAGATGAAACAGGCGACATGCTGCCTTTTTCTCACCGAAAAAGCAGGCATCACAGGATGATTGTTTCACTGGAAAAGCCGCCGGGTAAGAGCTGTGAGTATCTTATACGAATAGACAATCACGGTGACCAGTTTTATGTGCCATTCGTTTTTGGCACAAAAGAGCAGATTTTACAATCAGATAACACAGATCAGTTTATCAGTGGCAGCTACCTGGGTCTGCTGATTTTTGTTGTTCTGCTAAACCTCTTCATCATTGCTGTGGTAAGGGATTATGACAACATTTACTACCTGCTTTATTTGTTTGCTTTTCTCTTTTTGCAACTTGGGCTCAGCGGGTATTCCTTTCAATGGTTCTGGCCGGAGCAACCCTGGTGGCATAACCGTTCTCTGCCATTTTTTGCCTCACTTGCGGTGCTTTTCATGGCCAACTTTACCACCCGCTTTCTGCAGGTAAAAACCTATCTGCCGCGGGCACATCGTTTTTTTATCATTTGTGCAATTCTGCTGACAATCAATGCCCTTGTTGCGCTTCTTCCGGGCCAGTTCTTTTACCGGGCTTCCGTGCTCTTTGTAAATGGGTTGACCCTGCTGCTCAATATCGTAATCTTTCCGGTTGCATGGATGATTCTCCGCAAAAACTACAAGCCGGCAAGGTTCTATTTACTGGCTTTTTCTTCGCTGATTGTAGTGGTTTTTATTTTTGTATTCCGCAACTTCGGCATTGTTCCGAGCAATGCTTTTACAGACTATAGTTTGCAATGGGGTTCTGCCCTGGAAGTGATTCTGCTCACCTTTGCGGTAATAGACAAGTTTAAATCCTTTAGAGATAGTGCACTCGAAAAAGCAAACGAAATTAATGCCCTCAGAAGCAGCCAGAACAGGATGCTCGAAGAACAGGTTAAAGCGCGCACT
>JBEICQ010000208.1:0-2885 GCA_040383885.1 Flavobacteriales bacterium | reverse complement strand
TTTTAATTGGGAATTTCATTCCTTAATTCATTTTCCATGCGTCAATTTGCTATTCTTTTCCTGACACTCCTTTTCTGCTCAGCAAAAGCCCAGAACGTTCATGATCAATTGAAAAACTTAAAACCGCGTAACATTGGCCCGGCAGGCATGAGCGGAAGAGTCACGGCAATTGATGCCCTCTATTCAAATCCTGATATTATTTATGTTGGCGGTGCAAGTGCCGGTATCTGGAAAACCGATAATGGTGGCGCTACCTGGAAACCTCTTTTTGATGATCAACCATTGCTGAATATAGGAGCACTGAAAATTCAGCAATCAAACCCTTCAGTTATCTGGGTCGGTACCGGAGAAGGCAATCCTAGAAATTCGCTCAACCTCGGGGATGGTATATTTAAGTCGCTTGACGGCGGCGTTACATGGAAACGCATGGGGCTTGAAGCAACGCGTAATATTCATAGGATTCTCATTGATCCTACAAATCCTGATGTTGTGTATGTTGCAGCGATCGGCAACCCCTACGGTGTACATGAAGAGAGAGGTGTTTACAAAACCGCGGATGGCGGAGAAAGCTGGGAAAAAATTCTTTATACAAACGATACCAGCGGATGTGCTGAACTGGTGATGGATCCTTCCAATCCCAACAAACTGATAGCAAATATGTGGCAGCATCGCCGTGAACCCTGGCGTTTTACCAGCGGTGGATGGGGCAGCGGTATTTATATAACAATTGATGGAGGTAAAAATTGGGAAAAGCTTGATAGCGGCAAGGGCTTACCTTCGGGTGAGTTAGGCCGTTGCGGTCTTGCTTTCGCGCCTTCTCAACCTTCACGTGTGTATGCAAAAGTGGAAGCAACGAAAAATGGATTTTATAAAAGTGATGATGGGGGATTTAACTGGGAGTTGGTAAACAGCAATCCTTCCGAAGTAACGGATCGTCCTTTTTATTACAATGAAATTTATGTTGACCCGAAGAATGAAAACAGAATCTACGATATTCATTCAACAGTGTCGCTGAGTGAAGATGGTGGAAAATCTTTCAACACACTAATTCCATACAGTGGTATTCATCCCGATCACCATGCCTGGTGGATACATCCAACAGATGAGCAATTGATTATAGAAGGCAATGACGGAGGAATTGGTATTAGCCGCGATCGTGGTAAAACTTGGCGGTTTGATGAGCAATTGCCTTTTGGCCAATTCTATCATGTACATGTTGACAATGAACTGCCTTATCACGTCATGGGTGGTATGCAGGACAATGGAAGTTGGAGAGGCCCTGCTTATGATTGGGTAGATGGAGGTATTCGAAATTATTATTGGGATAATTTATGGGGCGGAGATGGATTTGATGTGTTGCCTGATCCTGAAAACAGTAGCTGGGTCTATGCAATGAGTCAGGGTGGATATTTAGGAAGATATCATATCACTACAGGCCAGCAGGAGTTTATACGTCCGCCTGCTCCTGATGAAAAAACAAAACTGAGATTTAACTGGAACAGTGGCATCGCACAGGATCCATTCGATCCAAAGACTATTTATTACGGAAGTCAGTTTGTACATAAGAGCAAAGACAAAGGCACAACATGGGAAATCATTTCGCCGGATCTCACAACTAACAACCCGGCACAGCAGCCTGATGAAACAGGTGGACTTACATTAGACATTACCGGCGCTGAAAATCACAATACGATTTTGGCTATTGCGCCATCATCTTTAAACCGCAATGTGATTTGGGTGGGAACAGATGATGGCAATGTGCAACTTACCCGCGATGGAGGCAAGAGCTGGACGAATTTCAGAGGCAAAATAAAAGGAATGAATTTGGGTGCATGGATCACACAGGTACATGCAAGCAGATACAATGAAGGAGAAGCATTTGTAGTCAGCAACGATTATCGCAGGGGAGATTTTGCCATCACCATTTTCCGGACAAAAGATTTCGGAAAGACATGGGAAAATATGCTGGAAAAAAAATACATACGAGGTTATGCCTTATGTATGATACAGGATCCGGTAGAACCCAACCTCATTTTTGTAGGCACAGAACATGGTCTGTGGATCAGTTATGACAATGGTAAAAAGTTTGAACAATTTACCAATGGATTTCCTTCTGTTTCCACTTATGATATGGCTATTCAGGAAAGGGAAGCGGACCTTGTTATTGCCACTTTTGGCCGTGCACTTTGGGTGATGGATGATATTCGCCCACTTCGTGCTATTGCAAAAGCAGGAGGAACGGTTTCATCAAAATCCATAAGCTTGTTTGAGCCTCCTGTTTCATATCAGGCAGAATACCGTACGGCTACCGGATATGAATGGAGTACCTGGGGTTTGTATGAAGGGCAGAACAGAAAGAGAGGAGCTATGATTTCATTTATGTTTCAGCAAACAGAAGAGATGAAACAGGGAGATACGGTTCTTATAGAGGTTTATAATAGTAACAATGAACGCTTACGTTCTATTCAGTACAATGCCGATGAAGGCCTTAATCGTTATTTCTGGAATTTCGATACAAAAGGAAGTCGTCAACCAGGCAGGCCTAAATCTGAACCCGGTGTACCGGAACTGGGGGGAGGATATCCTGTAGCACCCGGTAATTACAAAGTGATAGTCAAACAGGGAAAAGTGGCAGATTCTGTTCAGTTGACTGTGAAAGCCGATCCGCGGATTCCTTTCTATCCGGACATATATGAATCCAAAAAGAAATTATCAGAGCGTCTGCAGAATCAAGTAGATCTTTTGACTGCAGCAATGGATAGATTGGCAGATGCAGAAGAAACGATCGCTAAACTTGAAAATTCACTCAAAGGCAATAAAGACAAAGAGGCAGATAGTTTGAGGAAGTCCTGCTCTGAGATTAAAAAGAAAATAAAGGAGTTGAA
>JBEICQ010000207.1:0-2972 GCA_040383885.1 Flavobacteriales bacterium | reverse complement strand
GATGCAAAGGCCAGTATGGCTCTATTTGTCAAAGCTCTTCATCTTTCTGGGCGTATCTGCAGGAGCTGATGGTTTGTCCTCATCAATATTGGAGGCAGCACAAGGCCGCCCCCTCAGGCCCATATCCCCCCCAGCGGGCGCGCCCCCCGCTGCCTCGCTTCCCATCTTTATTTTCCAGGGAAAAACAAGCGCCTCGGCAAGACTTATTTTTGCATCCGGCAGACTTGCAAAACCGGGATTTTCTACCTGCCTGTTGCTTTGCCCGGAATTGTTTCCATAAGGAAACACTGCTTTCCCGCAATTGGTCAGTAGATTGTTGTTGAATGTAGCATTGCTGCAACCCTCTACTTTGGCATGTAAAAAGAGATTGTTTGCACAAAGCACATTGTGTATATCTGAAAAAGATTCTCCCCCAACAAAAGTATTATTCAGGAAAAACAATTGTTTCGAACCCTCACCATTGTTTTTAAATCCACCCCGAAGAACCAGGTTGTTTTTAAAAATTCCATCTATCAACTGAGCGCCTTTACCGGCAAAATCAATGCTCCCTGTGATCACGCAATTAAACACCAGAAGATTGCTCATTTTGGCATTGCTGATGTCAGCAAAATCCATGCTTCCCAAAACACAGGAACGAAGGGTAAGTCCGCTGATGTGCTGACTCACCATAAAGGCAATCTTCTCTACTTCACATCCCTCTATCAGCGTATGATCTGCACCTGTTCCAAGATAGATGGAAGCAAACAGGGCTATTTTGGCCTTGGCAGAAATACCCGGACCTACGAGATGGATTTTTTTGTTGATCACAAACAAATCATCAGCGGTGGTATATGGCATGGGTGCATCGTTAGAGGAAGTGCCTTCTACACTGATGGTATCGCCTGCATTACATGCATCATAAGCGGATGATAGTTTGGAGAAATGCTTTTCATCTCTGAGAGAGGAAGCATTGTTTAAAAAAACGGTTTTAGCATTTGCAGAGAGCAAAGCACCAAGGATTATGTATAAGGTGAATCGAAGGAGCATGACGGTAAAGGTAAGATTTATTGAGCGAATTGGGCTTCCGGCAGAGAATGAAACAAGGCCAATTCAACCACCCGGGTATGCATGGTATTCTCCCGGCGTTTGCGCAGGCGGAGACTTTCCTATCTTGTTTACCTTTGCAACATCAATGGCTCTATCTCCCCGGGCAGGTGCCCATATTTCTCTCCTGCTTGCCAACATCATTTACGGTGCCAATTACACCATTGCGCGCATTCCCATGAACGGATATATAGGTTCTTCGGGATTTATTTTGCTTCGGGTAGTGGGCGCAGCCCTGCTGTTTTTTTTCACAGGTTTGCTTACAGATAAAAATAAAATTACGCTTGCCGACCATCTCAGGCTTGCTGTGTGTGCCTGCTTTGGAGTTGCCTTTAATCAATTGCTATTTTTTAAAGGACTTTCCATTACAGGCCCCATCAATGCGGCCATCATGATGCTCTGCTCTCCTCTGGTAGTGGCCGGTATCTCTTTTTTAAATGGTACTGAAAAAATAAAGACCCATATGCTGCTTGGCATGGCTCTTGGGATGATAGGTGCATTGTTTCTGCTGACGAGAGGCTTCAGCATCCTTCCTTTTTCATCCGCTTCTGCGGCAGGTGATGCCCTCATCTTTTTAAATGCAGCGGCATGGGGAATTTATCTGATTCTTGTAAAACCCATGATAAAAAAATATGCCACAGCTACGGTGATGCAATGGGTGTTTTTTTATGGTACAATTGCCGTGTTTCCCTTTGGTTTTGGAGAAGTCATGCAGATTGATTGGATAAAGATGCCAACAGATGTTATATGGGCCGTTTTGTATGTGGTAATAGGAACCACCTATATCGCCTATTTTTTAAACAACCATGCTCTTGGCCTCCTCTCTCCCACCCTCGTAACCGTATATATTTATCTTCAGCCGGTACTCGCCTCTTTGTTTGCCATTGCAATGGGAGCCGATCGCTGGGAATGGATTCAATGGGTCTCTCTTGGCCTGGTATTTGGTGGTTTGTATCTTGTGAATTTCCGTACACGCACTTCTTATGAAAACAGTTAAGTCCTTTTGTACCCTTTTTTTTGTGTCCTTCCTGATGGTTTCACTCAGCTCCTGTCAACCCGATGGGATTGTATCAGAGTCCTCTTTGGAAGGAACCTATTCCTGCAGCGAAAAAGCCACTCCCCAGAACAGCAGCACACCGCAAAACTCCGTGTACAACATCAATGTGTTTAAAACCGGCAATGCGGGCGAATCATACAGGGTAGAAAATTTCTACAACCTGGGTTTTTCATACAGCATCAATCTTACACGCTCAGGTTCCTCTATTGATATTCCCACCCAGAAAGTAGCCGGATTTACCCTCTCCGGCAGCGGCACGGTAACCACCACCGGAATGTCTCTGAATTACCGGGCCGTGGATGCAGCAGGTCTTGCCGAAAGTTGCTCGGCTACCGCATCGCGTCAGTGAGTTTTTCTATTTTTCTAAACCACCCAGAACAAGATCGTTCATTACCCTTCAGGAAAGTATAAAAAATTGCAGGTGTTTTTTGTCGAATTGATTTCTTAATAGTTCTTATTTTATTTTTCTTTACGGCACACACACCAAAATGAAAAAAGTTTACCGTATGGTGAGTACTGCCTTGTTTGCAGCGCTACTCATCTTTCAAGGATGCCGCAAGGATGTTCCTTCCCCTGTTCAAACAGCCACACAGGAAAACAAGGCTGTATATACGGGCTTTCCGGAAACCATGGAGGCAGGCACCAAAACCTCCTACACCCTTGGCAATGTTTCCCTTGGCACAGGTTCATGGAGTTTTAATGATGCACTGATTGGCACACTGAGTACCGACCGTAAGGTGGGGACTAAATCAGCACGCCTCCAGAATACAGGTTCACTCACCATGAACTTTAACCTGAACAGCGGTGCATCTCAGGTAAGCCTGAGCCACGG
>JBEICQ010000206.1:0-2992 GCA_040383885.1 Flavobacteriales bacterium | reverse complement strand
GCTTGTAGCCTGTGGAGATGGCCGTGCTTTGCTTTACACATTGCCTGATTGTGAACTCGTGCAGCAAAAATATGCAAACGAACTTTCCTGTAATACGGTCCTGTTTCATGAGGCAGATCACAATACCTTTTTGAGCGGAGGAAGAGATGCTCACCTGATGCTGCATGCATGGCAGAAGGAAAAGCCACTAAGGAAAATACCCGCGCATTACTTTGCCTTGTACGACATGCTCTCTGCGCCTGATGCAAACATCCTGCTTACTGCGAGCCGGGACAAGTCAATTAAAGTATGGAACCTGAAAGAACTCTCTTTTCTGATGAAACTTGATGAGGGTACAGGTGGTCACAAGCGTTCTGTAAATACACTGGCCTGGATAGAACCCGGACATTCTTTTATTTCGGGAGGAGATGACCGGGAAATTATTTTGTGGGCTTCGGATCAGACTGCTGCAACCTGAAGTAAAGAAGCGAGAGTAGGGGATAAAAAAGCACGGTAAGTATACCCGCAGCAAATCCCATGAATACAAAAAGGATTACCAAAGAGGCCAGCAGGAAAAGGATATGCCAGTTGCCCGCCAAGCCGCCTTTCTGGGGCTTAAAAGAAAACATGGGAATGTTGGAAACCATGAGCAGGGCAAGCATGACAATCAGGGCGGTAACAAATCTTGAGGAGAGCAGCAGTTGACTGAAAGGGGAATGGATGTTTTGCATTAGTTGAAGTGGAATACATGCAACAACAATTGCCATGGCAGGCGTTGGCATTCCTTTGAAGTGGTTCGATTGGGTAGCATCCGTGTTAAACTTTGCCAGTCTGTAGGCAGACGCAACAGGAATCAACACCGAGAGATATACCCAATACCTGATGGGTTCATCAAAGTGAGTAGCCCTGGTGAGGTTGTGATTTAAAATTTGAAACAGAATAAAGCCGGGTGCCACACCAAAACTAACCACATCTGCGAGGGAATCCAATTGTTTACCAATGGCAGAGGTTACATTGAGCATACGCGCCACAAAGCCGTCCATTAAATCCAAAAAGGCAGCGATGAAAATAAAGTAGGATGCAGCACAAAGGGAATCAAAAGTGCCGGAAAAACTTTGGGCAATGGCTGCAAAGCCCAGGGATAAGTTTCCCAGTGTGATCAGGTTGGGGATGTGTTTATTGATGCTCATGGGAGTTGGAAATTCTTCGATATAAATTTGACAACTTTTTCGCTGCCTCCGGCATGTTCTTCAAAAAATTGCCGGAGTTTGATTTTTAGTTCTTTCTCTTTTTCTCCCGAATGTTTGAATCTGCTGTACAAGGAGGCCAAATCACCCTCATTTACGAAAACAAAGCCTGCTTCAAGTTGAATAAGCAATTCTGCTTCAGCAAATTTGTTATGCTTCGGACCAAACATTACGGGAATGCCATACACCACAGCTTCCAGGAGGTTGTGAATTCCCTTTCCGAATCCTCCGCCAACATAGGCGCATTGTGCGAGCGAATAAAGTGAGGAGAGATACCCAACCGTATCTACACACATGATGCGGGAGGATTTATCAGGCTGCGTAAATGCACAAAGCTCTTGCGCAGGGAACATTTTTTTTACCTCTTCATGCCATTTTACAGAAGGCTCATGAGGAGTGATGATGATTGCTGCATGTGCATCTTCTTCGAGTATGCGACAAAGGTCATGCTGTATTTTTTTTGTATCGTTTTGCCAGATGCTCCCGCAGACGAGGATGTTTTTTCCTTGGGCCCATTGTATAACCGTTTCCGGAAGTTCAGGATGACGGGCAATGGCAAGTACACGGTCGAAACGCGTATCGCCTGCAATCTCTCCAAGTGGATAGCCATGTTCACTCAGCTGCTCCAGGGAAGCTTTGTTTTGCACAAATATTTTGCGCGAATTCCAAACTTGCTCTCTGATAGGGCCCGCTGCAGGTTTCATCAGAAAATGGTCTGCCCGGAAGATGACCGAGAAAAAGATGACAGCGATGTTTTGCTCGTGCAGCACCCTCAGGTAGTTATACCAGAAGTCGTATTTCACAAAAACGGCCATGTAGGGATTGAGCGTTTCTACAAAGTATTTTGCGTTGTAGTGCGTATCGGCCGGCAGGTACATCTGCGCATGACAGAGTGGATTTTTAGCTCCTTGCACATAGCCGGAGGGAGAATAGAATGTAAGAAGGAAAAACACATCGGGATGTAATGTCATCAGTCCGCTGATAACAGGTTTTGCCTGCTCGTATTCTCCCAGAGAGGCGCAATGAAACCAGAGTAATTTTTTTGTTCCGGCCTGTTTTCTGATTTCCGCAGCGGTAGTTTTCCAGTTTTTTCTGCCTTGTACAAATTTCCGGGCTTTTTTACTGAAAAGAGAAAATACCAGTGCGGAAAGTCCGTACAGCCGGGTAATGAGTGAATAAGTGAGACGGAACAGCATCAATACATATAAAATTGATCGGTACTTCTTCTGTGGATGCGAATCAGAAATCCAAGTCTGAAACCTGTTAAGATATCTTCTCTCATGCGGGTATCTCTGCTCATGGTATCAAAATTCCATGAACGCATACTGCGGGTGAATCCATAGATCATATCGAAGGCGAGGAAGCCATTGATCAACCTGTTTTTTGAGACAAGCAAAAATCCGGCACCGGCGCAAAAGGCAGGTCCGCCCGAGAGTCGGTCATATCCTTTTTTGTAGGATCCCCTCAGGGAAGGGGTCAGGTTGCCCACATCATCGATGAAAATGCGGTGTTCAAAATATCCGCCACCTGCACTCAGGAAGAGCCCTGATCTGCTGTTTTTTTTGCCTATTGGAAAAACCCTGCCAATTCTTGCAGAGGTAGAGAATCCCCGTTGTCCAAGCCTGACCTTTGAAAATTCTCCATTCTGGTTGATGAGGTTTCCGTCGGCAGTGGCAATGTTCACAAACATGCCGTTTTCGTTTACATTCCTGGAAAAAATCATGAGGTGGTCGAGCATCACAAACCATTTTGATTTATGAAGAAGG
>JBEICQ010000205.1:0-3059 GCA_040383885.1 Flavobacteriales bacterium | reverse complement strand
TCAGTGGAAATTTTAACAAGCGTAGTGCAGTAAGTTTCTACATATTCAAGAGATGACATGTGCGGAATTACCGGATTTTTTTCAATAAGGGGTGATCATCCCGAGGCAGCAAATGCCTGCCAGAGAGCCACTGATGATTTGATCCAGAGAGGGCCCGATGGCGCAGGTATTTTCAACGATTCGAATATTTCATTGGGACATCGACGACTTTCTGTCATTGACATCTCTGATGCGGCCTCCCAACCATTTATCTCTGATGACAAACGCTATGTTCTTGTATTTAACGGAGAGATTTTTAATTACAGGGAGTTACGCGAAAAATATTTGAAGGGACTTTCTTTAAGGACAAATTCAGATACAGAGGTCTTACTTCATCTTTTAATCCAAAAAAAAAGTCAGGCACTTTCACTGTTGAATGGATTTTTTGCATTTGCCTATTACGATTCTCATTCCGGCGAGCTACTTATTGCCCGTGACAGATATGGTGTAAAACCTTTATTTTATCGTCAGGATGAAAGCTCAATTTGTTTTTCCTCTTCATTGAGATCTCTGATGAGATATACCAGGGAGAAAGAAATAGATATGTCTTCCATGCGATTTTTCTTTCATCTAAACTATATTCCCTCGCCATCAACGATTTACAAGAATGTACACAAACTTTATCCGGGTTCTTATTTAACTGTAAGAAAAGGTCAAAGCCCTGAAATAAATTCTTACTATGACATCCCTCGCGGCAATGAACAAAACTCAGTTCCTTACCCGGAGGCGGTGAGTGAAGTTCGAAGAATTTTAGAAGATGCAGTAGAAAAACGATTGATATCAGATGTTTCTCTGGGTTGTTTTCTTAGTGGAGGGGTAGACTCCTCTGTTGTTTCAGCCATCGCCGCAAGAAAGCAAAGTGGGATTCATACTTTCTCACTCGGTTTTTCTGATCAGCCATTTTTTGACGAAACCGAATATGCTCAACTTGTAGCTAATCATATTGGAAGTAAACATCAGGTGTTTTCAGTAAGTAATAAAGACATGCTGGATGCACTCCCTTATTTTTTAAGCTCACTCGATGAACCTTTTGCAGATTCTTCAGCATTGGCTGTCTACCTACTCTCACGATTTACCAGAAAGGAGGTAACAGTTTGTTTATCGGGAGATGGCGCCGACGAATTGTTTGCCGGATACAACAAGCATGCGGCTCTGCTTGCTGCCATGCAAGCGGGATGGAAGGAAGAAGTATTGCGTGCCGGATCCTGGATATTAGGACTTGCTCCCCGTAGTCGTCATACAAAACTTGGTAATCTGTTGCGTAAAGCTGAAAAATACGCGAATGGATTAAGTCTCAGCAATTCCAACAGATATTGGCTGTGGGCAGGATTTTATGATGAAGTCGAGAAAGATCAACTTTTTCTTCATGATACCGGTAAAGATGAATACCTCAAAGGCAAAAAATTTTACCTAAAACACCTAGATGAAAGCAAAGACTTCAACGATTATTTGCGCGCTGATTTTCGAATGGTTCTGCAAGGAGATATGCTTCCTAAAGTAGACATGATGAGCATGGCAAACAGTTTGGAAGTACGAACACCCTTTTTGGACTATAGATTGGTGGATTATTCATTTATGCTACCAGCCGGATTTAAGATTGACAGATCGCGTCGTAAAATCATTTTAAAAGATGCTTTTGGTGATTTGCTCCCCGGATCTGTTTTTAACAGATCAAAAAAAGGATTTGAAATACCGCTCTATCACTGGTTTAATCATGCACTAAAGGATCAAATCAATGAAGTTTGGTTGAATGATATGCATATCCGTCAGCAAGGGATCTTCAATCCTGCTTTTGTAAGTGGACTCAAAAAGCAGGTTTTTTCCTCTAATCCGGGCGACAGCACTGCACGGGTATGGGCAATGATAGTTTTTCAACATTGGTGGCTCAATGACCACAACAAGAATTAAAATGCCAAGGGTACTAAGAATTATTAATCGCTTTAATCTTGGAGGTCCCACCTACAATGTGGCTTACCTAAGTAAATATTTGCCCGAAGAGTATGAGACCATGCTGGCGGGAGGGGAGAAAGATGATTCTGAAGACAGTTCCCTTTTTATTGCTGAGAGTCTTGGTCTGAATCCCATCATTATAGCAGAGATGAAGCGTTCCCTTCATCCCTGGTATGATTATCTGGCTTACCGGAAAATAAAAAAAATCATTCGGGAGTTTAAACCGGATATCGTGCATACCCATGCATCAAAGGCAGGTACACTGGGTCGTTTAGCTGCAAAGCATTGTGGTGTTCCGGTGATCATTCACACCTTTCACGGACATGTTTTTCATTCCTATTTTGGACGATTTAGCACCTGGTTCTATAAAACCATTGAGAGGTATCTTGCTAAATCTACCACCAGGATAGTTGCTATCTCGGAACTTCAGAGAAAAGAGCTTTCTGAAATTCATCAAATTGCCCCTTCTTCAAAATTTACAGTGATTCCTCTGGGTTTTGATTTAAAACGATTTTCGGATGACTTACCTGCAAAGCGTTTGGAATTCAGAAGTAAGTTTGGCTTGAATGAGGAGCATTTGGCTGTAGGAATCATTGGGCGGCTGGTACCCATAAAAAACCACAAGATGTTCATCAAGGGCATTCAAATCCTTCATGCTGCAGGATTTAAAAATGTAAAAGGGGTCATCGTGGGAGATGGGGAGTTGAGGCAGCAACTGGAAGCTTACACTGAGACTCTGGGATTGAAAATAAAAAAAACCGGGATGCCCGCTGATAATTCAGACATCATATTCACCGGCTGGATAAAAGAGGCGGATGTGGCACTTGCCGGACTGGATATCGTTTGTTTAAACTCTTTCAACGAGGGTACTCCGGTCAGTTTGATTGAAGCACAGGCAGCAGGCAAGCCTATCATTTCGACCCGGGTGGGTGGGGTTGAAGATGTTGTTCAGGAAGAAATTACAGCCTTGCTCTGCAAGTCTGATCATGCGGAGGAATTTGCCGCAAAACTTGCCCGGCTTGTAACAGACAAGGTACTTAGGGAAAAAATGTCGGGAGGGGGGCGTACCT
>JBEICQ010000204.1:0-3087 GCA_040383885.1 Flavobacteriales bacterium | reverse complement strand
AACTACACCAGCCTGGCGGCGTTTAATACATCAATCAAAGATGAAAGTTGAAGAAACATTCGTTTGATCGCTTATAAACTGTACGATGCAGGCTCCGCTTAAGTTTTCAGCCGAAAACTGATGAAGACCGGCCGAACCTTGAAAGGAGAACTCTTTCTGTAATTGCCCAATCACATTAAAAATTCTCACCCTTGCATTGTTTTGGTTCCCGCTGAGATTGAGAAACACATCGTGTCCGGAGGCATACATATTTGCCTCAGAGGAGGCCTCTTGTTCACGAGGAATGTTTAAAGGGCTGTAATGAATGTAAAAACGATTCTCTGTTTTCCCCTGTCGCAACTGCACAGACCAGGTATCACCTGCAGACAGGGGCCTGAAGGTCTTTAGTTGGCGATCCTCAAAATACACTTCCTGTGAGTCCAGTCCGGACAACTCAATGGCTTTAAAGGTAAATGCACCATCTTGATTAGCCAATACATGTAAGGGAATTACCCTGCTATCTTTTGAGCTTTTGGACAACACCTGAATCGCATATTCCATTCCGTTTCCATCCAATGAACTAATCTGAGGGGAGGTACTCAGGAGTTGCTTTTGCTTATACGCATCAATGTCTTGATCAAAATCGTCAGAGGCATTTGAATCCTCATAGATGATACATTCATCTGTTGTGTGTTCATCTCCAAATCCCAGTTTTAAAAAACCCTGTAAAGCGGGGACTTCAAAAAATGCAGGCGTTATGTTGTTAGTTCTAATGGAATTGTTGGCCACAAAAGGCATGGAACCTACACTTTGCTTACTTACAAAAAAACCTTGTCCTGATGCAATCTGGTCACCTACACCAAGCGTTCCTACCACTCCATTGAAATAGCCATAATTTCCTTCATACATTCCTGTTGGAATCCACGAGAAATAGGATGCTCCAAGATCAACTTGCCCGGGAAGTGCTCTGAATGCATTCCAACTGATGGGAGAAGGATATGGATTGGCAATAAGGTTGAAACCATCAGAAAAAGGCTGTCCACTGGTTGTATTGGTTAAGCCAAAAGAAGAGTTAATTGTACCATGGTTCACGGGTCCTTTGGTCTTGAGAATAGTTCCTCCGGGAGCAATCATTGCAAAACCCTTTCCGTTTGTAAGTTCAAAATCTGGATTCACATGACCTGTCCACCCGATTAGTGGGTCGGTTGAGGGTATAGTCTCATTGTACGACCAAAAGGAGGAGAACTGGTTGGTGATTTCAGGATCAAACAAGAAGCCATCCGTTCCATAAATGCTCACATCATCCATCCATTGAGACTGGTTTGCTTGTAAAACAGAAGAGCCTACATAATGATAACCCATCACACCACCAATATATCGTTCCACTGTTACTTCACCTGTAATATTACCTTGCCCTTGCCCTGATATAATAGCTGTTTTCTCGGCAGTTGAACTTAAAGTTAGCGCATCACCCGTTTGCAGCGTGCCGGACTGTAAGGTAAGAATGTCATTAATGCGTATGTCTGAGCCGGGTAAGATTTGGCTGGTTGATCCGGTCTGATTGTTTATCACTACAAGCTTGTCGAATTCGATAACACCCTCAACCGTCTGGCCCTCCGGTTTGCTCAATCGGCAGGTGCCTCCAATAATCTTTCCTCGACCCCGCATATTTCCGTTGACATAAAATACCCTGTTTGAAGCTATCGTAATTTCCGGATTCTGTGAGGATTCAGTTTTCAGAACAAGGTTTCCACAGAACACATTTGATGCCTGTATGCCAGGATTATGAGGCCTGCCACCCCTGATCGTTACATTCATCCCGTCATCAGGTAAAACGCCGGCAGTCCAGTTTCCGGGTTCATGCCAATTGGTAGAAATCCCCCCTAACCACTCGTGAATACCGGGAATCAGTTGTGCTTCAATCGCACCAATATCTGTAGCAGTACCGGTACCGGCGTATCCTGCTGCTCCATACCTCAACTGCCCCCTGTAATCCTTCCCTGTTCCAAGATTAGAAACCGTTCCTCCTGACTCAATAAGTGAAGCAACAGATGCATCAGGAATTAAAAACTGTGGATTATTACCTTCTGTTGAGAGAAAAACTGTCCTCTCGGTAAATGAATTTAACTCACCGGACGAGAATGTTCGGTAAGCCTCAAAACCATGTATGTTGGTCGTTCCATCACTGAAAAAATAATTGTTAGTACCTAGCGTATCGTTTAAGTAATAAGCATTAAAGTCTGAAGCTGAAAAATACGCAGGTGGTATCGTTGAACTTCCGTAAATGATGCGGGTTCCCTGAGAAGGTGAGCCGTTAGCCAGATTCATCAACAGGTTATTTTTCATCAAAAGGCCATTACCTGCACTTACTTCCAGAATCTCACTACCAAATGATACCGGCTGTGGATTGCTGTTTAATACCACCGTGTTGTAAAACATACTGCATAATCCTCCGGAAGGTCCAAACAAAGATATTCCTGTAATTGCATGCACCCCATTGTTGTTCGTAACAGAAAAGTCACCTATCAGATTATTCACCAACAAACAACCATTGTCGGGACCATCTATCCCAATGCCAACAATCCTGGCACCATCACCCTGCAATTGACTTAGCTTATTATAACCAATCAATGCTGAGTCCAATCCAGAGAGCATCACACCTACAAGAGTATCACCAAAGGCACTTAACCCTTTTATATCATTGTCCGAAATTCTCGCCACTGCATAAGCAGAAGGTATTGAATTACGGAGTGCAATGCCGGTTAGACCGCCTCCTCCATTCGCATTAACTGCATCTCTGATCTCATTTCCTGAAGCACTTAAACTATAATTTCCGGAAGCACAATTAACTTCCTGTACCACACCAAAAATTTCTGACCCACCAATTCCTTGTATTTCATGAATCAAATTGTGGTCTGTCTTACCCGCCAATGATGCAAAGCCGGCGCCACCTGTGTAGTGATAGATCCCGTAAGCCTGATTGGTTCCTGAAACATTGATATGACTAACATGATTGCTGTCACTGCTTGTTCTTATCACTCCCCCTGCTCCACCTGTATAATGATAAATCCCATATGCAGGACTACCCAGGATGCTGTCAATACGGTT
>JBEICQ010000203.1:0-3096 GCA_040383885.1 Flavobacteriales bacterium | reverse complement strand
GCCAAGGTTTTACCAACAAGTAAAGAACTTTCTTTGATCAGGGCTATTTCATGCCTGGTTTTGATCGGAATCATGAAACCAAACAATGTCTTTACCCTGCGTAATTTACCGCTGCATTAGGAACATTTCTGCCCTTGATGCGACCCGATTTCATGAGTCCGTCATAGTGACGCATCAAGAGGTGACTCTCTATTTGCTGCAGTGTATCTAATACTACGCCCACCAAAATCAACAAAGAGGTTCCTCCATAGAAGTGTGCAAATTGCTGATTGATTCCCATCAGACTGGCAAAGGCAGGCAAAATAGCCACGAAAGCCAGAAAAAGGGAACCCGGAAATGTAATCCGACTCATAATGGAGTCAATGAACTCGGCTGTTTTCTTTCCGGGCTTCACACCGGGAATAAATCCGCCATTGCGTTTCATGTCATCTGCCATCTGGTTTGGATTGATGGTGATGGCTGTGTAGAAATAAGTAAAAACAATAATAAGCAGGGCAAACACAAAGTTGTGCCAGAAACCATTGGGATTGCTGAATGTAGCAACAAAAGATCCCAGCGACTCTGCATTGGCAAAACCCGCAATGGTAAGTGGAATAAACATTATGGCTTGTGCAAAGATGATGGGCATTACACCGGCTGCATTCACTTTAAGAGGAATGTATTGCCTCACGCCACCATACTGTTTGTTGCCGACAATTTTCTTGGCAAACTGCACCGGAATTTTACGGGTGCCTTGTACCAGGAGGATAGAAACCACAATAATGAGAAACAGCAACAGAATTTCCACCACGAGCGCAACCATTCCTCCGCCTTGCATATTGTCAAAGCGAGACACAAACTCCTGAAGGAATGCCACAGGCAGGTTGGCAATGATACCAATCATGATGATTAGTGAAATACCGTTTCCGATGCCTCGGTCTGTGATTTTTTCACCCAGCCACATGATAAAGATGGTACCGGCAGTGAGGATAATAACTGAGGAAAACCAAAAGAAAGTCACATCCGACATAATGGCCTCTTTGGGAATCTGAGAGGCAATGTATCCGGGGGCTTGTAAGAGGGTAACCACTACTGTGAGCATCCGTGTGTACTGATTGATTTTCTTCCGTCCGCTGTCACCCTCCCTTTGCATACGCTGAAAGTGAGGAACAGCCATGCTTAACAACTGCATCACGATGGAGGCAGAAATGTAGGGCATGATGCCGAGCGCAAAGATGGATGCCCGGGAAAACGCGCCACCCGCAAAAATATTGATGAGTCCGGCAAGTCCCTCGTCGGTATTGCTCTTGATGGCCTGAAGCGTAACAGAATCAACGCCCGGTAAGGTTACAAAAGAGCCCAACCTGTAGATGAGCAGGAAACCCAGGGTGTTGATGATCCTGATGCGCAGGTCTTCAATGCTCCAGATGTTTTTAATGGTCTGTATGAAGTTCTTCATGGCTTGCTTTACAGGGACTCAACAGAGCCTCCGGCAGATTCAATAGATGATTTGGCTTTTTCAGAAAATTTATGTGCCTTCACAGAGAGGGCGGTTTTGATTTCGCCACGGGCAAGAATCTTGATTTTGTCACGCTTTGACACCAGTCCGTTGGCTACAAGAATATCCTGATCAATGGCGCTAAGTTTCTTGCTTTCGGCCAGCTTTTGCAGGGTATCCAGATTGATGCCTACATACTCTACCCGGTTGATGTTTTTAAAACCGAATTTAGGCACACGGCGCTGGAGTGGCATTTGACCACCTTCGAAGCCGGCTTTTGCCGAATATCCGGAGCGCGACTGCGCACCTTTGTGTCCGCGTGTGGATGTACCACCTCTTCCGGAACCTTGTCCGCGTCCTACTCTTTTTCTGTTACGAACCGAGCCTTCGGCCGGTTTAAGATTGCTTAAGTTCATTTGGCTTGTTTATTCGATAACCTGAATTAAATGGGAAACTTTTTTCACCATGCCCATGATTTGAGGAGTGGCTTCGTGTTCCCTTACTTCGTTGAGTTTAGTAAAACCCAGGGCACGCAGTGTGCGCTTTTGGGTTTCGGGTCTGTCAATCCCGCTCTTTACCTGCTTAATTTTGATTTTTGCCATGGGTGTTCAACATTAACCGTTAAATACTTTATCGAGAGTTACACCGCGTTGACGGGCTACAGCCACAGCGTCACGCATTTGTTCCAGAGCATCGATGGTGGCTTTAACCACATTGTGCGGATTAGATGAGCCTTTAGACTTGGCAAGTACATCTGTTACACCCACACTCTCGAGCACAGCACGCATGGCACCACCGGCAATTACACCGGTACCATGTGCTGCAGGCTTAAGAAAAACACGCGAGCCTCCGAATTTACCATATTGCTCATGAGGCACAGTGCCATGGAGAATGGGAACCTTTATCAGGTTTTTCTTGGCATCTTCAATGCCTTTAGAGATGGCATCGGTAACTTCCTTGGCTTTGCCAAGTCCGTATCCCACAACACCCTTTTCGTTGCCCACAACCACAATGGCTGAAAAGCTGAAGGTTCGTCCGCCTTTGGTAACCTTGGTTACACGCTGAACGCCAACGAGCCTGTCTTTGAGCTCAATTTCGCTGGATTTTACTTTTTTGGTTTGCATTGACATATTTTTCTGAACGCTTAAAACTGAAGACCCCCTTCCCTTGCACCTTCGGCCAGGGCTTTCACCCTTCCGTGGTAGAGGTATCCGTTACGGTCGAATTTAACAATTGAGATGCCGGCAGCCTTTGCTTTTTCAGCGGCGAGTTTACCCACCAGGCGTGCCTTTTCGGTTTTGTTGATGGTTTGTGCGGCAATGTCTTTTACTTTGGAGGAAGCAGAAGCCAATGTCTTTCCGCTGTTGTCGTCAATAAACTGAACATATATGTCGCGGTTGCTGCGGAACACCGACATGCGGGGTGATGAAGGTTCTCCGTAAACCACCTTGCGTATGCGCTTTTTGATGCGCTCTCTTCTGTATGATTTTGTAATGGCCATGTGATTGGTTTAAGTGGATTATTTACCTGCTGCTTTTCCTGCCTTTCTGCGAAGTACTTCGTTGGCAAATTTGATTCCTTTTCCTTTGTATGGCTCAGGTGGTCTGAGACTTCTGATC
>JBEICQ010000202.1:0-3143 GCA_040383885.1 Flavobacteriales bacterium | reverse complement strand
CATGGGGCAGCATTGGATGGCATGAAAACCAGATTGAACTTTCCAGCCGCATAGAGAAGTCGCTGGGCAAAGACATATACGGAGCAGGCTTTACTGTGAACCACTTTTCTACAGGAGGAGGCAACAGCATGTTCGCTCCGTTTCCTATGCCACATGTAAATACTCAATATAAGGAGTTGATCGCTCAGCTTAATCCATCTGTTCAGTTGAGGGGAAAAAAACTGATTGCCGTGTTGGGATTCAAAACTTTTTTGGCATTCAACGAAGGTCGTCTGCGGCTTGCACCGGATGTATCGCTGAGGTATTGCGCATGGCAGGATTATCTGAATGCTTATCTTTTTCTTGGCGGTGGCCTCACAAGAAACAGTTTGCACAGCATCATTACAGAAAATCCTTTTCTGGGCTTTACAAACAATTATTCCAATGCTTACACGCCCATAGATGCCGGTGTGGGATTGAAGGGGAAATTTATACACCATTTCTACTGGGATGTTTCTATGCAATACCGCATGGTGCAAAACATGTTGCTGTTTACAGGATATTCGCAGCGCGTGGCGAGCGATCCTTTTTCCTCAGCAATAAACTTTTATACCATCAACCGTTTTATGACGGTGCTGGATAATGTGAATCGGGGCTCCCTCCAGCTTATGCTTCAGTACAAAGGATTCAAAGGCTTCGACATTGGGATGAGGGCCTCGCTTCATCAGTATACTACCGAAAACCAATCAAAGCCATGGTATCTGCCCGATGCAGAAGGAAATTTATGGATTACCTATGTGCACAACGAAAAGGCAGATGCAAGATTTGATCTGATCTACCGCGGCAACACCTATGGGGCAAGCAGTAATGGAGCGGGTTTTCAGGGCATCACTCTCACACAAAACAGCTTTTTGATCAAGGCTTATCCCGATATCAATTTCACCTTTCACTACCACCACAACAAGCGACTTGGTTTTTTTGCAAGGGCGTGTAACATCATTGGTGCAAGATACCAGCGATGGCTTGATTTTCCCACCCAATCGTTTAACATACAGGCAGGCATGCAATTTGCTTTTTAAGTCATCGTGCTGCTTCTCCTACTGCAAACATCCAACAATAAAAACAGATTTTTATGCCTATCAAACATCGTTTCAAGCATGTGCTCAAGGCTTTGCTCATTTCCCATCTGCTCTTGCTCTATCCCGTAATGATCTCTGCCCAACAGGCAGAAACTACGGCAGGCAATGTGAGGTATGAGTATTGTGAGTTGGTGGGGAGACAAAAGTTCCTGAGTACAAAAGTGGTGGTTTCCGTTGATTACGGCGAAGCACGCGGTTTTTTTAAAGATACCCGTGTGCGAGACGAAGTAAGCGGAAAGGTGCAGTCTTTTAATTCCATGATAGACGCGCTAAACTATCTGGGTGAAAACGGATGGGAATTTGTGCAGGCCTATACACTGACCAACCAGGAACAAAATATTTATCGCTGGCTGCTTAAAAAGCGAAAGCAATAAGCTGCAAAGAGGTATTTACCCCTCACAAAAAACGACAATTATTTTTTTTCTTAACCTGATCAGTGAGCCTTGTCCTGCAATTTGCGGGTAACTTTAACCACGAGCTTCCTGGGCAAAAACCTGATGGAGTTGGCAAGCATGTAATTGATAAAACCATGAATGGCTATGGTTTTACCATCCATCATGGCGCGGTACCCATATGCTGCAACTTCTTTTGAGGAAGGAAGTTTTTTTCCTTTCACCAGATTGCTTTCTTCCATGGCTGCCGCGGTTTGAAAACCACTTTCTGTGGGACCGGGACAAAGGGCGGTTACGGTAACTCCATGTGCTCTTACTTCATTGTCGATGGCTTCGGAGAAATGCAGCACATAAGCTTTGGTAGCATAATACACTGCCATGGTTGGGCCGGATTGAAAGGCAGCGGTAGAGGCAACATTCATCACCTTTCCGGATTTTCGCTCTACCATGTCTTTTAAAAACAATTTGGTAATATGGGTGAGCGTGGTGATGTTCAGGTTGATCATCTGTTGTTCTTTGTTCCAATCGGTTTCGGTAAACATGCCGTAATCCCCAAATCCGGCATTGTTCACTAAGTAAGTTACCTGTATGCCAAGAGAGTTGAGTTCATCGTAGATTTCCTGTGCCGCATGGCTAAGCGACAGGTCCTTGCCAATGGTATGCACAGTGATCTGATATTCTTTTTCGAGCTGTGCTTTGAGCTCATCGAGCTTATTTTTGCTGCGTGCCACCAGCACAAGAGGATGTCCTTTGGAAGCAAATACTTTTGCCAGTTCAAGTCCGATACCATTGGAAGCTCCGGTGATAAGTGCAGTTTGCATAGTGATGATTTTTATGCAAGAGTATTACAAAGTTTCGCAAGTTGCAACTGAAGCGTCCAACCTTGACCTCCAACCGGACATAAGCAGATCTCGTTGTTGGCGCAGCCGCCAAATTTCATGGCATCGGCTTCCCGCTGTGCATATCCTGAGCCATGCAAAACCATCAGTACCGGAAGCACACTGAGTACCTTTTGCAAGGTTTTACCTGGTGTAAATAAATTTTTTGCTGCCGGTTTTACCATTTTCATTTGTGGCTTGCAAAAGATAAAAGCCTGTGCTTAATTGAAAATCTCTCAGGTCAACTGTTTGTTTTTTTTCTTCACTAAGCCACTGCTGTATGGTTTGGCCGTAATGATTGATAATTTTATAAAGGGTATTTCCTTTTTCCGCTTGTTCTATCTGCAAAAAGTCTGAGGTCGGATTGGGCGAAAGAACCCAATCTCCGGCATCCTTGCCTCTTGGTCTTTTGGTAATTACACTCAGGCTGTCGCAAATACTCAGGGTATCAGCCCCCAGTCGCATATAAGCAAAATTGCTGGGGGCAATGCCCAAATATGCATTAGGGTGGATGTATTTAAAATGCTGAATATCCAGGTTCTCAAAAGACTCATTGGGATTAGAAATCACACTGGTACCTCTTTGAGTAACAGTTGAAGTAGCGGTATCATAAACATATTCGTAAAACAAGATTTTTTTGCCATTTGGCATCATTTGTGGACTGGCACCATATCTTTGAATCATTTTGATGCTGTCGGTTGCCAAATCTACCTGAAAAAAACCACCCATTAAGCCATCAAATGCAGTAGTCCAAT
>JBEICQ010000201.1:0-3155 GCA_040383885.1 Flavobacteriales bacterium | reverse complement strand
TGAGCTGCAGGACTTTTCTACCGGCATTTTTCACAAGAATTTCTATGTGTTTGATAAGGCTTTTACCGAAACCTTTTCCTTTGAAGACGGGAAGTATATATATTTTATTGAGTTTGGCATGATCGGCAGATGCCAGGCTATAGGCAGCATAGCCCGCAGGGGTGTTTTCCTCTAAAAAAAGGAGTTCAAACTGTTGACCCTCCTGCATCGATTTTTCGATGCCCGAAATACTGTACCATTCTTCGAACATGAAACCAAGTTGTGCCTCACTCAGGATAGGAGCATAAGTTGGGATCCAGGCCTCCCTTGCGAGTTCCCTGATAAGGGCAGCATCAGATTTGCCGGCCTTTACAAAGAAGGGATTCATCAGGAATTATTTTTTCTTTTTTTTGGCTTGCTGTTGAAGTGCCTGTTGCTGCTTGGTCATCTCTTCCAACTTCTGCTGAAACCTTGATTTTTTTACAGGTTTTTTCTTGTTTTCCTGTATTTTCCGGTGGATGGCTTCCTCATTCACGCTCAGTTTCATCAGATACTGTATGCCAAAGGTCATCATGTTGGCAATAAAGTAGTAATAGGTGAGCCCCGATGAGTAACTGTTCAGGGAGAACATGAAGATGAGGGGCATCAGGTACATCATCCATTTCATTTGCTCCATCTGCGCATTCCCACTGAACTGAGAACTGTTCATTCGTGTATAGATAATGGTGGATGCGGTCATCAAGAGCGTAAACAAACTCACATGGTCGCCATACATGGGGATGGTAAATGGCAGGGTAAAAATCGAGTCGTAAGACGACAGATCAGCTGCCCAGAGAAATGCTTTCTGGCGCAATTCGATGGAGGCAGGAAAAAACCTCAACACAGCCAGCAGGATGGGAAGCTGAAGCAAAAGAGGGATGCAGCCACCCAGGGGATTGACACCCGCCTTGCGATAGAGCGCCATGATGGCCTGCTGCTTTTTCATGGGATCCTCTTTTTCAAACTTCACATTGATTTCGTCCATCTCGGGCTTCAGCACTTTCATTTTTGCTGAAGACAGATAGGCCTTGTAGGTTAGAGGCAGAATCACAATCTTAATGATGAGGCACATCAAAAGGATAACAATGCCCATGTTGATGTTGAAATTGGTGAGGATATTAAAGATTGGAATGATGGCGTAAAGATTGATCCATCCAATAATTCCCCATCCAAGATTTAATTGATCCTCCAGGCCGATATTGTAAGACGAAAGGGTTTTGAAATGATTGGGTCCAAAGTAAAATTCCAGTTTATGCACTTCATCATTTCCGTGTTTATATGGAAGGGTAAAAGTAGCGGCCATGTGTTTTGTGAAGGCGGAACTGTCGCCTGCCGGCAGCACCGAAACATCTGTGGGCTTCTGAAATCCTGAGCGCTGGATGAGTGCCGAGCAAAAATATTGTTGCTTAAAGGATACCCAGGTTACCGTATTAGGCAGAGATTCTTTGTCATCTCCTGTTTCGCTGAGATTGTCGACCTCGCCATCAGCAAATCGGTAAAAAACAGAGGTAACTGAAGCTTCCAGCTGTTTGTTTTTCTCATGTGTGAGCGAGGAAAGTTTCCAGTCCAGATTCACATCTGTTGCATTGGCAGAAATCATTTTTCCCATTCCGATCAGGCGGATGTTTAACTGCACATGAAATGAGTCTGCAGGCAATATGTATTCAAAAAGAATAGCGGTGGCACTATCTATCCGCGCTTCAAAACAGTGGGTGTTTCCTTTGGGGTGATAGGCAAAATAAAGAGAGTCTGTGCGGATGGTTCTTCCTTCTGCAGGGAAGACCAAAGCAAATGAAGAAGAGTCAGCGGAGATCAGGTCTACCGGTTTTCCAAAACTTGTTTTGTAGTCTTTGAGTAAGGCCGATACAGGTCGGGCACCCCTGTTGCTGATGCTTAGTTTAAGTCTGTTGTTCTGAATGCTTGTGTAGGAAGTTTTTCCCTGGGTGAGTTGAAAAAACGAGCCCATGGCCTGTTTTTTTCGGAGGTTTTCCAGGCTGTCGTTCATCACTTCCTTTGGTTTTTCGGCAGGGACTGCAACTGCTTTTTCTGCTTTGATACGCTCTGCAGCCTGCACTGAATCTTTGCGTTTTTGTTGCAAAGCCAATTCTGCTTCTGAGGGAGAATTGTAAATAGAAAAACCAATAAGAATGCCAAAAATGAGCACCAGCCCGATGATACTGTTTTTATCCACTTTGATAATTTTTAAGGATGCGAAGATAGGGATTGGGGCTTACACCAAGCCTTGAAACAGGCAATAAAAAAGCCGGGGATTTCCCGGCTTTTTCAAAATGTTTTAAAAACAAATTATTCCTCAATTACTTCAAACTGGATATCGGCAGTTACATTTTTATGCAACTTGATTTTGGCAGTGTAAGTTCCGAGGGTTTTTACATGGTCGTCGTCCATGATGATGTTTTTACGGTCAATGTCCACACCCAACTTACGGATGGCATCGGCCAGCTGCAGAGGAGTAACAGATCCGTAGATTTTACCGTTTTCTCCTGCTTTGGCTCCGATTTTGAGCACCTTGTCCTTAAACCAGTTGGCTGAAGTTTCGGCCTCTTTCATGATTTTTTCTTCTTTGAAAGCCCTCTGACGGCGGGTTTCAACGAGCATTTTTTTGTTACCCGGTGTGGCGAGAACGGCCATTCCGTTTGGTATCAGGTAATTGGCACCATACCCGTTTCGAACGGTTACTAGGTCATCTTTTGATCCCAGGTGCTGAACATCTTTTAATAAGATTACTTCCATGGCTTCATGCTTTTGATGGTTGATAATTATTTAAGCAAATCGCCTACATATGGCATCAAGGCCAGATGACGGGCTCTTTTCACAGCCTGTGCAACTTTGCGTTGAAACTTCAGTGAAGTACCGGTTAATCGGCGGGGAAGAAGCTTACCCTGCTCGTTTACGAACTTTAATAAAAAGTCAGGATCCTTATAGTCGATATAACGGATACCTGCTTTTTTAAAGCGGCAATATTTTTTCTTCTGAACATCCACTGTCGGAGGATTCAGGTATCTGATTTCTTGTGCGTTGTTAGCCATTTCCTGAGAGCATTAAGCGTTTACTTCTTTCTTTTCTGCTTTGCGGGTAATGCGACGCTGCGCATATTCCAGTGCAAATTTGTCGAGCTT
>JBEICQ010000200.1:0-3190 GCA_040383885.1 Flavobacteriales bacterium | reverse complement strand
GATATGAAACCCAACGGCAATAATTCATTGTAATTTCTCGTTACTCGATTTCATGCCCCAAAAGCATTGGTTCAAACTTCAGATTACCACCGATTACCTGTCGGCTTTAGCATCGTGGTCTTTATTTTATCTTTTCCGAAAAAGATATATTGAGGGGCAGACACAGTTGGGTTTGGCAGATTTTCTCAGTGATGAAAAATTCATGCTTGCCCTGTTGTTCGTTCCCTTTTTCTGGTTACTTCTCTACGCACTCTGGGGAAATTATGTGAATGTGCTCAGAAGGTCGAGGCTCAAAGAGTTTTTGCAGCTTCTTGCAATTGTTTTCACCGGTTCTCTGGTCTTGTTTTTTCTTCTCCTTCTCGACGATAAAATTACTAGCTACAAAGAGTACTATAAATCCCTGGCAGGACTGTTTTCCATCCATTTTATTATCTCCTATCCGTTTAAACTTTTTATTGCAAACAGCATTGTTAGGCGTGTGCACAATCGCATCATCGGCTTTAACACCCTGATGATTGGAAGCAACCAGAATGCCTTGCACCTTTACAAAGAGCTTCAGGAGGAGAAAAAATCTTCAGGAAACAAATTCATTGGTTTTTTACATATTGAAAATAAAAACGGGAAAGGGCATTTGTTGAAAACCTATTTGCCTCACCTGGGTGAACTCAAGGATTTAAGAAAAGTAATTGAACAGTATGAGGTTGAAGAAGTGCTTATTGCTATTGAAAGTTGGGAGCATGAATACCTGAGAAAAATTATTGAAGAACTGGAAACCACGCAAGTCATGGTGAAAATTATCCCTGATGTGTATGATATTCTCTCGGGCAGCGTAAAAATGACTTCCATTTTCGGAGAACCTCTCATAGAAATTTCCAATCACTACCTTCTCCCGTGGCAAAAGGTGCTCAAACGCGTGATGGACATTTTCGCTTCGGTATTGTTTTTAATCATTCTCTCTCCTCTCTATTTGGTGGTAGCTTGCATTGTAAAGGCATCTTCGCGGGGGCCGGTGTTTTATTCTCATGAAAGAATAGGTTTAAACGGACATCCATTCACCATGTATAAATTCAGGTCGATGTATGTGGATGCAGAGAAAAACGGGCCTGCACTTTCAAGCAAGGACGATCCGCGCATCACACCATTCGGAAGATTTATGCGGAAGGTTCGTTTGGATGAATTGCCGCAATTTTATAATGTATTAATTGGCGAAATGTCACTTGTGGGTCCCAGACCCGAAAGAAAGCATTTTATCGACCTTATTGTCAAAGAGGCGCCCCATTACCGATTGCTGCACAAAATTAAACCCGGCATTACCAGTTGGGGACAGGTAAAATTTGGGTATGCAGAGAATGTGGAGGAAATGATTCAGCGGATGAAATACGATCTGCTCTATTTGGAAAACATGAGCATCCTTGTAGATCTGAAAATATTAATTTACACAGTATTAATTGTTGTGCAGGGCAGGGGTAAATAAAGAGCTCAATCTCTAAAAGACTGAAGTTCGAATAAGCGGGCATAGTGACCATTCAGAGAGAGCAAGGCAGCGTGCGTTCCTTTTTCAACAAGCTTTCCTTTGCTCAGCACCAGAATTTCATCAGCATGAATGATGGTACTCAGCCGGTGGGCAATTACCAGAGAGGTACGGTTTTTTAATAAGCGTCCGAGCGCTTCCTGAACCAATTTTTCTGAAGAGGCATCAAGGGCACTGGTGGCCTCATCCAGGATGAGAATATCAGGATTTTTGAGAACGGCGCGCGCTATGTTTATCCGCTGGCGCTGTCCGCCGCTTAGGTTTCCTCCACGATCGCCCACCGGGGTATGATAGCCCTGTGCCATTTCCAAGATAAAATCGTGTGCGTTGGCAATTTTAGCAGCTGTAAAAACCTCTTCTTCTGTGGCATCAGGTTTGCCCAAACGGATATTGTTAAAAATCGTGTCGTTAAAGAGAAATGAGTCCTGCGAAACAATGCCAATATTTCCTCTAAGTGATGTCAGGGTGAAATCTTTAACAGAAATACCATCTAAAAGCACATCCCCGGAACTGCAATCATGAAACCTGGCAAGCAAGTCTGCAAAGGTTGATTTGCCACTACCTGATTCGCCAACCATTGCATATGTTTTTCCTTTGGGGATGGTAACCGATACATCGTTAATTGCATAACCGGAGTCGCCTCTCTGGTAGCCAAAGGACACATGGTTATATGTAATTCCTTGTTGTAATGTTGTGAGGGTAATTGCGCCCGGTTTTTCAGTAATTACTTCCGGACTGTCCAGAATACTTTTAACGCGGTCGCCGGAGGCTATACCTCTCTGTATGTTATAGTATGCAGTGGTTAACGCGCGGGCCGGAGGAATCAATTGTGAAAAAATAGCGATGTAGGTGATGAACATAGACGCCGTTAGCGTACTCTGGTGATCCAATACCAGATTACCACCTGTATACATCACCATCACCAGTACGAGTGTTCCCATTACTTCACTCATAGGAGAGGAGAGATCAATTTTTCTGTACATTCTCACCATGGTACCGGTGAGTAGATTGTTTTGCCTGCTAAACTTTTCCTCCATTCCCGGAGAAGCGGTAAATGAGGCGATGATTTTGGCACCCGATATCCCTTCCTCCATCATTGCCATTAATTGTCCAAGTTGTTCGCGGCTTCTGGTGGTGGTACGCTTCAGGCTTTTGCCTACGCGCGCAATCACAAAACCGGCAATCGGAAACAAAACCAGTACAAACAGGGTAAGCGCAGGGCTAATGAAGAAAAGGGTGCTGAGGTAAAGAAGGATGGCAACCGGATCCCTGAAAATGATTTCGAGGGTGGCCATTACCGACCACTCAATTTCATGCACATCCGAGCTCATCCGGGAAAGAATATCTCCTTTTTTTTCTTCGGAGAAATAGGAGAGTGGCAAGCGGAGAATTTTGCCGAAGACCCTGTTGCGTATGTCCCTGATGACATGGTTCCTCAGGGGAGAGAGGAAAAACATGGCAAAATACCTGCAAAGATTTTTAAGCAGGAACATGATAACGGTAAGTACACAGATAAACAAAAGCGTGTTCGCTTTTCCGTTTTGCTGGATGTTTAAGGTCAGATAATAATAGAGGTTCTCAATGACGGAGCCCATCGACAAATTCAGATCCGGAGGTCCGGAACCCAATCTTGTTGCATAGTCCTGCTCGCTCTTAATG
>JBEICQ010000199.1:0-3195 GCA_040383885.1 Flavobacteriales bacterium | reverse complement strand
TGTACTACCATCAGAAAGATTGCCCTTTACGTTTAATTATTTATTCTTTCAGAGTTATAGAAAAGAATTTGAAAATTATGCTGTTGGTTCTGCTCAACAGAATATCTCACAAGAGTTAATAAAATCAATAAAAATTGCTGTGCCAACCAACGGTTTGATTGGTACGTTTCATAATCTAAATGTGCCATTATTAAACTCAATTGAGATTAATTGTAGAGAGAACCAAGAACTTGCCAATCTCAGAGACACCCTACTCCCAAAACTCATTTCAGGCGAATTGGAGGTAAATGGTCTGCACCATGATTCTCTTGATTGACATGATGTAAAGGATTTTTTTAACGAATAGAAATCAAGGCATTCATGAAAATCCTAAAAATCAAGGTGCAGACAAATGAAACGCAGGAACATCTCCTAAAAAAAATCCTCCAAATCAAGGTGCAGACAAATGAAATACGGTGACATCACCCAAAAAATAATCGGAGCTTCCATGGAAGTCCATAAAATATTGGGCAATGGATTTCAGGAAGTTATCTACCAGCGGGCATTGGAAATTGAGATGGAAAATGTGGGCTTGTCTTTTCAAAGAGAATTTGAAATGGATATTTTCTACAAAGACCATTTAATAGGAGGAAGACGGGTAGATTTTTTTGTGGAGGGTTGCATTATGGTGGAACTGAAAGCCCTGATTAATCTGGAAGATGTGCATCTGGCGCAAGCCATGAATTATCTGGAGGCGTATAATGTAGAAATTGGCCTGTTGATTAATTTTGGAGCTAAGAGCCTTCAGTTCAAAAGAGTACATAACAATTCACTAAAAAATCAGGGCAATCAAATCAATCCTGAAAATCAAGGTTAAGACTAATGGCTGTAATCTCAGAAGACCACATAGAGCAAATCGTTATTGAGGAGTTCATAGAACTGGGCTATTCCTATGTGAACGGTGCCGATATTTCCCCTGATGGTATTGCTCAGGAGCGGGAATACGATGAGGTAGTTTTAAAACAGCGGTTGCGGGCTGCCATTGCCAGGCAGAATCCTGCCGTACCTGCCGAAGCTCAGGAAGATGCCCTCAAAAAATTGCTTCGCAGCGAAAGCCCCAGCCTGTTTCAGAACAACTACACCATCCATAAGTACCTCACCGAAGGGGTAGATGTGGAATACCGCAAAGGAGATCGGATTGTTGGCGATAAGGTCTGGCTGCTGGATTACCAGAATCCGAGCAACAACGAGTTTCTGGTGGTGAATCAGTTTACCATCATAGAAAACAATACCAACAAACGGCCCGACATCATTCTCTTCATCAACGGGCTACCGCTGGTGGTGATAGAACTGAAAAACGCTGCCGATGAAAATGCCACCATCCACTCGGCATTCAACCAGTTGCAAACCTACAAACAAGCCATTCCATCGCTCTTTCTCTACAATGCCCTGCTGATTGTGTCGGATGGATGGGATGCGCTCTACGGTTCTGTCACTGCACCCAGGCAGTTTTTCGTACCGTGGAAATCCATTAACGGCAAAGAGGTTGCGGATGAGCTTATTCCGCAAATGGAGGTGATGGTGAAGGGGATGCTTAACCAGCAGGTGCTTCCCGATCTTATCCGCCACTTCATCTTATTCCATCACAATAAAGAAGAAATCAGCAAGATCGTTCCCCGATATCACCAGTACTTTGCGGTAAACAAGGCGGTAGAAACCACCAAAAGAGCAACATCCGAAGGTGGCGACCAGCGGGCAGGTGTGATCTGGCATACGCAGGGCAGTGGCAAAAGCCTGAGTATGGTGTTTTATGCAGGGAAACTGGTGCTAGCACTGAACAATCCAACCCTGGTGGTGCTTACAGACCGCAACGATCTGGACGATCAGTTGTTTGATACCTTCTCATTAAGTAAAGACCTACTCAGACAAACACCTGTTCAGGCCGAAAACCGTGATGACCTGAAAAGGAAACTCAGCGTTACCTCAGGCGGCATTGTCTTTACCACCATTCAGAAGTTTCTGCCCGAGGTACTTGAAAAGGTTGACATCGGAGAAGGAAAGACGAAGAGCATCAAAGCTCAGTTTGAACAACTCTCCGACAGACGAAACATCGTTGTGATTGCAGATGAGGCACACCGAAGTCAGTACGACTTTATGGATGGCTTTGCCAAGCACATGCGGGATGCTCTGCCGAATGCTTCTTTCATCGGTTTCACAGGTACGCCCATTGAGAATACCGATAAAAACACCCAGGCCGTATTCGGAGATTACATTGATGTTTACGACATACAGCAGGCGGTAGAGGATGGGGCAACGGTGCGCATTTACTACGAAAACAGGCTGGCAAAAATCAACCTGAAGGAAGAGGAGATGGCAAGGGTGGATGCTGAATTTGAAGAACTAACCGAAGGAGAGGAACAAACTGATAGACAGAAATTAAAATCCCGATGGGCAAGATTAGAAGCAATTGTCGGAAATGAACATCGCCTTGAACTCATAGCAAAAGACATCGTCAATCACTTTGAATCCCGTAATGAGGTGTTGGATGGCAAGGCCATGATTGTGTGCATGAGCAGAAGGATTTGTGTGGATTTGTATGACCACATCATCAAGCTCAGACCTGATTGGCATAGCGATGACGATGCTGATGGAACAATCAAAGTGGTGATGACAGGTTCATCCTCAGACCCATTGAATTTTCAAGCCCATATCCGAAGCAAAATCAAGCGCAAGGCACTTGGAGACCGACTGAAAGACCCGAAGGATAAGCTGAAATTGGCGATAGTAAGGGATATGTGGCTTACAGGATTTGATGCGCCATCCATGCATACTTTATACCTTGATAAGCCAATGCAGGGTCACAACCTGATGCAGGCCATAGCTCGGGTAAACAGGGTTTACAAAGACAAGGATGGTGGTTTGATTGTGGATTACATCGGCATAGCCAATGACCTGAAAAAGGCATTGTCCTTATACACCGAGAGCGGAGGAAAAGGAAAACCCGCCTTTGACCAGGACGAAGCTGCATCGGTGATGATGGGAAAATATGAGATAGTATCTCAAATGTTCTCGGAGCAACCCACCGATACAAGTGTTCCCAGAGGATTTGACTACAAGAAGTTCTTCAGTTTAACTCCCAAGGATAAACTTTATTTTCCTATAGAAGCCGCCAACTTTATTTTAGGATTAGAAAATGGAAAGGACCGATATATCAAT
>JBEICQ010000198.1:0-3284 GCA_040383885.1 Flavobacteriales bacterium | reverse complement strand
GGGCCTACTTTCATTCAGACACTGTTCAAACCATCGGGCATTATCCCATGGATGTAAAAAAAGCAGGAATTCACTTTCTAGCCTGTGCTGCACACAAATTTCATGGACCCAAGGGGGTAGGATTCATATATGTTTCCTCTGAGGTAAAAATTCAACCACTCATTCACGGGGGTGCCCAGGAAAGAAATATGAGGGGTGGAACAGAAAATCTCCACGCAATTGCAGGGATGGCAAAAGCCCTCGACATTGCCATGAGGGATTATCATGAACACCATAAGCATATTGCCGGTATCAAGACATACATGATTGAGACACTAAAATCCAACTTGCCGGGTGTGTCATTCAACGGAGCCTCTGCCGATTCAGAAAAATCCCTCTACACAGTACTCAATGTGCACTTGCCCCCAACACCAAACGCCGAAATGCTTTTGTTTAGTCTGGATATTAACGGAGTGATGGCTTCAGGCGGCAGTGCCTGTTCCAGCGGAAGCAACCAGGGCTCACATGTTTTGAGGGCACTGGGCGTAGACCAGTCAAGACCTTCCGTGAGGTTTTCTTTCTCTAAATACACCACAAAAGAAGACATCAACAAAGCCATCAATACACTTAAAACTTGTTTGTGATGCGCTCATTGTTTTGAGTTTAACTCAGAAACATGATAAAAATCATGTTTGGCAGTGATATAAATCATTGAAAGTAAGGTTCTAGTGCATGCACCTTTGTGAAGGCAACCAGAATCAGTGTATCCCTCTTCTCTCATCGATTTTTACAATTTAAATTCCGGAGAAATTATCCATTACATCTCCTCCAGAGATCACGAGCAGATCAGGCAATCCATCAAACTGTGCCAAAAGCTGTTCGGAGAATTACGAGACGAACAAAATGAAAAAGCCCCTATGCTGTTGAAAGCCAGGACTTGCTTTAAAAAGCTACACACCCTGCTGGATGAGCACCTGAGTAAAGAAGATGAAATATTATTTCCTTACGCCCTTGCTATACAAAAACCCCAAAATGCCGGCGAGCCCGAACCTATGAAGCTCATGGTAGGATTGCTAAAAAATCCGCTCCAGGCGATGAACAGGGAACATGAGACCATGATGGAATTGCTCATGTCCCTGCGTCGCGAAATGGGTAACTATTGTTACGGAAGCCATTCGCCCTCAAACATGCGATTATTATGCGCCGAATTGTTTTTACTCGAACAATCCCTATTTTGGCATCTCTTTCTGCAGGAAAATGTGCTATATCCCAAGCTCCGCCAGGATGAGAATGACCGTTTAACCACTAAAACCTCGAACACATGAAAAAAATTATTGTTGGAACCGATTTCTCCGAGAACGGAAACCACGCGGTAAATTACGCTGCACGACTTGCCAATGAACTCCGACTTCCGCTCAAACTGGTGTGCGGATTTCAAATGCCGGTGGTTTCTTCCATGGATGCACCCATGTCTGCTGTTTCAGTGCATGAAATTCGACATGCCTACCAGGAGAACCTGAATGACTTGATGGATGAAACAAAAAAGCAGTTTCCTGGCCTTGTTTGCGAATCCTCGCTCGCTTTTGGAAGCGGTTGGGAAGTGCTTGACAAGCAGGCGGAGGCAGATGACCTTATCGTAACCGGGGAATCAGGTACTGGCAGCCGCATGGGAATCATCCTTGGTTCGACACCTCGCGAATTAATCAGAAATGCCCATAAACATGTATTGATTATTCCCCTTGAAATTGCCTACAGGCCTCTGAAAAAGATAGCATTGGCGATTGATTTGAAAAAGGAAGTAAATATGGACAAGTTCGTGCTTTTAAAATCATTGGCGAAGCACTTCTCAGGTATGCTCTCCATCATTACAATTTTGGATAAAGAGCATCCGCTGGATGTAGACAAAGCCATACAGGGACTTTCATTAGATCATGTTTTTTCTGACATACAACACACCTTTCACCTTCCGGAAGATGAAAACATTTCCACCGGTATCGCCGATTTCTGTGGAAATCATCAGATGGATGTACTCGCATTGATGCCCGGCGAACATCATTTTTTTGAAAGACTACTCGGAAAAAGTATCACTGCAGAGGTGCTGTCAATAGCAAAATTACCCGTTCTTTGTATTCCCTCGTAAGGAATACAAACCATGAGATTTTTCACCATCAAAACTGTTTGGAACAACCTGCAATTTCTGGTCCTCAATATTGCCCTCGTAAGCGTGGGAATGTTTATTGGCATTGTTTATAAAGACATTCTCGAAGAACATCTCCTGCTTATAACCATTGTATGTGTTACTACCTGCCTCTGGTTATTGGTGCTCTGGGTTAGAAAAATGTTGGCTGAACCTCACCTTGAACAAGTGCCCTAACCATGCAAATGAATATCACACCACAAAGTACCCTCGCCGAAATCCAGGCCTCTTTTCAGTCTGCCTATCCAAAGCTCAAACTGCAGTTTATTCTGGATGGGAAAGCCCCTGTGCCAGCAAACTTTATCAAAGATGAAACTCTTCCGATAAAAGATTATTACCCACAAATCTCTTCTTTTCAGGTAGATGCAGTTGAAAATGTTGCGACCGCTAATTTTGAAAAAGCCATGATGTTGGCGGGTCTCACAGTACAGGTTTTTCGCCGTTCAGGCAGAATTTGGCTGGAAACCATCCAAACTGACCACCTCAGTCTGCGCGAGCAACAGATGCTTTCGGAGCTTCATGATGAAGAGACGGAGGAGACCCGACCCAATGAAATTGACTACGATTGAAATGGCAAAATGCCTCCGATGAGAGGCTGTTTAAGTCGCGGATTCAGGCGCATTCAATCCGAAATCCTGTACTATAGTTTTGCTTTATAAAAACCATTGTAAGTATCAAAAGGAGAGGAGCTTTAGAAGTCAGATTGGTTTCTTGAGAAGCTACCATGTTGGGTAAATATGGCATCCCGGTCATTTGAATCCTATGGACTTTGAAAGAGGAAAGAATTAGCTTGCGAATTCATTTCCTTCTCCGAATCAATCAAAAAGCCACAGTTAAAACCGGATTGCTTTTTTATTATCTGTTTAGTTTGAACAGCAAGCCTGACAAAAGGGTAAGAATAGCTTGAGCCGCTCTAATGAACTAATAAAATGGAATCACAGCAAGAGGACATTCTTGAGATAAACCGGTGAAGACCTGGAAGAATGAAATTTCAGGAATTGGAAAGACTTTGATTTAATACATTTCATTTGTTTCGTTTATAACTTAAAATAATATTAATTATATGATAAAAAGTAGGATAATATTAGCAATAGATAAAAGATTTCCT
>JBEICQ010000197.1:0-3416 GCA_040383885.1 Flavobacteriales bacterium | reverse complement strand
GACTTACCAACGGCAGCAATTTTGCCATCTGAAATAAGTACATCTGTATCCTCCAATATGCCTGAGGAGGTATTGGTCCATACAGTGGCGTGGGTAAAAAGCAATTGCCGTGCAGTAGGATAATTTTTTCGCCCATATGCCATGTTTGGAAAGGTCAATTCGCTGAGCATGGAATAAGTTTCAGCGGAGTCCTGCCTGGCTTCAGCAGAGATAGAAACCCTTTTAAGCTGTGCATAGATTCTTGCACCTGATGTATCGGTAAAATAACCGGTGATATTTGATTTTGAGGAATCTGTGAAGGAGAATAACATTGACTGCATGGCTCCACATTTGGGAAAAGTTGCAGAGAAGCCCGACCACAATTGTCGGATCTCTCCCTTGCATGAGTCTTTTTGCGTTTTTACTGAGACCTTTCCGGTATGCATTTCAACAGAGACCTCATGAGTATTGTCTTTGAATACACCGGAGGCTGCATGTTGGGTAGAGGTAGCGATTTGATAGGGTTTTCCTAAAATCCAATGAGATTCAATTGTTGCACCTTGCTGAAAAATGTTTTTATCACTGATGAAAAAACAGGCTTTCGAACCACTTTCCAGTTTACCAATGTCGTTTCGTTGCAAGATTTTTGCAGGCTGTGTTGTAAGGGCTTTCAGGGCTGTTTGTTCAGACAATCCGCTGCGGACGGCTTTGCGTAAGTTTGACAAAAAATCAGTTTTGGAAGCGAGGTCGGCAGAGGTGATGCAAAAAGTAAGGCCCGCTTTTTCGAGTACAGATAAATTGAAAGGAGCCTGCTCCCAGTGCCTTAATTCTGCCAATTCTACAGCAGTTGCATCATAGGGATTTTCTACATCAGGCATGAATGGAAACTGAACGGGAACCACCAGTTGCAGTTTCCGGCGGGCCAGTTCAGAGGCAAGTGTATATTCATTGCCGGAAGTTTTAAAGATAAATTCCTTTTTAAACTCCTCGGCAATTTCAGCGGCCCGAAGGATATTATATTTATCACGACAATCAAAAATGGCTGGCATTTTTTGCTGTTTCATCAGGGCATCAAGCGAGAGATTGGGCTCTATTTTTTGTCCGCCTGACGCATACCATTCGGCATCCAGCAGTGTTTGTCTGATGAGGGCTATTGCACCCATGAGTGAGGAGGGATATTCCTGGCCGGAGGAGCCTTTTTCGAAAGAGTATTGTGCAGTAATTTCTTCTCCCAGCGTGAGTGTGTTTTCATTTCCATTGCCTAATGCAACCAGCGCGGATGTACCTCGCATGATGCCATCGGGCATAAAAACATTGGCCAAACCAAAACCCTGCTTACGCAACTCCTCTGCCATCTGAGGAGAGGCTTTGAAGTAAGCTGCAGCTTTTTTTTCAGGCATAAGGGCGTCGTTCCATGCCACAATGCCGGTACGGCTCTTTTCGTATTGTACTTTTTCCCGGGCTTTGGCAGGCATATCCGGCATCCCATAATGGCTAAACACATCGATAAAGGAGGGGTAGATGTACTTTCCCTTTAAATCAAAAATGAGGGCATTGGAAGGAACAGGCATATTTGTTCCTATTGCTTTAACAAGTCCCTTGCTCACAAGCATGGTAGCATCGCGCAAAACAGCATCATGTTTTGTGTAGATGGTGGCATGGGTAAATGCATAAATGGTATTGTCGTTATCACTTACTCCTTGAATTGGAAAGGTGGTTTGAGCGAGGAGCATCCCTCGCAAAAGAAAAAGCAGAAGTGTGTAGGTAATTTTCATTTCAATCAGAATAATTGTCCGGAAGATTTTCCGAAGTTCCATTTGCCGAGGTGTTTAAAACTAAGTTCCGTGGCTTCCCTGCCGCGGGGTGTCCGCATGAGGTAACCTTCCTGAATCAGAAACGGCTCATAAACTTCCTCGATGGTATCGGATTCTTCGCCAACGGCGGTGGCAATGGTATTTAATCCCACGGGCCCGCCTTTGAATTTATCAATGATGGTTGAAAGTATCTTGATATCCATTTCGTCGAGTCCGTTCTCATCCACCTGCAAGGCTTTGAGCGCTGTTTTAGAAATGGCAAAATCGATGGTGCCATTTCCTTTTACCTGCGCAAAATCGCGGGTGCGCCTTAGGAGCGCATTGGCAATACGAGGGGTGCCACGGCTTCTGCGGGCAATTTCATAGGCAGCCACTTCCTCAATCTCTACTTTTAAAATGCCTGCCGAGCGTTGGATGATGGCTGTGAGTACCTGGGCGTCATAGTACTCCAATCTGGAATTGATCCCAAACCTTGCCCTCAACGGAGAAGTGAGCATGCCCGAACGGGTAGTGGCTCCTACAAGGGTAAATGGATTGAGTTTGATTTGTACGCTTCGTGCATTCGGACCGGATTCAATCATGATGTCTATCCTGTAGTCCTCCATGGCAGAGTAAAGATATTCTTCAATCACCGGACTCAGGCGGTGAATCTCGTCAATAAAGAGTATGTCATGGGGCTCGAGATTGGTGAGGAGACCTGCCAGATCACCGGGCTTGTCCAGCACCGGACCTGAAGTTATTTTGATGCCAACCCCCATTTCATTGGCGAGGATATTGGCAAGAGTGGTTTTACCCAAACCCGGAGGACCATGAAGCAAGGTATGGTCGAGAGGTTCTGCACGCATCTTGGCAGCCCCCACAAAAATTTCAAGGTTTTCCAGTACTTTCTGTTGTCCGGCAAAATCACCGAAACTCAATGGTCTTAATACCTTTTCAAGTTCTTTTTCAACCGGCTCCATGCCTTCGCCTTCGGCGTCGAATATGCGGCTCATTTGTGCAATATTAGCCAAATAGAATGACAAGCCGAAAACTGAAGCCGCAAAACCGGGGCAATCAGTTTTGTATCGCGTTAATCTTTCGCTGGAGCTTGTTCCAGCTTCCTCCGTTGTACACTTCGGTATATCCAAAGGTACCGAGTAGTTTCTGGGCAGAGGCACTGCGCATCCCGGAAGCACAGCAAGTAATAATCGGACGGGTATTGTTGAGCCGGTGCAGATTCTCCTCCAATCGGTGCAAGGGGATATTCAATGACCCGGTAATATGTCCCTCCAGGTACTCTGTTTGAGTTCGGACATCAACTATTTGTGGTTCTCTGAGAAGCGCATTTTCAATTTCGACCTTGGCAGAGAATCCAAGCCATTTAAGAATGAGGGTTTTCATGTGTACTTATTTTTGGGTTATGCAAACAAAATTAACAATTCCATCATGTTGCTACACGCTGAATTTGTTAATTAACAATTTTCTTTCCTCTGTGTTGAAAGCACAACAAGACCCTTTGCTCAAGCATCAATTCTTTCCCCTGCCTGCAAAGGCAGAGAGGAAACCATGATGTATGCTCTTTTTTACATAGTCAATATGATGCTCCTGACTGTCCTATGACTATGCAGCGAGGCAGGAATGTTT
>JBEICQ010000196.1:0-3442 GCA_040383885.1 Flavobacteriales bacterium | reverse complement strand
CATCCCATTGTATTTTGGCATCCTGCTTCTGTAAAAACAACTGGAGCAACAGCATTTGATAAACAAAGATCTTGGTGTGCAGACAGACTGGCTTCGTAAGAGATGGCAAAATGGTACAGCAACAGAACAACAGCTCTGGCAGATGGAGGCAGAAAGCATAAAAGCTGTGCAGAAGCATACCGAACTGAGGTCGGTACTTTTTAGTTACCGAAACATGCTCTATGCTTTTTTACACATCAGAGAAGGAGATACACTGGAGCTGAAAATGCCTGAGAGCAATACTTTGGCTTTACCAACAAGCAGACCGGAAACGAGGCTCTTTGATACGCAGGGAAACCTGCTTGACATGCAGCTAAGATTACTGAAAATAAAAAACCTGCCCCGCTTTTCACTCTTTCTGCAGAGCGGTTTGGGACGACCCGCACTCAACATGCTCAGCAATGATTTTAACGCCTACTACATAGGCGGAATAAGGCTCAGCTGGAACCTGAGCGGGTGGTATACCTACCGGAAAGATTGTGCCTTAATTGGCATGCAAAAAGACATGTTGGATGTACGAAGAAAAACCTTTTTGTTTAACAACCAACAGAAAGATTTTCAGTTGCAGGCTGAACAGGAAAAGTACCATGCCCTCATAAAAAGCGACGAAGCCTTGTTAGCCCTGAGAAAAAAAATCAGGATACAAACGGAACAACAAGTGAGGGAAGGCACTGCCACTGCAGGAGACCTCATTCTTAGCATGAATGCAGAGGAACAGGCTTCCACTGCACTTCTGCAGCACCGCATTCAATTGCTTCTGCAAGCATATTCACAACAAAACAACAAAGTAAACTAAAGACATGAAATTTTTACAAACCAAGGCCCTTTTGCAGGTTATGGGGCTTTCCCTGCTTATGGCCTGTTCATCATACAAAGATTCTTTTGATGCAACAGGCAGTTTTGAAGGTGAGGAAACTGTTCTGTCGGCAGAGGTAGGCGGTACCCTTACCAATTTTACTGCCCGCGAGGGATTACGCGTAAAAAAAGGCGACCTGCTTGCATGTATAGATAGTACCCAGCTTCATCTTAAAAAAGAACAATTGCTGGCACAGGTTCGGGCCATCAGGGCAAAAAAAAATAATGAGGAAGTACAAACCGCCGCCCTTCGAACACAACTTGCCTACGCCAGAAATGAATACAAGCGCTTTAAAAACTTGCTGGCAGGAGGCGCTGCAACAAACAAGCAAGTTGATGATTTAAAGAGCCAGACGGAACTTTTACAGAGTCAGTTGCAGGCACTCCAATCGGGCTTGCAACTAGTGAATAAGGGGATTGAGGAAGATACACAACCGCTTCTGGTGCAGGTGACGCAAACCAATGACATGCTTAAAAAATGCAGGCTCCTCTCCCCTCTCAACGGAATCGTTCAATATACCTACGCAAGTAAATATGAGACTACTGTGCCGGGAAAGGCACTGATTGTTATTGTCAATATGGATACCATGACCTTGCGTGCCTACATCAGCGGAAATCAACTGGCAACAGTTAAACTCAATCAAAAAGTAAAAGTATCCAGTGATGATGGTAAGGGGGGGATGCGCGAAACTGCAGGTATCCTCACCTGGATAAGCCAGGTGGCTGAGTTTACGCCCAAAACGATTCAAACAAAAGATGAAAGAGCCAACATGGTATATGCCATTAAAATAAAAGTGGTCAATGATGGAACAATCAAATCAGGCATGTATGGAGAGGTTCGTTTTAAATAAACCATGGCAGACATAAGCATACAACATCTAACCAAAAAATACAAAGGAATTCCTGCCTTGCAGGATATTTCACTACACATTCCCTCAGGATGTTTATTTGGCTTGATTGGTCCGGATGGAGCCGGCAAAACCACCTTGTTCCGAATCCTGTCCACACTCATTACTGCTGATGAAGGAGAGGCCAGGATTGGCGAATATTCGGTACGGGAAGAGATGTATAAAATTAGAGGTATGCTCGGCTACATGCCCGGCAAATTTTCGTTGTACCAGGATCTGAGCGTGGAGGAGAATCTGCAATTTTTCGCCACTATTTTTTCTACAGATTTAAACAGTAAGTATTCGCTGATTTCAGACATTTACAAACAGCTGGAGCCTTTTAAAAACCGCCGAGCCGGAAATCTCTCCGGAGGGATGAAACAGAAACTAGCCCTGTGTTGTGCCCTTGTTCATGCACCACCGGTGTTGCTGTTGGATGAACCCACCACAGGTGTGGATGCAGTTTCCAGAAAAGAGTTCTGGGACATATTAGACCATTTAAAAAGCAAGGGAATAACCATGCTTGTTTCTACCCCATACATGGATGAGGCAGAGCGCTGCGAAAAGATTGCCCTGATACAAGAGGGAAAAATTCTTTCGGTAAACACCCCTGAAGGGATTAAAAAGAATTTCAGCAGGAAACTTTATGCAGCAAGTGCGGAAAACATGAGTGCCCTGCTCCGCTACCTGAGAAGCCTGCCTGAGATAAACAGTTGTTACTCTTTTGGCAACAGGCATCACATTACTTTACAGACTGCAAATAATCATGCGATCGAAGACTTGCTTAACAAAACGAGACAAGCGGGATTTGATCATTGCTTTGTAGAGGAAACAGCCCCCGGAATCGAAGATTGTTTTATCGAACTGATGCAATAATATGGAACAAAAAGCAGTGATTACAGCAAGGGGATTAACCAAAAAATTCGGTTCATTCATAGCTGCCGGCGACCTGAATTTTGATGTTCATGAGGGAGAGATATTTGGATTTTTAGGCGCCAACGGTGCCGGAAAAACCACAGCCATGCGGATGCTGTGCGGCTTGCTCGAGCCCAGCGCAGGAGAAGCAAGGATAGCAGGATTTGACATTTATAAAGAACGCGAATCCATCAAAAAAAACATAGGATACATGAGTCAGAAATTTTCTTTGTACGAAGATTTAACCGTCAAAGAAAATATCCGGTTTTTTGGAGGCATTTACGGAATAGAAAAACAGCTTCTTCAAGAAAAGGTGAGGGTGCTGATTGAAAAACTTGCCCTGGAGCGCGAGGCCAATACACGCGTAAAATCATTGCCACCGGGATGGAGACAGAAGTTGGCATTTTCGGTAGCTGTTTTGCACGAACCCCGTATCGTTTTTTTGGATGAACCCACAGGCGGGGTAGATCCACTTACACGGAGGCAATTCTGGGATTTGATATATGAAGCTGCCGACATGGGAATTACTGTTTTTATTACCACCCATTACATGGATGAGGCTGCTTATTGCAAGCGGATTTCCATCATGGTGGATGGCGCTATCAAGGCACTGGACACGCCCGGGGAATTGATGCTATCGTACAACTCCAAAGACATGGAAGAGGTATTTTTTAAACTGGCAAGGAGTGCCCAAAGAAGCGCCGATTGATGAAAATAAATGCATGGAAGCCGATGAAGGCTATGGT
>JBEICQ010000195.1:0-3463 GCA_040383885.1 Flavobacteriales bacterium | reverse complement strand
TACCGGAATATGTCGTTGCCAAGATTTTTTAGTTGCCAGGCTTCTTCTTTGCCCGATAGCACGGCGACTGAGTTCCTGTTTTTTCTTATTAATCTGGGAATGTGCCGAAAATAATATTCAAAATAACGCGCGCTGGAATTATTACCAGTGGCGATAATGGCATCACAGGTGGGAATTTTCCCTTGTACAAAAGTGATCCGTTCTTTGAACTCCGGTTCAATCATGATCAGATGCTCAAGAACAATTCTGGTTAGGAGTGGATCATCGGAGGATGATTTAATGATGGCATGATTACCGGATGCGAGGACGCACAAAACATCGTGTAAACCTACGAGCGGGATGTTGCCGGCCATGATGATGACAACACGACGCACATTTTTGGCAGGTAGTTCATACCTTTTGAGCCATGATTCCACGGAGAGAGCTTGCAGACTTTCCGACCAATAGCTTAGTGAATGACGCACCTCCGTTAGGGTGAACCATCCGTTTGCTGAAGTAATCTTCGGCATAGCCTCCGTCAGGCGAAGAGGAAATACTCCCTCATCGGATGATAAATCCAAACCCAAACGAACAATAGCCCCGATGAGTTTGTTTGTTTCCATGGTTGTGGGGAATCTCAATCTTTGCTACCTTTGAGCCTGCAAATAAAGGCAATAATCAGCTATATATGGCAATAAAAATAACAGACGAATGTATCAACTGCGGGGCTTGTGAACCCGAATGTCCCAACAATGCTATTTATGAGGGCGGAGATGAATGGAGATTTGCAGACGGAACTGACCTGAAAGGTAGCATCACCACCCCCGGAGGCATTGTGTATGAAGCGGAGAATAATAACGCCCCCAAAGCAATGGATGTCTATTACATTGTAACTGATAAATGTACCGAATGTGTAGGTTTTCATGATGAGCCTCAATGTGCGGCTGTTTGTCCTGTAGATTGCTGTGTTGACGATGAGCTCGCCAGAGAATCCAAAGAACAATTGCTGGCCAAAAAGAATTTCATGCACTTATAAGCATTTGCTTAACCTCCCTATTTTTTACTAGTTCAGGACATTCCCGAGGCATTTTGCCTACATTTGAACAAATTCATTTCCATGCGTTACTACAACAACATCTTGGAAACCATCGGGAACACCCCACTCATTAAAATCAATCGTTTATCGGCTGATATTCCCGCATTGGTTCTGGCCAAGGTAGAAACCTTCAACCCCGGCAACAGCATCAAGGACAGGATGGCGATTAAAATGATTGAAGATGCCGAGAAACAGGGAATATTAAAACCGGGTGGAACCATTATCGAAGGAACATCAGGAAACACCGGAATGGGGCTTGCCATAGCAGCCATCATGAAGGGATACAAATGTATTTTCACCACTACTGATAAGCAATCAAAGGAAAAGGTAGATGCTCTCCGTGCTTTCGGTGCCGAAGTGGTGGTATGTCCAACCGATGTTGAACCCGAAGACCCAAGGTCTTACTATTCTGTTTCGTCCCGGTTAGAAAGGGAAACCCCTAATAGCTGGAAGCCTAACCAATATGATAATCCCTCCAATGCCCGCGCACATTATGAATCCACCGGACCCGAAATATGGGAACAAACGGATGGGAAAATCACCCATTTGGTGGTTGGCGTTGGTACAGGAGGAACCATTTCAGGAACAGCTAAATTTCTAAAAGAAAAAAATCCGGGTATTCAGATACTGGGTATAGACACTTATGGGTCGGTCTTCAAGAAATATAAGGAGACCGGTATTTTCGATAAGAATGAGATATATCCATACATCACTGAAGGAATAGGGGAGGACTTTTTACCTGCCAATGTCGATTTTTCATTGATTGATCATTTTGAAAAAGTAACGGACAAGGATGCAGCGCTTATGACCCGGGAGATTGCTCTTAAAGAAGGGATTTTTGCCGGAAATTCTGCAGGAGCAGCCATGGCAGGAATCATGCAGATGAAAAGTCGTTTTTCCCAGGGTGATGTTGTTGTTGTTATTTTCCATGACCACGGAACAAGGTACCTCGGAAAAATGTATAACGATGATTGGATGCGGCAAAAAGGATACTTCGATAAAAAAGGCCTTATCGCAAAAGATCTGGTGAAAACCTCAGGTAAGAAAGAGCTGATAACAGCTGATTCGAGTCACTCTGTAGCATCCGTGATTAGCCTTATGGAAAAGAACGACATATCTCAGGTGCCTGTAACCAATGATGGTCGCATTGTTGGTGCAGTAAGCGAAAGCATTATTTTTACTGAGGTTATCAGGAATCCTGAAATTAAAAATCATCCGGTCTCACAAATCATGAGTCAGGCATTTCCCTTTGCTGATGTCTCAACACCTCTGGATGCACTGGCAAGGATGATTACTCCTGAGACAACTGCCGTGATGGTGAAGGATTTCAAAACCGATGAAAATTATATCATTACCCGTCACGATATCATCAAGGCACTCAGTCTCTGATTGACATGACACCATGCACAGATCAGCTCGGTCGAACCATTCTACTGGAAAATAAGCCACAAAGAATTGTTTCGCTTGTACCCTCCCAAACTGAACTCCTTCATTACTACGGATTGGATGAACAGGTAATTGGTATCACACGATTTTGCATCCATCCTACCCATTGGTATCAGCAAAAACAAAAAGTAGGTGGCACTAAGAAATTGCATCTCGAAAAAATCGCTTCGCTTAAGCCTCAACTCATTATTGGCAACAAGGAAGAAAATACCAATGAAGACATTGATTGGTTGTCGGCTCGATTTCCGGTTTGGATTTCTGATATTTTGAATTTGTATGATGCGAATGATATGATGGAGAAGCTGGGGGATATTTGCGAAGTGAGAACCAAAGCCAACACGCTACTACAATCTATCAAACAAAATTTTGAGAAACTAAAGTTTTATAGCAAAGAAAAACAAAACATCAGAATCGTTTATCTAATCTGGTACAACCCCATGATGGTGGCCGGGCGTGATACTTTTATTGATGATATGATTTGTAGAATGGGCTTAACAAATGCCTGTGATTCTTCAAGGTATCCGGAAATGACAATGGAGGAATTAAGATTACTCCAGCCAGATTTCATCTTTTTATCTTCTGAGCCCTTTCCATTTTCAGAAAAACATGTATCTGCTTTTCGTTACATACTCCCTGATACAAGAATCATACTGGTGGATGGTCAATTTTTTTCATGGTACGGTTCGCGTTTGAAAGATTCCCCTAACTATTTTAAAGACCTTCTTCAATCACTTCCATGAGAGGTAAGAAGTCATTACATATAATTATTCTCTTGTTTTTACTTGGTGTGAAAACGCTTTCTGCGCAAAAAGTGGCCTTGGTTCTCAGCGGAGGTGGAAGTGACGGACTTTCTCATATTGGAGTCTTAAAGGCCCTTGAACAAAATCATATTCCTATTGATTACATTGCAGGAACATCTATTGGTGCACTTATCGGAGGACT
>JBEICQ010000194.1:0-3545 GCA_040383885.1 Flavobacteriales bacterium | reverse complement strand
AACGAAATATTTTACACCCAGTTGCTTTCCCGTAAGGCAGAATTTTCGATTTCCGTTTCAGGTTTCGTGTCCAACAATGAAGTTCTTCAGAAAGCTTATGCAGCCCAAAAGCCTCTTTTTCCCAACAGAAATAATATTCTTGCGATAGCCCTTTTTGTTGGATTCATTGCTTCATTTATTCTTGTCTTTACCCAGTATATTCTCTTTAACAATATCACATCCACCAATGAAATCAATAGATATACTGATTTCTCAATCCTGGGTCTTATTCCTACTTATAAAAAACAAGTTCCGGTCTCTCAGCTCCTTATCGACCAGAATCCCAAATCAAGCATCTCTGAGGCTTTTCGATCTATCCGTACAAACCTTCAATACATCTCCAATGAAGCCGGAGCCAAACTTATTGCCATTACCTCCACCGTTTCCGGCGAAGGCAAAACTTTTGTGGCTATTAATCTGGGCGGTATTATTGCCTATACAGGCAAGAAGGTAGTTCTGGTTGACCTTGACTTGCGCAAGCCTAAGATTCACCTTGGGTTTAATACGCCCAATATCAAAGGAATGAGCACGCTACTCATCGGGAAAGACAAGATTGATGACTGCGTGCAGCATTCGAGTATGGTGAATCTCGATTTCATCACTGCAGGGCCGATTCCACCCAACCCTGCTGAATTGATTATTTCCAGACATATGGATGTCATCCTTCAGGAGTTAAAATCCCGCTACGACATCATCATTCTGGATAATCCGCCAATTGGAATTGTCTCAGATGGTATTACCAATATCATCAAAGCAGATTATCCCATCTTTATATTCAGAGCCAATTACTCAAAGCGTTATTTCTTTGAGAAAATAAACAACCTTGTCCGTGAGTACAACATCAAACATTTGTCATGTATCCTTAACGGAGTCGATCAGTTAAATCCGGGCTATGGTTATGGCTATGGTTATGGCTATGGTTATGGCTATGGTTATGGTTATGGTTACTATGAGGATTTGCCCCAGAAAAAGGAAACCTCCTTGCTTAAGCGTTTTTTTAGTTGATTTTTTATGGAATATGCTGAAAGTGAAATAAAAGGCGTGTTTTTAATCAAACCAACAGTATTCTCAGACAGTAGGGGGTATTTTTTTGAATCTTTCAATCGCCGTAGGTTTGATTTTTTGGAATCGGATACCCAGTTTGTACAGGATAACCAAAGTCTCTCGCACAAGGGTGTCATCCGTGGTCTACATTTCCAGAATCCACCACATGCTCAAGGAAAATTAGTCTCTGTTATCAAAGGGGCTGTATGGGATGTGGCTGTTGACATCCGACTCAATTCACCGACATATGGTAAATATGTGGCTTATGAGTTAAATGAAAAAAACAAGTGGCAACTCTATATTCCTCCAGGCTTTGCCCATGGTTTTTTAACATTAGAAGACAATACGATCTTTAGTTATAAATGCACAGGATATTATCACAAGGACTCGGAACAGTGCATTTTATGGAATGACCCCACAATTGGTATACACTGGAAGGAAAATAATCCTATCATTTCCGATAAAGATAAAAATGGGATGTTTTTTTTAGATTTTTTAAGTAAATTTGCTATTAAGTAGTGATAGCAAAAAATGAATTGGCTTACTGATGCAGATTGGCTTATACTCTTAGTGAGCCTGTGTTTTTCCTTTCTTATCAACTCCCTGTTCCTTCGTTTTACTCACAACATGGGTATGCGCAATATCGAATCAGGAGAAATACGCTGGGCAAGTACCTCAAAGCCCGCCTTCGGTGGAATTTCATTTTTTATTGTTTTTCTCTTTTCAATAGCCGCTTACAATATTTTCTTCGTTTCAAGAAATGAGATTCTCAGCCGAACAGTTTTCGGAATTATCGCCTCCTCAAGTCTGGGATTCCTCATCGGACTTGCTGATGATTCATACAATACTAAGCCATTCCTCAAGTTTGCGGGACAATTTGCCTGCGGTCTTATTCTCATTTACAGTAATATCCTGATTACCGTTTTTTCTAACATTCATCTTAACCAGTTGCTCACGCTCTTTTGGGTGGTTGGAGTCATGAATTCCATTAATATGCTGGACAACATGGATGCCATAACTACAAGTGTTTCCGCCATGATCCTGATGGGTGTTATCATGGTGCTTAAAGTCACTGCCGGACAAGAACCACTGCTGATGTTTATCTCTTTTGGAACATTAGGTGCCCTGCTTGGGTTTCTCTTTTTTAACTGGCATCCAAGTAAAATGTATATGGGCGATACAGGCTCACAGTTTTTGGGAGCATTGCTAAGTGCTCTTGGCATTATTTGTTTCTGGAATACCCCATTTGAATTTATCCTTCATCATCCAACAAAGAAGATTCTGATTACAATTATCGTTTTCATTGTGCCAATCTGCGATACCACTACAGTCACAATTAACCGCATCCTTGCCGGAAAATCTCCTTTCAGGGGAGGACGCGACCACACTACTCATCACTTGTCCTACCTCGGCCTATCTGAACGAAAGATTGCATTGGTAATGATTGGTATTTGTGCAATTTCTTTGTTTGTGGCTTTCGGAATGATAAAAAATTTCGACTGGAGTATCAGGCGCATCCTAATATATTCCGGTTATATAGTTTTGGTTTTTTTAGCCCTCTATTCAACTACACTACTAACAAAACGCAAGAACCACAAATCCTGAATTGCGTACCTTCCTTACCAATAAAAAATTCTATCTCTTTCTATCATTTATCACCTTGTTGGCGCTGTTAAGCACATTTGGATTTTTGTGTAACAGCGATTCACTAGATCAAGGTGAATCAGGTGGTACCTTTCGGATGATTTCCCTGAAAATTCCCAAAAACCTAAATTTTGCCGGGGAGGAAGTTCCCCTGCATAATCCCGAGGTTCAGAAAATTCTGCACAGGGAATTCGTAGTAAGTAATTATTGGCATAAACAAATTCGTCTGTTTATCCAGCGTTCATCATTTTGGTTTCCCTTGATTGAAAAAGAATTGAAGGCGGCAGGAATTCCTGATGATTTTAAATACCTGGCAATTGTAGAAAGTGGTCTCTATAACAATCGCTCTCCGAAAGGAGCAGCAGGATTTTGGCAGTTTATTCCCGGTACTGCGATGGGTTATGGTCTAATTATCAATAACGAAATAGACGAGCGTTTACATGTGGTTAAAGCCACTAGGGCTGCATGCAGGTATTTTAAGGAGGCTCATAAAGAGCTTAAAAGCTGGACCCTGGCTGCTGCATCCTTCAACAGCGGCATCAACGGGTTACGCAACCAAATAGAGAAGCAGAAAAGCGATAACTATTTCGATTTAATACTGAAAAAAGAAACTTCCAAATATCTTTTTCGGGCCCTGGCTGCCAAGACCTTGATGGAATCACCCAGGCGCTATGGAATCAGAATTTCCAAAGGCGACCGCTTAAAAATGCCACCCATCACCACACTTACAGTGGATACCCCTGTTACTCATCTGCAAAATCTTTGTAATGCTTTGAACTGTGACCTTGAAGTGCTTTACGCGTTTAATCCATGGATTT
>JBEICQ010000193.1:0-3578 GCA_040383885.1 Flavobacteriales bacterium | reverse complement strand
GGTTTATTTTTCCTGAATCAGGTGGTTCAATGCCCAGAATCACATTGAGAAAAGTAGATTTTCCGGTACCATTTTTACCTACAATACCAATGCGTTCACCGGTTTTAAATGTATAATCGAATCCCCGCAAAATCTGCAAATCACCAAAACTTTTGTACACTTTTTTTAGCTCCAGCACCTTGCCGCCTACCCTGTTCATTTTTATGTTTAGTGCAAGGGGGTCTTCTGTTTTTTTGCGTTTCACTTTTTCCCCCAGTGCATCAAAGGCCTGCACTCTCGACTTGGATTTTGTCCCCCTGGCTTTGGGCATTTTTCTCACCCACTCCAGTTCTCTGCGGTACAGGTTCAGGTTTTTTTCGAGAGCTGCCTGAGAAGAGATTTCTCTTTCTGTTTTTTTCTCCAGAAAGTATTCAAAGTTCCCATTGTAGTGGTAAAGAATCCCCTCGTCGAGTTCAAGTATTTTAGTGCAGATACCATCCAGGAAGTACCTGTCATGCGTTACCATCAGGAGGGTAATTTCCGAATTGTCGAGCCAGTTCTCAAGCCATTCGGTTACCTCCTGATCGAGGTGATTGGTTGGCTCATCCAATATCATGATCTCCGGCTGAGCAATCAGCAATTTGGCCAGCTGAAGCCGCTTTTTCTGTCCACCACTCAGGGTATCTGTGGGCTGATGAAGGTTTTGTATTCCTAATTTTCCGAGCACCTGCTTTACGGTAGATTCTATGTTCCATGCATCGGCTTTTTCAATTTCCTGTGCCAGTTCTATGAGTCTCAGACTAGCTTTTTCATCGTTCGGATGTGCGTTAAGCCGCTCAGTCATTTCCTCGTATTGCCTGATGAGAGGCAAGCCGGGGAGATCGCTCTCAAAAAGATAATCTGCGATGGAGGTACCCGGACGCATGACAGCATCCTGTTGTAAAAATCCAATCCGGATGTCTTTTCGGTACACCACTTTTCCCTGATCGGGTTTTTCAATACCTGCCAGAATGGAAAGTAGCGTTGATTTTCCTGAACCATTAGGCGCAATTAAAGCAACTTTCTCACCTTTAGCCAGTCCAAAATTAAGGTCGGTGAAGAGATTCTTTTCGCCGAAGGTTTTGGCGAGTTTTTCCGCAGATAGCAGGTTCATTCAAATTGCAGATACCGCTCGCGGATGACTTCTAAGTGGTGGTCTACATGACCCGCCATGGCATAAATGAGGGCGCGAACAGAGATTTGCCCATTATTGGCAGTGCCAATTCGATTGAGATCCTCTTCGGTAAAGCTTTTAAAAAGACAGATGTTAGCTTCTCTTGCCAGAGAAAACTCATGGATGAGATCATGGTAAGTGCGCTTATCAAATTTACCTTCTGTCACATAAGCGAAATCATCAAACCCGGCCAGGGGTGTTTGTATGTCGCCTCTGCCGAAACGGAGTGCACGATAGGCAAAGATTCTTTCTACATCAATGAGGTGACCAATTACCCCCTTGATGGTCCATTTTCCGGGAGCATAGGTGTAATTTTCTTTTTCTTCAGGAACATTTCCGGGAAGACTATGCATCTCCAATATCTGAATCTCCAGTACCTGCAGGAGATTATCTGATTGTATGCGATGAATGTAGTTTTTGTAAAACTCGGGATACTCCGACTCAAATGGTTTTCTCATTTCATTTAAATCTTTTTTCCAAATGCAAGATCGCCCGCATCACCTAAACCCGGAACAATGTAGCTCTGAGCAGTTAACTCCTCATCCAGCGCACCCAGCCAAATATGGGTATCGGAAGGAAGATGACTTTCAATATATTGCAATCCCTGTGTACTTCCGATGGCTGTTACAACATGCAGTTTGGAGGGTGTACCTCGCTTAAGCAGAGCTTTGTAAGCAAGTAGGATAGAGGTTCCTGTGGCCAGCATCGGATCACAAAGAATCACTGTTTTGTTTGTCAGTTCCGGACTTGAGAGATACTCTACCTGCACATCAAAACTACCGTCTTTGTGGTGTTTGCGATAGGCAGAGATAAAGGCATTTTCTGATTTGTCAAAATAGTTTAGCAATCCCTGATGGAGGGGAAGACCCGCTCTCAAAATAGTGACCAATACCGGTTGGTCCCGGGGCAAATCAACAGTTGCGATGCCTAGTGGCGTGGTCACCTCCTGTGATGCATAAGTCATGAGTTTACTGATCTCATAGGCAAATATTTCTCCCATGCGTTCAAGGTTTCTACGGAATCTCATAGAATCCTGCTGAATGCGTCTGTCTCTTATCTCTGCGATAAAACTGTTGAAGACGCTGTTTTGATTTGCCAGAATGGTGTGCATACGCTTGGGGCGCTAAATTAATAATTCATACACACAAATGTCGGCGCTTGGGGAAAATTGCACTTACAGGCTATGGCTCAAAGATCACTTGCTCAGGGTATCAGCGATCAGCATCCCTCTGTCATTCCTGAAGTTTCAAAAACTTTTTCCGGTATTTTCCTCCATCTGCAAGCAGGAAATAAGATCCGGGGGGGAATTTCTCAACAGGAATGAGCGTAAAAAATGTTCCGATGGTACCGGAAAGCACGGTCTTGCCTTGCATATCGGTGATCGTGTAATCAAGACCTGCAAGGGATTTTTCGCTCGACAGGCCAATGTTTCGGATGGCGGGGTTGGGAAATAATTGCAGAGGATCAGCCTGCCGGCTTGATTCCTTTGTTCTGCTGGGGGTGTTTTCTACGATGAATATACCCGTCATACCCATGCTGATGTGAGGCGTGCATACATACTCATACACCCCGGAAACCTGAGGTATGTAACGAAAAAAAGTATCAGCCGGCAACTGCCAGACCTGATCAAAAGCAGCCGCGCCTGATGGAATGTTTGTGGATGTGATGGTATGAGGCATTGTCGGAGCATCGAGCGGAAGCCATTGAATGGTATCACCTGGAGCGAGGCTGATGGTATCTGTTGACCAACCCGGATTCACAAACTTCATGTACCCACTCCAAACTAAAACGGTGTGGGTAACGGAGAAAGAATAAAACCAGGTGAAAGAAGCCAGAAGAAAAATCGTTTTTTTTGCCATGTTTGATGATGTTTATATCAAAAGTAATTTTTTTTACTTTAAATGTAAGTATGATTTGTCACTAAAATTGTCTTGCTTCCTTTCAATTACCAAAAAGGCTTTCTGATGTGCTTCGTATCTACCCCTCAATGGGTTTCCCGGCAAATGATATGCTGAAAAAATAAAGGTTTGGAAACCATTTATCATGCTTCGTAGTGACAGAAGAACCTATTTCTGACTGAAAAAAGCATTTCTTTTGTTCCGGACTGACGCAATTATTTAAAATTGCATTGGCTGTTGATTTTTTGCGGGCTGCTGAGATGATTTTTTAGCAAGCAGGTGGGTATTTGGTAGTTCATAAACGATAAATAACAATAATCGGATTGAATAGACCCGACCTCAAGTCTCTTTCCGCCGACTGATTGCATGATTGAAGAATCAAATCCGCTTCGTATAACTTCGTCTTTTTCTTATATGACATCAGTTTCATTGGCAAATTTTTATTGTTTGTTTTTTACTTTTTTTCATCAAATTCAGTTTTTTCTTGC
>JBEICQ010000192.1:0-3660 GCA_040383885.1 Flavobacteriales bacterium | reverse complement strand
GTATAACTCGCTTCAGGTAATGAACAATGGTCGACCAGCCTCCGGCACAATAGAGGTTTTTGTCATTGATGGTAAAAGGGTGGACTTCATTAGCATGGCACTCAACAATGGCGTAAACATGATTGAGTTGCCTGCCCTGAGCACAGGTATTTATACCATCAAGCTGGTGGCTGAAAAGCAAACCATAACAGGCAAATACTTTATCAAATAACTATATTTTGTTCTCCAATAGTTCAAAAGGCTTCCCATACGGGAGGCCTTTTTTTTACTATCAAAAAAAAAAATTTATACTTATTGGGTGGAACAGGTGCTTAGTTAGAAAAAAGATAAACTAAAGGGAAATACAATCAACTGATGATGAACAGCCTTTGGAAACAGATCAAAGACCTTAATGAAATATTCTTGCTCATGATTCGCTTCACATCTTTTTACTAACAACACATGCCTGGAGACAATAAGATACAATCACGCGCCTTCTCTCCAATGTTATGCCAATGTTACCAAAACATGATTTGATTATTACGGCATTGTCACTTTGGATTGGTGAACATCCTGTTCATAAGCGGACAAAATACTCAAAAACAAACAATTACAACCCCACATGATTCAATAATCCCTTAACAGAAAATTAACCTTCATCAAAGGTTCTCTCCAATCCCAAAAAGTACTTTTGTGGCTGAAAAATCAGCACCATGTCAACACCTTACTACCATTCTCCAAACACCAAAAAAAATGGGGGGGGCTCTACCCTCAGGCAACAGATGAAAAACACTGTTTTATTCTGCATCCTTTGCGCAATTGGGCTTTTTTCTACACAAGTTTCATTTGGGCAAACAAATGTAATTACACCTGAAACCATGGGTACCGTCAGTGCAACAACTGCCATTACCGCGCATGAAACCGCCAATGGCTTCGCAAATGCTGCCTTAACCATGACTGCAGGTGGAGCAACCAATGCTGCTGATATAAGATCATCCAGTGCCTCCAGTGGTTACTCTGGTGCTTCAGCTTCAGCCAATGTGTTCTTTACTTCAACATCGGGTTCGTATGGATTTGCCATCGAAGGCATCAACGCTTCTTCATTTACTTCTCTGACTGTCCAGTTTGGCTATAGAAAAGAAAGTGCTACGGTTTTACCTACACTTGCCCTCGATTATTGGAACGGTTCATCTTATGTAAATGTCCCCTTCACATTTTCTCAGGCCGCCAATGCCGCTACAGCTTGGTACCTTAGTCCTAGCATTAGTTTGCCTGTTGCAGCGCAAATCAATGGTTTAAGACTTCGTTGGACAAAATCAGGAACAACATCTGTTCGTATAGATGATGTGGTTTTACAAGGAACTTCTGCTAGTCCCACTATCTCGGTAGGTGCAGCATCGCTACCCAAATTTTATGCAAATCAATCAAACAGTTCGCAGGGTCAATCATTCACTGTTGGTGGAAGCAACCTGGGTAGCAATAACCTCACAGTAGGTCCTCTCGCCGGTTATGAATTTTCTACCAGCTCTACCTTTGCAAGCGCTTCCTCCTCGCTTTCATTTACTCCTGTATCCGGAAGCGTTTCCACTCAAACTGTTCATGCAAGATTGCTCGCCTCTAATGTGGTTGGCAGCTACAATGGCAATATTCCTGTTGATGCCGCCGGAAGCGGTGCAACCACCCAAAATATAGCGGTTACCGGTCAGGTGTATGCCGCCGGTTCACCATTTACTGCCGGCAATATCCTCACCCTTCGTGTGGGAGAAAGTAGCGGTTCTGCGCTTTCTTCAACATCTGCACCTATTTTTATGGATGAGTACACCACCACAGGCACATTTGTGCAATCTGTGGCTATGCCCTTTTCTTTAAACGCACTGGGCACCAACAACCGTCGTTTTACCATGAGTGGTTCTTCTACCTCTGAAGGTTACCTCAACCTCTCCCCCCGACGGACAGTTCCTCACATTCGGTGGATATGATGCCGCTCCGGGAATAGCAAGCATTGCCTCAACTCCTTCTGCTACCACCAACAGAATTGTGGCAAGGGTGATGCATGACGCCAGCATCAACACCACTACCCGTATTGCAGACGGATATGATGCAAATAACATTAGAAGCGCCGCAACAGTAACCGGTGATGCCTTTTGGACAGGCGGACCCGGAGGAGCAAGCGGAGGAACAAGATATGTACCATTAGGCAATGGACTTACTGCCACTACCCAAATAAGTAGTACCATCACCAATACCCGCGGCACAGCCATTTACAATTCTCAGTTATATGTATCTTCTCAATCAGGTTCAAATATTGGAATCAGCACCGTAGGCAGCGGATTGCCTACCAACTCCGGTAATACCACAACCATGCTTACCGGAACCACCACAAATGTGGAACTTAAAAACCCACATGGTTTTGCCTTTGTAGACCAGGACGGTAATGGAACTCCCGATGTGATGTATGTGGCTGATGCCGATGCTACAAACGGGGGACTTATGAAATTTTCTAATACCGGAGGCACATGGACTGCAAGGGGAAGACTGAGCAACCCTTCCGGAAGAGCTGTGTATGGCCTCACTGCCAAAGTGGAAGGCAGTGACCGCAGATTATTCCTCAACCTGGGAGGTTCTACCACCATCGCTACTGAAATTTATTCATTCCTCGATAACTCAGCAGTTACATCAAATATCGCATCAAATGGTTCCGATATCATCACTGCTTGTGGTACAGCAATCATTACTGCTCCTGCCAATGTAGGTTTTAAGGGTGTTAGTTTTGCGCCTGTTTTCGTTCCAACACCTACGGTAGATCACACCTTCACCACACCATCACTGAGTGTTTCACAGGGAAGCACATTGGCTGGTCTTTATCGTGTGCAATGTGACATCACCGATGGCAATGCACTGCTTACCGGCATTACGGTTCAAACCACCGGCTCCTATATTAGCTCAGATATCAACAATTTTAAATTGATTATCTCTACCGATGCCACCTTGGATGGAACAGATCCTGTACTGGCAACCATAAATACAAGCAGCGGTCCCGGCCAGAATCTTGCCTTTACCGGATTGGGACAAAACCTTCCGGCAGGTACCACCCGTTACCTGTTTATTGCTGCAAGCATCAGTGGCTGTGCCAATGTAGGTAACACGATTGGTATTGCTTCAACACCTCTTACTTCCATTACCTATGGCAGTGCCCTGACAATTAAAAATGGAACACCTGCAGCAGGCAATAACCTCTCCATCGTTTTGGGGACGCTTGATAATGTAAGTGGTTTGAGCGCAACCTCAGGAACACCTATTGTTCCAGTATCCTGGACAAATCCAACCTGTGTTACGGAGGTAATTGTTGTTGCTCACACTTCCAGCATAGGAGGAACACCAACAGGCACTTACACAGGCAATACGAACTTTGCACTCGCACCTGCATTTCCCGGTGGAGGAAAAGTTGTTTACAATGGATTGAGTTCGCCACAAAACATCACAGGACTTACCATTGGTCAAACCTATTTCTTTAAAGTGTTTGTCCGCTTTGGAGCAAATTACAGCAGCGGTGCAGAAGTAAGTGCAACACCTCAACTTGTAAATATTTATTCACGCGGTTCCGGAGTTTCACACACAGATGCCATCTGGTCGCTCAGCCCTAATGGAACAGCACAAACTCTGGCTGCGGTTGGGGGTATG
>JBEICQ010000191.1:0-3736 GCA_040383885.1 Flavobacteriales bacterium | reverse complement strand
GGATGGCCTTTGGGCAATCCTCCCCTTTTGGGGTCGTTAGCCGGGTCGTTGGAAATTACAATCTCGCCTGTTTTAAGCGTATAACCGAAAAGGGTTTCCAGATTGGTAAATTCCATACCTGAGAGTTCATGCTTTTTATAAAGCGCAGCGGTCTCTTCGTTCCATGAGATGTCCGTTATTGCATATGTTTTCAGAAATGGCGAACCATCCCGAATGAGTACTTCTCCAATAAATCCGTATTCGCTGTTGGTAATAGCAAGAACCTGATTGAGCATCTTTTTAAAGAGGCTTCGCTTGTTGCTGTTGGGATCCAGGAATTCCCTGTAGGTTTCGGACAAGGCATTTGATAGCGAATTATATAGTTGCATGGGTCAATGTTAGGCTTGATTGAGAATCTTTCACAATGGCTAAATTTAGTCTTAATTTTTAGTAGTTCAGGGATTCAAATGTTTTTGTTTCGGAAGTTATTCCATTTCGCCCTGAGTTGAATACTAAGAAACGATGTATAACAAGCTGATAGATACCAACCGAGCGTTAAAAGTAAAATCGATGGTAGCAAACTAATCGGGGCTTTCAATCATTTTTTTTTCTTCATTTTTCCGGGCAGAAATAGGTCCCTGATTTTTTTATTCACTTTCCTTTCGTACCAACAGCTAGTATAAAGCGACAGCCTCGTGATTAGTTGAAAACCTGCATTGATAATGGTCTCGGTCAGTAAGTGATCAATCAGGCTTTCCCCATAAAACACTGCATCTTGGTCCATTCTGCAGCCCGAAAGCATGATTTTCTCATTTTTCGAATGGTTCATGTAATTGTTGCCAATATCATCTGATTGCTATCTCTTGATTAAACCTCAGGAAAAGGTTTGCCATCTGTTGAGGCATTTGCTATTTTTGGCCGATGAATACATCGCCCGGCGCCATTGTCCTGCACGACAAAAAATTTGTGCCACATATCCCCGAGTCTGTCATCCTGAAGGCCATTGCAGAGGTAGCTGTTCAAATTAACCGGGATTACAAGGATACCTCTCCCCTGTTTTTAGGTGTGCTCAACGGATGCTTTATGTTCGCTGCAGATCTGATGAAGGAAATAAATCTTGACTGCGAAATTGCCTTCGTGCGTCTGGCCTCTTACAGCGGCACTTCATCCACCGGTCAGGTAAAACAACTTTTTGGCATTGATGCCTCAGTAAAAGGTCGCCACCTGATTGTGGTGGAGGACATTGTTGACAGCGGCCACACTCTTACTTACCTTCTACAACAAATAAAATCGTTTGAACCTGCTTCACTCAAAATAGCCACCATGCTTTTTAAGCCCGATGCTTATAAAGGCAATTTTCCGGTTGATTATGTTGGTTTGCGCACCGGAAACGAGTTTTTGGTGGGATACGGTTTGGATTATAATGGCAAGGGCAGACAATTGCGCGACATTTACATCCTCTCCGAATGAGCCGGCTTCAAGTTACCCTCACGGGCACAGGTACATCCCAGGGTGTGCCGATGATTGCCTGCAATTGCGAAGTATGCACTTCGTCTGACCCCAGGGATAAGCGATTGAGAACGGCAGCTGTTATCAGCAAAGGAAATACGACAATCGCTATCGATGCAGGGCCTGATTTCAGGCAGCAAATGCTGCAAAACCAGATCAACTCACTTGATGCCATCGTATTTACGCATGAGCACAAGGATCATCTTGCCGGACTGGATGATGTAAGGGCATACAATTATCACCAAAGCGAGGCCATGCCGCTGTTTGCCAGTCTTCGTGTCCAGGAAGCTATCAAGCGGGAATTTGCCTATGTTTTCGAGAATTCAAAATACCCGGGCATCCCTCAGGTTGAGCTTCATGAGATTCATCCTTTTTCATCTTTCAGCATCGGTGAGATTGATTTACTTCCACTGGAAGTGAAGCACATGTTTATGCCTGTAATGGGCTTCAGGATTGATCAGTTTGCTTACATCACTGACGCTAATTTTATTTCTGATGAGGTTGTTGAAAAACTCAGGGGCATTGATGTTTTGGTATTAAACGCCTTGAGAAAAGAAAAACATCCCTCTCATTTTACATTGGATGAAGCCATTGGGATGGCCCAAAAGATTGCAGCAAAAAAGACATATTTTATTCATCTCTCCCACCAGATGGGAAAGCATGAAAAGGTCAGCAGTGAACTGCCGGAAGGTTTTTTTCTGGGTTACGACGGACTCACATTGTCTGTATAATTACATTATCTTTGAATTATGAAGCCTTTGCTTACAAGAAATTTACTGCTCGAGGGAGTTACCTTCTCTCTGAATAAACCGGAGGGCTGGACATCATTTGATGCGGTTAAATTCGTTAGAAAGTTTACAGGTAGCAAAGTGGGTCATGCGGGTACACTCGATCCGTTAGCAACAGGTGTGCTGGTATTGTGTACCGGTTCACACACCAAAAAAATACAATCCATTCAGGCAGGAGAAAAGGAATACACAGGCATTATTTGCCTCGGGCATACCACGCCGAGTCTGGATTTGGAGACATCCTTCAGCGAATCTCTATTGCCGGTTGCCTGTGATCAGGAAAAGATCATACAAGCAGCTGCAGCCATGTTAGGTGAGCAGGCCCAGATGCCCCCTGCTTACAGTGCAAAACAAATTAAAGGCAAGCGTGCATACGAATTTGCACGCAAAGGCGAAGAAGTTACATTGCAGGCAGCTACTATTCGGCTCGACGCCTTTGACATCCTATCATGTACTTCTCAGGAAGATGGCAGTATGCATGTAGATTTTCGTCTGGTATGCAGCAAGGGAACCTATGTTCGCTGCATTGCCCGCGACCTTGGGCAAGCACTCGGTTATCCTGCCTATCTGCACAAACTGGTGCGCACCCGTTCGGGTGAATTTACTATTCATCAATCTTATACCACCGAAGAATTAAGAATCTGTTTTCCAAAATCTGAAAAATGATCATGAAAAAAATCTATTGTGCACATCTATTATTTTTTCTTTTGTCAATCGCCGGTTTTTCTTGCAAGAAAAAAGAAGTAAAGTCAACCACTGCAATCATTGCCGGTGATGATAACAGCACTACATTTTTAGTTACAAACACCGCTGCTTCGGCAAATGCTACTGTCGGCACTGAAACATCAAAATCCATCGACATGAATGGCGATGGAGCTGCAGATCTGATCATTTTTTCCCGAAATCGCCTCGCATCGGGAGTGAAAGTTCGCACCGAGTGTTTCATACGCCCGGTGGCTCCTCATGAGTTGGGTTCTCTGGCAGAAGCACCGGACAACAGAATGTTTCCTCCAATGTTGGAAAAAGGTGCACTCATCACCGACAACCTGCAACAATATTCAGGAAAGGATGCTGTATGTGCCTCCAGTGTTTCTGACTCGGTGCTGCTTCAAACCATTCAGGTTAAGGAGGGTTTGGGCAAGTCTAATAAATATATCCCCATAAAAATAAAGCAGGGTGAATGGAGTCGCATGGGATGGATCAAGGTGAGTGTGGATACCAATTACTTCGGGCTTACTTTTCATTCCGGTGCCATCGTGAAATAAGTCACAGCCGCTTTTAATTTTATCCGGGAATGTTTTTGTTCTTGGAGGCTCTCCCTGAACTTTGACCTGAATGGTTCATTCTTTTTTCAAGGGAATGCTTGCAGTGTACCGGAAGTCTCTCTCCATACCCAACCTGTGGTTTGGTAAATTGCATATACTTCTCTATTTTCGCGCTCCGTTTTTAATTTCGGGCCT
>JBEICQ010000190.1:0-3747 GCA_040383885.1 Flavobacteriales bacterium | reverse complement strand
CCTTAGGAAGTCCGAGCTTGGTTTTTACCTCTTCAATTTCCTTTGCGTCGTGTTTCCTGTAAAAAATCGGGTTGCAACTCTGGTATACAACCTCAATCTCAGCAATATTTTTTTTGTAGAACTCAGAAATATCCTGCCTTGTTTGTTCGGATACAGCCATGATTTTGTCTGCCCGCTTGCAGGCGTATGAAACCTTTCTCTTGTATATACCGATATCCGGTCCGGAATAGAACTCAGGGTGTCTGAGAAAGATCAGGTCGTGGATGGTTACCAGGGATTTTGTTTTGGTATGGAACGGTAGCCAGGGAATTTCATTGCTTAGACCATGATACAAGTCTATCTTGTACTTCCCAAAAGATGCAGGGATACCGAAAGTTCTCCACAGCGATTTTGAGAAAGGCATTTTGCCATAGCCCTCCGGAGTAAGTACTTTTACATTTTCATGAAAGACCATCTCCATATGAAAGCGTACTTTTTCTGCGATAGGCGTGTAGAGGAAATAGTTGTTCTCGGATAAACGATTTACCATTCCCAACATAAGGGTTCGGGCATAATTCCCTAAGCCTGTATTGTTCAGATATGCTCTTTTTGCATCGAAGCCTATATTCATGAGAGTGGGTTAGTTAACAAAATAGGAAGCTTTGATAGTAATTCTCGCTGTTTTTTCTTTTGATGAAGTATTGAAGGTGCCACCCCAGGAAAGGTCTTCACCGGAGTTACGGGCTGTGATCTGAAAAATACCCATATCTGCATTTCTTAGACTACCCAGAGATGATCCGGCGTTTTCGGCAATTCTTTCTGCTCTCAGTTTTGCATTGCCGGCGGCTTCAGCCAGCATTTGTAACTTCAACTCATCGAGCTTGATGTAGTAATACTCCGGCGGATTGGAATAAAATTCAATGTCCTTGTTCAGGATTTCAGTAACCTCCCGCGCAATCTTCTCAATCACCGCTACTCTTTTGGAACTGATTTCAACTTTTTGCGACAAGGTGTATCCAGTAAACACATCTTTTCTTGAACCATCCGGATTGTAAATTGAATTGTAGTCCCTGTTGATGGATACGGAAGAAAACAACATTTCTTTTGTATTGATTCCTTTTTCCTCCAGGTAACTTTTAATAAGCGTTTGGTCTTGAATAAGCTGCTTGTAGGCATCTTTGAGGTCGTTCCCTTTTCTGGAAAAGCTACCCGACCATACAATCAGATCAGAGGTAAAATCTCGGGAAGAAAGTCCTGTAACCGTAATGGTTTCTCCCTGTTTGTGAGTGCGTTTCCAGGTATAGGAAAAAATCCAGCTTGCAAGCAGAATGGAGAGTGGTAAAAAAAGATACCTGAAGGTGTTTTTGTTCATGCTTCTTAAACAGGAATTTCAAATTCTCTGAGCACCTGGTTAAGCGAGGTTTTTAAATCGGTGCCTGCATTTCTTTTTCCGATTATTAATGCACAAGGCACCTGGTAAACACCGGCGGGAAATTGTTTAGGGATACTTCCCGGAATCACCACGCTTTGTTCCGGAACCACTCCTTTGAACTCCAGGGGTGCGCTACCTGTTACATCGATGATCTTTGTACTTGCAGTGAGCACGACACCTGCTCCAAGCACAGCTCCTTTTTTTACATGCACGCCCTCTACAACAATGCATCTTGAACCGATGAAACAAGCATCCTCTATAATTACCGGAGAAGCCTGCAGAGGTTCGAGCACACCTCCTATACCAACACCGCCGCTTAGGTGTACATTTTTTCCTATCTGTGCACAGGAGCCAACTGTTGCCCATGTATCCACCATGGTATTTTCATCCACATAAGCACCGATGTTTACATAAGAGGGCATCATGATGACACCCGAACCCAGGAAAGCACCATAGCGGGCAATGGCATGAGGCACTACCCTCACACCTAAACCTGCGTATCCCTTCTTGAGTTTCATCTTGTCGTGAAACTCAAAAATGCCCAGTTCATGTGTTTCCATCTTGCGGGTAGGGAAATACATCACCACTGCTTTCTTCACCCATTCATTAACTTTCCACCCATCTGCCCCGGGATCAGCTACACGCAGTTCTCCCTTATCGAGCTTTTCTATCACCTCTTCTATGGCAGATACGGTATCTGCATTTTGTAGCAGGCTTCGGTCGTTCCATGCATTTTCTATCTTCTGTTGGAGCATGTCGCAAATATAGGTTTTGACAAATCCTTTTGGCATAATTTGTGTAGTTTTGTCAATAATAAATCTCATGAAGAATTTTATCACATCAGCACTCCTACTTTGTAGCATGCTTGTTCTTGCGCAGGCGCCCCCGCCTCCTTCGACAATTGCAAGCCGACCCTTTCCATTTACAGACGATTTTGAAAGCTATCCTGTCACAGGAAATGTGAGCTCCGGCGGCTGGTCGGCTTCATCCGGAATATTGCTATACAGCGCATACACCGGACATGGTACAGGCACTCCCCCATCCAAAGGACTTACCAAGGAATTTTTTAATTCATCCACCACCGCAGGATTTTGCACACCCAAAGTGTTGAACATTGGCACCAATGCCGAACTCCGGTTTCAATACCGCATGGCAGAATACCTGGGTAGCACCGCACTCAATGCGGCCAATCTGCCATCAGATTTTGCCATGGTCATTTCAGCTTCCACTGATTCCGGAACCAATTACACTCCCCTGGCCACCATCAATGCAGCCAATAACCAATCATCACTCAGCTTCGGCACATTTATCTACTCGCTTTCTGCTTATGCAAACCAGGACCTGATGATCAAAATCGTGATAAACCGAGGCTCCTCAGGTGACTTTTTTGTTGATATCGACAACTTCAGCATTGACATCACAAGCGCTACCCCTTCCATCCCTGCCTCTGAAAACCCGCTTATTCAGTTGAACGGAAGAAACATCACTGTACAAAACAGTCCTTCCGCATTCGATAATACGCGCATCACCTTGTATGATATTACAGGATCTGCCGTTGATCATCAGACGCAAATTCCCGGCACAAACACCCTATTGCAGGCGCCATCCCCGGGGATTTACTTTGTTTCTTTCCGCAATGCTCAAAAGCAAATGGCAAGAAAAGTCATCATTCAATAGCAATTTCATTTCATTTAATCCCAAGCCTGGCTAACTTAGCCGGGCTTTTTTGTATGAAACAAATCTTAGTTCTCGGCGCAGGCCGATCCTCTTGCTTTTTGATTGATCACCTGATGGACCAGGGATTAAGCGGAAACTATCGCGTGCATGTTGCCGACCTGTCTGAAACCCTTGCTGCAGAGCGCATACACAATCATCCCAACGGAACAGCAAAAACACTTGATACCGAAAACAAAGAAGCAAGGCAAAGTATGATTGCAGAAGCTGACCTCGTTATCTCAATGTTGCCGGCCCACATGCATCCGCTGGCGGCTGCTGATTGTCTTGCGCTGGGCAAACATTTCTTTACGGCCTCTTATGTCTCCCCTTACATGCAGGAAATTGCTCTTGAAGTTGAAAGAAAAGGATTGCTCTTTATGAACGAAGCCGGACTTGACCCCGGACTAGACCACATGAGTGCGATGCAGGTAATTCATCAACTACAATCAGATGGTGCGGTTATCGAATCTTTCGAGTCATACTGCGGCGGACTGGTTGCGCCGGAATCAAATGACAATCCCTGGGGATATAAGTTCTCATGGAATCCAAGGAATGTGATTCTTGCCGGACAAGGAACTGCAAAGTACCTCGAAGATGGTGTGATGAGATTCAAACCTTAT
>JBEICQ010000189.1:0-3864 GCA_040383885.1 Flavobacteriales bacterium | reverse complement strand
CCGCCTCTACAGTTTTACCTGGAGCGTAACGCCCGCCATAATGGTTTTACCAACGACTGAACGCCCGCCATAATGGTTTTACCAACGACTGAACGCCCGCCATAATGGTTTTACCAACGACTGAACGCCCGCCATAATGGTTTTACTAATGACTGAACGCCCGCCGATAAAAAATCCTCTTTAGCGGAACACCCGCACATTTTTGCACAAAAAACATGATGAAAAAATATCTTATCAAAATATATGCATGCTTAGCTTCCCGGCAGGCTATCTCTCCTGTGTACTCAATGTAAAAGCCACTACCTTAACTATCGCCGGCTGCAATATACCGTGTCTGTCCAAACACCGTAGCCTGCCCACACGCCCGTGGCTCCATTGTCGATGTTGGATACCACTGTGATGGGTGCAGCAAAAGGATTGCCAAGGTTGGCTGCCTCTGATTCAAAGGTTCTCAAAAAATCAAAGGCTCCTTTGTCTATGGTGCAAAACTTAACAATTACGGTGTCATTGTCCCTGTACAAGTACTTCTCTCTGCCCAGATCCTCAGGTTCCGTGGAGTTGATGGCTACCGGACGGGTAACCTCAAACCAAAAGGTTTCTCCGTTAAAAAAACGGTCTTCGAACACACTGCCTATGGGCCGCAAAAATCTTTGGTCGCGGGTAATACGGCGTGCATACCAGCGGTAATAATTGCCCGGCGTTTCGGGATCGCGCAGGGTGGCACGCATCACCCCCAATCCGGGTTTGTTGCGGCTTTCTCTAAAGTAACAGGAATCGAGCGGAATATGGGGCGGAATGGTGGTGGATGCCTGGTAGGTTTTAGCACCCCAGTTGATGCGCAGCTTGTATTGCGTGTTTTCTTTTCCAATCATGCTTCCTGTAAGGTCGGTGTAGATGCAGAAACGAATACGCTGCAGGAGTTCGAGCGGCACGCCAAGGGATGCCGAGACCTGCGGCAAAAAAGGAGCAATCAGCGGATTGTCGCTACAGAGGGTTCCCAGTTTTACCTCCTGTTGTCCGGTTTGAACAAACACTTCGGCATCATTTACCAGCGATTGTTCGAAGGCAGCCGCATCGGTGGAAGAAAAAAATCCGGTGCTTCTGCTCAGGATCACCAGTGGTGCCGAGCCGGTTTCGATGCGCCCTTCCACCACCAGACGGGCTTCGCCTTTGGGCAAATCAATGGTAACATCTTTTTCGCAGGCCATGAAAAAAAGAGCCGACAGAAAGCATAAGTACTTATTTTTTAGAAGGCGAAGTTCCATGTAACAGAGGGGATGATGGGAAATAAACTCACTTGTTTTGCCTGTATGTTCAGCGAATTGTTGCTCAGGGCACCACTGTAATCAAAGTACAGGAAAAAGGGATTTAAACGGCTGTAGGCATTAAAGAGGGCAAAGACCAGTGCACTCTCCGAAAAAGTTTTGCTGCGCAGCACCAGCGTGGCAGAGAGGTCGAGTCGGTGGTAAGGTTCCAGTCGCACCGCATTGCGTCGGCTGTAGAGATTAGACACCTGATTTTCGAAAACATAGCGCTGCAAAGGAAGCGTAATAGGTCGTCCTGTTCCGTACACCCACACAAGTCCGAACTTCCATCGCTTGCCGGCAGCATAACTCAGCACCACCGAGGCATCGTGCCTGCGATCGAAGGGGGCATAATAGGTTTCTCCACCATTAATTTCCGGAAAGGTGCGCAGGGTTTTGGACCAGGTATAACCCAGCCATCCCTGCAGGGCACCGAACTTTTTCTTTACAAAAAACTCCACGCCATAGGCTTCTCCTTTGCCAAAGGTAAAGGCGTAGTCGTTGTTGTCGCCAATGCTTTCTTCGGGCAGATAGCCTTCTTTAAACTCCACCTGGTTAAACATGTTTTTGTAATAGGCTTCCACAGAAGTTTCGTACATGTTATCGGAGAAATTGCGAAACCATCCCAAACTAAACTGATTGCCTGTTTGAGGCTTTACGAGCGAGGTGCTCGGAATCCACAAATCGGTGGGCAGAGAGAGCGGAGAGAGCGAAGCCAGGTGCAGAAACTGGTTGTTGCGGGTGTAGGAAGCTTTGATGGATGCATGCTCACCGGTGCTGATGCGCATCATCAAACGAGGCTCAAGCGCAGGATAGGTAACCACGGGCTGCATGTTTGCAAAGCGTATGGTATCGGTGTTTGCACCCAGCGGATTTTTTACATACCTGTCGAAAGGACCCACCTGCTGAAAAGCCACCGCCCTTAATCCGCCTGCAAGCATGAGCCAGTCTGTGGGCTCAAACTCATCCTCGAGGTACAAGGCAGCTTCATGGGCAAAGAGCCGGGTACGCGGTCCGAAATTAAAATCGACTGCACCCTGACTGGCAGAGACATTAAAAGGCGTAAAAGTGTGAAAGGTATAGAGTCCGCCGGCTTTGATGCGATGCCTTGCGCCATGATAAATGTCGAGGTCGCTTTTAAGGCTGATGTCGCGGATGCCGGAGTAAAGGGTTACATCAAAATCTGCCTGTCTGCCTGTAAAGGAGAAGCGAAAATCGGAGAATACCAGACTGGTATTAAGAAAAACTTTGCGGTTGAAAACATGGTTCCAGCGGGTACTGAGGATGCTGTTGCCCCAGGGAATATCCACTTCGAGACCGGATTTTTTGTTGCTGTACAAGAACACATCCCGGCCCAGAAAACCGCTCAAAAAAACACGGTTGTTGGCATTGATGCGGTAATTGAGTTTGAGGTTGAGGTCGTAGAAGTAGATACGGGAATTCCGGAAAGGCCTGGTCCTTTCAATGTTGTTAAAGAGGGGCTTTGCCACAATATCGGCATAGGATCTTCGTGCCGAAAAAATAAAAGAGGCGGTATCTTTTTTGAGGGGGCCCTGCACTGTTAAACGGGAAGAGATAAGTCCGAGGCCACCTTCCACCCTGTACTTTTTGCTATCGCCTTCTTTGGTTTGCACATCGAGCACGCTTGCCAGTCGCCCGCCGTAGCGTGCGGGCATCCCGCCCTTGAGCAGTTCCACACGGCTTACGGCATTCTCGTTAAAGACAGAAAAAAAACCCAGCAAGTGAAAGGGATTATACACCTGTGCTTCATCAATCAGGATGAGGTTTTGGTCCGGCCCTCCTCCCCTCACATAGTAGGCGGCGTTGCCATCGCCCAGTGTTTTAACGCCCGGGGTAAGCTGCATGGCTTTGAGGATGTCTACTTCCCCGGCAAAGGAAGGCAGGAGTCGCAACTGCTTCATGTCGAGCCTTGAGCGGCCCATATCGGTAGAACTGGTATTGTGGTTGTCTTTTTCGTCTTTAATCACCACCTCCTGCATCGAAACGCTGAGGGGATTGAGGAGCAGATCGAAGGTAGTATCATGTGTTGCGCTGAGGTTTAAGTTGAGCAGGCCATAACCGGGAAAAGAGGCAGCAAGGCTCGACTTGCTGGTTGGGCAGAGCAAGGAAAAGAAACCATACACATTGGCTGCTCCGGCGGGTTTGCCATTCACATAAAGCACGGCACCCGGCAGGGTTTCTGTAGATTGCTTGTCCTTTACATAGCCACTGATACGAATGCTTTGTGCTTGCAGGGCATGGGAGAGAAGGGCAAGGCAAGAAGCGAAAAAAAACAGGTACCTGCGGGGTTTCATTTAAATGGTGTGCGAAGGTACAACAAGAGAAACAGGAATGTGTTCGGGAGAGGGGAGGTGGAAAGTGAGTAGGAAAAAATATTTTTGGGGCGTTCCCCGTCAGGCAAAGCCTGCCGGGGCGGGCTTTCCGCTCAAATCGTTTTGCAAAGATGCAAAACGATAAACGCTGCAATCCCTAACGCTGCGGGCGGGGCCAAGGCCCCGCCCGCCGGAAAGCGTGTGGCAAGCGCCGGACCACAAGGGGG
>JBEICQ010000188.1:0-3897 GCA_040383885.1 Flavobacteriales bacterium | reverse complement strand
TAGCGTAATAGTTTCATAGCATTATCTCTTTGGAGTTGTTAATGGGTCGCCCCAACCTTGAAAAGCACCACCAGCATCAAGAAGAAAATAAGTTGCACTTACTCCAAAACCGATAGGTCCTAAAAATCCAACATATCCCATTCCAATATCAAGTGCAGACTTCATCCATACGGAATTATTTGTTCCTCCATTGTTATAATAATTAATAGCAAGTCCGCCAGAGATTACAGAAGATGTTACAAATGTTGCACCTCCTAATACCTTCATCCCCTTAACATATTTCAAATCATTTATTGCAGGACTTGATTTTACAGCATAGTTTATTAATTCTCCTTTAGCTCCTTGACCAACATCAAAAGCTCCTATGCCTGTATTCAGGTTATTCCACATGGCGGCAGTAGAACCATCACCCCCACCACCTTGCTCCTCTTGCTCATGTTCATTTCCATCTACAACTAATTCTCTACCGATAACAATTCCCTGGGTTCTTAATTCATTTAGAAATTCTTCTGTTTCTAACCTTTCTCTCTCCTCCATCAGATATTTTTCTTCCTCAATTGAAATATCCCACGGACCCTGTGCTCCACCACTATATCCTGTTGGATCAGGATATCTTAAAGGATTATTAAATACATAGCTATACTTGTTATAGGTTTGTGCATTTTCAAAATCAGTGATAATCGGATCCGGACTTAACATTTGTCCTAATTGAGGGTCATAAAACCTGCCTTTCATATCTATTAAATCAAAAGCAGGAATGTGCTCATGCCCGGTATAGCCAATACTTATTAATGGATCGGTCTGAGAAGTATTGTTCTGATCGAATAGTTGTTTGCCCCAGGCGTCGTAACTAATTAACCTCCACCATGCGTAGTTTGCAGCTACGCCGCTTTTATTTGTACCACCAATGTGCATCAGTTTACTTGAAACAATAAAATTCCGTCAGGTTATTTAGCACTCTATACATCCCTCACTTCGTGAAAATAGTAAAGATTAGTGAAGGTTTACATTCATTTTATCATTTCAATTACAGAGCCCCTTTTTTGGTAACTTCGTTCAAATGCCCGGCTTAGGGGGCGCGTGGCACCGCCACGCGCCCCAACTGCGTTAGGGATTGCAGCGATTACTTTTTGCTTGCAAAAAGTTTCAGCGGAAAGCCCGACCCGGCTTGCCGGGGAACGCCCAAAAAAAATAAATACAATCTCCTTTATCCCATGCTCCCCTCCATGCCCCAAAAACACCTGCACACTTTTTTGCCCTATCCATTTTTTTATTCATCCCTTAGAGCTGCCTTTCTCTTTTATACCGATGCGCCAAACAAATAACCGGCCAAACCGGATAATCCCATGGCTATGCTGCCACCAATAAGCACCCTTAACACGGCACGCATCACAGGCGCACCACCTGTTTTTGCCGAGATGCCACCCAATGCTACCAATGAAAGGATGGTAAAGGCATACAAGGCATATTCCATTACCGGCAAGGGTGAAAACAAACATACCAGCAAAGGCAAAATACCCCCGCAGGCAAATGCTGCACCCGAGGCAAGAGCAGCCTGCATGGGCTGCGCCTTGCTGGTGTCCGTAATACCCAACTCGTCGCGTACATGCGCTCCAAGCGCATCGGCCTCACTAAGTTCTTTTGCCACCAGTAGTGCGGTCTCTTTTTTTAGTCCCCTGCGCTCATATATCTCCGCCAGGATGTGTAATTCTTCCTCAGGCATTTCTTTCAGCTCCTGCCTCTCTCTGGCAATGTCGGCCTGCTCTATATCCGTTTGGGAACTCACCGATACATATTCCCCTGCCGCCATCGACAAGGCCCCTGCCACCAATCCTGCTACTGTGGCAAGCAACACCGGCTCGCGTGTAGTGCCCGCCGTGCTTACACCGATGGCCAGACTGGAAATGGAAATGATGCCGTCGTTGGCACCCAAAACAGCCGCTCGCAGCCAGTTGCTGCGATGGATGTAATGCGTTTGCATGTAGTTTTCGATGGTAATCATGGCTACCTAATTTTTATCTTGAAAAAGGGTTTGTGTTTTTTTCTTCTGAAGCGAATGCATGTCTTTTCACCGATGCCCGGGTTTGTGAGGCCCTGCAAAGGTGCAGGTTTTTTTATGGAATAAAAGAAGGACAGTCTTTTCTCTCAGAAAGATCTCCTCAGGGCAGAAATCTATCCCGGTATTTTTCCGGCATGAACAAGCAGAACTCGGTTTTGCCGAACCAGCGGTACCTCCTTGCGGCAATGAAGCGGTAGAGGGCATTGCGCAGAAAGGCGGGCACTAGCATGCCAACACGCAACAGCGGCCAGACACCTCCAAGGTATTTGCATACGCCCATAACGGCAGCCGATTCGGTGAGTATCTGTCCCTGCTCAATAAGCACCAGAGATTTGGGCAGCCCCGCACCCGTGAGGGTTTGTGCCAGCACGATTTTAGCCGTCTCCCCCTGCAGGCTGGCAAATTGCAGGACCGGTTTTTTCTCCTTGCGCAGCACAAATAGCACCGAGCGATTGCAAAGTGCACACGCTCCGTCGAAAAGCAACACAGGCCTTGCTGTATCGTTTTGTAAATAGTTTGACGGCTCTTGCATGTACTTGTTTTGATGAATTTTTTTCGGGAAACGCTTCCACAAAAGTAGCGGAACATGACGAATATCATGTTTTTCCCTGATGCCTGTCATTTCCGCCCCCAAATGCCCGGGGTATTTTTGAATCCGTAAAACAAAGCACTTTATACCATGGTGGCAATCCTCTTACTTGTTTGTGTGAGTTTATTGATAGCCACCACTTTTTTACTCGCTTTTTTATGGACAGTAAAAAACAATCAGACAGATGAAGATGATATACCCTTGCTCAGGTTGCTTTTTGATGACCGTCTCCCCGAAGAGGAGAACGATACCCATCAACAGGAAATTCAAACCCACAATCCATCCTGCAAATAATAAACAATGAGGCCGGTACAAAACTTTTATGACGATTACTCCGCTTCTGACTGCTTTGTTCATGCTGTTCAAGTTTGTGATGTACATCCATTATCTACAAACAAAATCACAGGGCATGAATGGAGTCCAAAGAAACCGCTTACTCAACTCAATTGCAAAACACAATAAAAAAATACACCATGATTACCATCAAACAGATCTATACCAAATGCCTTTCGCAGGCTTCGTATTTCATTGAATGCAGAGGTGAAGCGGCTGTGATTGATCCCATCCGCGATTTTGCCATCTACACACGCCTGGCCGCTGAAAGAAAAGTGGAAATCAAATACATTTTCGAAACCCATTTTCATGCCGATTTTATTTCCGGACACCTCGACCTGCAAAAAGCCACAGGTGCCTGTATCATTTATGGGCCGGAAGCGACGCCTGTATTTGCTGCACATGTGGCAAAGCACACCGAAAGGTTTACGCTGGGTGATGCAATGTTCGAAGTGCTGCACACGCCGGGTCACACCGTGGAGTCGAGTTGTTTTTTGTTGTACGACGAAAAAAAAATACCGGTAGCTGTATTTACAGGAGATACCCTTTTTAATGGTGAAGTAGGCAGACCTGATTTGCTTGGCGGCAACTTTAATAAGTATGTACTGGCAGAAAAACTATTCCATTCTATTCACGATGTGCTGGCAACACTTCCTGATGCGGTTCTGGTCTATCCCGGACACGGACCGGGCAGCGCCTGTGGCAAAAACATTGTCTCCGGGCACACCGGCAACATAGGTGATCAGCGTAAAAAAAACCATGCTTTTTTACGCACCCGCAAACATGATTTTATCCAGGCTGTGGTTAGCGACCTACCTGAGGCGCCCTCTTATTTTTTCGAAGATGCTCAAATGAACCGTGTGGGTTATCCTGCCCTTGATTGTATTCTTGAACAAGCAGGCAATGCATTTACACC
>JBEICQ010000187.1:0-3928 GCA_040383885.1 Flavobacteriales bacterium | reverse complement strand
GCCCCCCCGCCCCGCACTTGCCTTAGGGATTGCAACGGTTACTTTTTTGCCTTGCAAAAAAGTTTGAGTGGAAAGCCCGGCCCGAAGGGCAAGGCCCCAATAAAAATCATCTTCTTCTTTTCCGGAAAAAAAATTCACTGCAACTTCCTGCCTTAAAGTCTTTGCTGAAGCCTTGGAATCATTTGGTTTTTCCAGGCAGAGAAAGTGCCTGCCTCAATGTGCTTGCCTGCTTCGCGGGTAAGCCAGAGGTAAAAACTCAGGTTGTGCAAACTGGCAATCTGCGCCGCGAGTCGCTCCTCGCTTGCAAATAAATGACGCAGATAGGCACGGCTGTAATACCCGTCGCTACTGCACAATCCGCTATTGTCGATGGGTGAAAAATCGCGTTCCCACTTTTTATTTTTGATATTGATGATGCCATCGGCGGTAAAAAGCATCCCGTTGCGGGCGTTGCGTGTGGGCATTACACAATCGAACATATCCACACCGAGAGCGATGCACTCGAGGATGTTTACCGGCGTACCTACTCCCATGAGATAGCGGGGTTTTTGCAGGGGCAGGATGCTGCACACCTGTTCGGTAATTTCGTACATTGATTCAGCAGGTTCGCCCACTGAGAGGCCTCCAATGGCGTTTCCGTGCGCATTGGCTTCCGAGATATGTTCTGCAGAGATGCGTCTTAAATCTCTGAATGTGCTGCCTTGCACGATTGGAAAAAGCGTTTGGGAATTCCCGTAAAGAGGAGCATGCTCATCCAGATAGGACTGGCAACGCTTCAACCAGCGGTGCGTGAGCTCCATGGATTGGCGGGCATAGTTGTAATCGCAGGGATAGGGTGTGCACTCATCGAAGGCCATGATGATGTCTGCCCCGATGAAGCGCTGTATTTCCATTGATTTTTCGGGGCTGAAAAAGTGCTTTGAACCGTCGATGTGCGAGGCAAACTCAACGCCTTCTTCTTTTATTTTTCGGGAAGCAGAAAGGGAATACACCTGGTAGCCGCCACTGTCGGTTAGGATGGGTTTTTTCCAGTGCATAAACCGGTGCAAGCCCCCGGCGGCCTGCAGGGTTTCTGTACCCGGACGCAGGTAGAGGTGGTAGGTATTGCCGAGGATGATTTGTGCTTTTACCTCTGCTTCGAGCTCATATTGGTGAACCGCTTTAACTGTACCGGCTGTGCCCACCGGCATAAATACGGGTGTTTGGATGCTTCCGTGTGCAGTTTCGAGGCATCCCCTGCGGGCTTTGCTTTGCGAATCGTTGTGGGAAATGCTGAATTTCATTGCCGGCAAAACTACCACATCAGAGCAATTGCTAACAATTTTACTTGGATAAGTTTCGGGAATTTGCCCACTTTGGGGGATGTGCAAGAGGGGTGTTTGTGATAATTTTACCGGCTCATGCAAATGCTGCAGGTAACAGTTTTGGCTTTGGCGCTACTGACGATGGTCTGTTGGTTGATTCTTTTGTGTTTCTATTGGTTGCAGTTTTACAAACTTGCCATACACAAACCAAGGGAATTAACTGCAGAGGCACTGCCTCCCATATCAGTGGTGATTTGTGCGCGCAACGAGGCGCAGCATTTGTTTAAGTTTCTTCCTAAAGTCTTTTCGCAAGAGTATCCTGAGTTTCAGGTGGTGGTGGTAAACGACTGCAGCTGGGATGAAAGCGAACATATCCTGGAAGAATTCCAGGCAAAGCACAAAAATTTACATGTGGTGCATCTAAAAGAAGAAGAGATTCGGGAGCATGACAAGAAGCTTGCACTCACACTTGGCATCAAGGGCGCAAAATATCCTCACCTGGTGTTTACGGATGCCGATTGTTACCCTTCTTCTGAGCAATGGCTCAAACATATGGCAAGAGGTTTTGATGGAAACAAACAAATTGTGGTGGCCTATGCGCCATACCAGAAAACCCGTGGCTTTTTAAATCGTTTGATTCGACTGGATGCATTCTTAAATGCGATTCAGTATTTGTCTGCTGCATTGGTCAATAAAACATACATGGCAGTGGGCAGAAACATGGCCTATACCCGTGAGATTTTTTTTGAAAACAAGGGCTTTGCCTCGCAATATTATATACAGAGCGGGGATGATGATTTGTTTGTAAACAAGATAGCCAGACCCGGAAATTCCTCGGTGGTGATTCATCAGGATGCTTTTACATACACTCCTTCCAAGAAAAAATTCAGGCATTGGATCTGGCAGAAGAAGCGCCATTTGAGTGCTTCTGCCCATTATAAATTTTCAACCAGAATGAAATTAGGTTCTTATGCCATGGCAAACTTTTTGTTTTTTCCATTGAGTTTGTCTTTGCTCATTTTACCTGTGTTTCCTTATCAGCATTGGTATCTATTGTCGGCTTGGTTACCTGTATTATTGAGCAAGGCTTTGATACGCTATTTGTGTGCACGCAGGCTGAGGGAAGGTGATTTGTGGTGGTTTTCATTTTTTGGGGCTTGTGCGCTTGCATTAATTTATCCATATTTACACATTACTAACCTGTTTACGAAAAGGCATCGATGGAAGTAAACCCCGATCTTACCGGCAAGGCACAGCATGACTATAAACTTGTGCGAGCTGCATTAGACCACGGCGATCAAAAGGCATATGCAGAGCTTATGGATCGTTACAAAGACTCCATTTACTTTATGCTCCTCAAGATGGTGAGAACCAAAGACGATGCTGATGATCTCACCATTGAAGCATTCGGAAAGGCATTTAAAAGATTGGGGCAATATACACCCAACTATGCTTTCTCCACCTGGCTGTTTAAGATTGCCAGTAACAATGCCATTGATTTCATCAGGCGCAGGAAGAATAATACCTTTTCTTTGGACAAGGGCATTGAGAGTGAGGAAGGCGAGTTTAGTATAGAAGTAAAATCTGATGGCCCCGATCCGGAAGAAAAATTTATACGCAAGGAAAAAATAAAAATGATGCGGGAAGTAGTCGATAAACTCAAACCCAGCTACAGACATCTTGTAGAGTTAAGGTATTTTGAGGAGTTGTCGTATGAAGAAATTGCACAAAAACTTGAACTTCCCATTGGTACTGTTAAAGCCCAGTTGTTCAGAGCCCGTGAGCTTCTCTACAACATTGTTAAAAACAACCGTCATTCGATTTGATGGAGCTTGTTAAGCGATTTTTCCCTGATTGCGATGCACACATCCTTTCACAACTGCAGACACTTGCTGTTGTGTTCAAAGAAACCAATCAAAAGGTTAATCTCATTTCCCGAAAAGACGAGGATGCCATAGAGGAGCATCATATTTTGCATTCCTTGTCCATTGCCAAGTTTATTGAGTTTGTTCCGGGAACAAAGGTTTTTGACCTGGGCACAGGGGGAGGCTTACCCGGGCTGGTACTTGCCATTTGGTTTCCTGAAGTAAATTTCGTGTTGTGCGATTCTATAGGAAAGAAAATGGATGCCGTGGCAGAGATGGTTGCTGTTTTGCAACTGAAGAATGTGCATTGTTTTCATGGAAGGGCTGAGACATACAAAGGAGAGGTAGATTTTGTTGTAAGTCGCGCTGTAGCACCCATGTCTAAACTATGGGACTGGGCCAAAGCAAGTATCCGAAAAAAGGGAATCAACTCCATAGGCAATGGATTTATTCTTTTAAAGGGTGGAGATTTGCAACAGGAATTCAGTGAATGGCAGTTGCTGAGCGGAAGGAAAAAGTTTAGGGTACAAGCTATTGGGGAGTTATTTGACTTGCCATATTTCTCCGAGAAAAAAGTAGTTTATCTTCCCGTTCTAAATTAATTTTTAATTTTTTCTGATTCGTTTTTCTTTTCAATCCAACTTACGTCGATCGGCTCTCTCTCGCCGCCTGCTGTTTTTACCCTTCCGTTTGTTTTCGTTTCCGAGGCCGGTGCCCTTGAACGTCTGGTTTTCAGTCGGTTAGTTCGAGTGTTCGTTT
>JBEICQ010000186.1:0-3929 GCA_040383885.1 Flavobacteriales bacterium | reverse complement strand
GTGTGTTGCTTGTCATCTTTACCGGCATCATCATTTACCTTATCCGACTGGATAGGAAAATTTCTGCCATGGAAAAAAACAGGAAGTAGGATACTCCTAAAACAAAATCCTGCTCTCAAGGGCTGCTATTGCCATTTGATATCGTTGTAAAAAATCGCCCTCAATAGATGCAAATGGAATCTCACCTGCATGAAGGAGGCTTAGGTAGTGATTGTAAATTTCTTCCAGCTTTTCTGCGTTTTCTCTGAGTGGATCTGTCTCCCAGGGCACATCCGGCTTGCACAAAAGATGCAATGCATACCGCTGCGGCTGATAGGTCGCTTTGAGTAATTCCGGAACATTTCCGTATCTGTATTCACTCCAAACCCAGTTTACCAGGTTATTGGTATCACAAATCAATACTTTGTTTGCGAATGTCTCATGGTGCTTTTCCAGTTGTTCCTGACCACAGGCGATGTTGAGGATATCCTCAGGATGATATTCATACTTACGACCGGCAAAGTACATCCTCGAAAACTCGGGAACCATAGGCTCATTGAGCAATTGGGAAAGATGCGAGGCAAGCGTGGTTTTGCCACTGCATTCAGGTCCAACGATGGCTATTCGGAGCAGGCTCATTCTTTAAAAACAAGTACCGGCATTTTTACTTTGTGCCTCACCGCATCAATCGTAGTTCCAAGGATAATGTCCTTGAAGGTGGTATGTCCATGGGCACCCATGATGAGCAGATGGGGCTGCACTTTGTTGACGATGGCAGGAATTTCCTTTTTCGGATTGCCATATCCCATGTGGTGCGAGGCCATATATCCGTGTGTATTCAGCTGTTGGCAATACTCTTTTAATTTTTCCTGATCTGCTGCTGTTTCACGGTCCATGATATCACCTCCCATTACCAATGCTCCGGCGGATTCATTGATGTGCAGGAGATGGTAATGTGCATGTTTTCCACCCACGGAGATGGCATAGGAAATGATGCGCGTGTCGATGCCTGAGAAATCGAGGCAGATGCATATTTCTCCGAAAGAAATCGCCTGGGTAATCGGAAAAATTTCTCCCGGCTTGCTGTGAATCTCCGCAGAGGGAGCATGGGGTCGGAAAACAGGACGGAAGATAATATACAGCAAAACCATAGCTGAAAAAAATAGCAAGGCAATCACACTGCTCAGGGCAAGCCAATCAGGCTGGTATTCGTTTTTCCAATTCAAAAACACCTCAATCACCAGTTTGATATTCAGCGACAAAATGATACTTACCACAAGCCAGGAAAGAATTTTTGTAAAAGGTTTAATCTCCAGTTCCTGCATGAGTTCTCTGTTGGATACAAAATGTACCAGAGGCACAATAGCAAATCCGAGTTGCATACTCAGGATAACCTGGCTCAGGATAAGCAGGTCTTCGGCTCTCTCCTCACCTGAAAAATAAATGGTAAAAAAAGCCGGCGTAACAGCAAGCAAACGGGTTATCATCCTTCGCATCCAGGGCTGAATGCGCAGGTTGAGATAACCTTCCATCACAATTTGTCCGGCAAGTGTTCCTGTAATCGTTGAACTTTGTCCGGCAGCAATCAATGCCACTGCGAACAATACAGGTGCAAGTGTAGAACCCAGCAGAGGTTGCAAAAAACGATATGCCTCACGGATGTCATCAACCTCAAACAGACCATTTTTGTAAAATGCGGTGGCAGATAAAATTAAAATGGCGGCATTTACAAAAAATGCCAGGTTAAGTGCAATGGTTGAATCAATCACATTCCAGCGAATCACTTTTTTGAGTTCGCTTTTTTCCCTGGAAAAATGACGGGTTTGTACAAGTGAGGAATGAAGGTAGAGATTGTGCGGCATCACGGTGGCTCCGATAATACCGATGGCGATGTACAGCGCATCCTTGCCTGGCAAACTGGGTACAAGACCACCAGTAATCTGCGAAAGGGAAGGCTGGGCCAAAAACATTTCCACGCAAAATGAAAGACCAATCAGTGAGATTAGTGCGATGATAAAGGCTTCCATTTTTCGGATACCGAACTTCAGCAGATAGAGAAGTAAAAAAGAATCGAGTACAGTGATGCCCACACCCCAGATAAGTGGGATTCCGGTGAGCAATTGCAAGCCAATCGCCATACCGAGCACTTCGGCAAGGTCGCAGGCGGCGATCGCTATCTCGGCAAGCAGATAGAGGTAATAATTAATCCATCTGGGATATTGTTTTCTGGAGGCCTGAGCAAGATCCATTCCTGTTACAATGCCAAGCCTTGCGCTTAAACTTTGCAGGAGCAATGCCATGAGATTGGATAGCACCAAAACCCAAACAAGGGAATATCCAAAACGGCTTCCTGCAGCGATATCTGTTGCCCAGTTGCCCGGATCCATATAACCTACACTTACCAGGTAGGCAGGACCCAGAAAAGAAAGAATTCTCCTGAATCCACCGGCATGTTGGGTAGTATCTATTTTTTTACCTGCGAGGTGTTCGTAATCAGCCGACATATTTGGATGGAGGTTGTGTGATAGGTGAACATTCGATACGAGAGGCCATGTCGCGGCTGATATACACGCGTGATAAATCTTCACGCTGAAGCGTGAGTAATCCATCAAAAGCATTTACATGGCTTACGCTCAAGGCATCCCCCAGTTTGATAGAGAGGGCATCAAAGGACTCCAAAAAAACTTCGGAATCATCCATGACCCTTGCCACCACAAGTGCTTGTCCGGGTTTGGCATCCCTGAGATTCATGCATTGCCTTTGCGGTAGTACGCCATTGCCATCGGGAATGGGATCGCCATGGGGATCGTAATCCGGAAAACCTAAAAAAGCATCCAGCTTGCTAATGAGGGTATCAGAAGAAACATGCTCGAGCTGCTCAGCAATTTCATGCACCTGGTTCCAGTGCATGCCCAGGTGATTTACCAGAAAACTCTCCCAAAGACGATGTCTGCGAATAAGCAACATGGCATGTTTACGCCCTTTGCGGGATAATTTCACACCTTGATAAGGCACATAGCTGATCATGCCTGAGAGTGATAATTTTTTTAACATGTCGCTCACAGAAGCCGCATTTACGCCCATGGCCTGTGCAATATCTCCCGTAAGGATGGACTCCTTTTTGTTTTCTGATAGTTTGTAAATCAGTTTCAGGTAATCGTCACGACTGATGTTTTGCATATGGCAAATATGAAAATTAATTTAGACATGCCTAAATATTTACAAGCAAAAACAGTTAAAAAATCAGAAGGATGAATGTTTCTTTCGCTGGCAATATGCTTTTTGAGGGAGGGTACTGTTCAGAAAAAAACAGATATAAAAAAAGTCCGGCTTGTGGCCGGACTGATTTAATTAAGTGCTCAAGGGAAATTATTGCCGGATGAATCTCTTAACCGCTCTTTTTCCATTTTGAGTATCGGTAACCATTACCTGGTACATGCCCGAGGAAAGGCCGGATACATCGATGTTGATCAGATTGCTGCGGGTGGAATTAATCATGGCATGTTGTTTACCGCTCATGTCGTAAACCCCAATCATGGCAGGAGAATTGTTCTCCAGCTCAAGGGTAATGTTTTGCGAGGATGAGGTGGGATACAATTTTACTGATATCTCATTTGCAATTTCTCCAATACCTGCCGTGTTGGGGGAAACCTCATACTTCACTGTAAAGTAAGCTGAATCGGCAGGGTTGTTGTTGTCATAGAACACATACATGATACGACTGGTGCCACTCATGCTATCAGGTGTAAAGTAGGAATGAAAGTTTTCATATGTTTCGCCGGGCGCAAGCACCACAGATTGATTGCCCACATTTACAGCAGGGCCGTAACAAATTCCCCAGCAAAAATAATTTGAGGTTGAGGCCACTTGTTCGATGATTCGTCTTTTGCATCTGGTTACATTGGTGTCGGATGCGCTGTTGGTAACATAAGCAGGAAAAGAGAGTGTGG
>JBEICQ010000185.1:0-3937 GCA_040383885.1 Flavobacteriales bacterium | reverse complement strand
TTACTGAAACCACCACGGAAGCAGAGGCATCTACCTTTGAAAATTCTTCCATGGCAAGCACATATGATACCGTGTCCATGCCGCCTCCGCCAAAGCGGGGGTCCACCATCATTCCCATAAAGCCTAGCTCACCTAATTTTTTAATTTGATGTGCCGGAAATTTTTGCTGCTCGTCTCTTTCTATCACGCCGGGCAGCAATTCTTCACGCGCGAAATCACGCGCGGCTTTTTGAATCATCCTCTGTTCTTCGCTGAGTTCAAAGTGCATATGGTAAGCATTAGTTTGATTTTTCAAAGGTAGGGCATGCAATCCGTTCTGCAAAACCCTGTTTGAACACCGAATAAACCCTTATCCGGGGGATTTGTTCACGGATGAACGGTCATTTTTTTTAGAGTAATTGGCTGGCTGCATTGGCCAGCTCGCTGCGTTCACCTCTTTCGAGGGTGATGTGGGCGTAGAGGGGATGGTTTTTCATTTTGTCAATCAGGTAGCTCAGGCCATTGGAATGGGTATCCAGATAGGGAGTATCAATCTGAAAGATATCGCCGGTAAAAATGATTTTGGTGTTTTCACCTGCTCTTGTGATGATGGTTTTGATCTCGTGTGGAGTGAGGTTCTGGGCCTCGTCGATGATAAAACAGATGTTGGTAAGACTTCTGCCCCTGATGTAGGCAAGCGGCGTGATGTGCAGTTTTTCTCTCTCCACCATCTCCTTGATCTTGAGGTATTCTTTATCGGTTTCCTTGAACTGGCTCTGGATTAGTTTAAGGTTGTCCCATAAAGGTTCCATATAAGGATTGATTTTGGCTTTGATATCGCCGGGCAAGAAGCCTATGTCCTTGTTGCTCAGGGGTACGATTGGCCGGGCTAAGTAAATCTGGTGAAAACTTTGCTTTTGCCACATGGCGGCTGCCAGCGCAATAAGGGTTTTACCTGTACCGGCAATGCCTTGTATGGAGACCAGTTTTATCTGTGGATGCAAGATGGCATGCACGGCAAAAGCCTGTTCTGCATTACGCGGTTTAATGCCATAGGCAGTTTCTTTTTGGATGCGTTCTACTTTTCCGGTGACCGGATTGAAAAAAGCCAGCATCGAGGACTCGTCGTGCGACAGGATATAATAATGATTGGCAATAGGGTTTTTGATGCCCAACAGAGAGGGGGTGCATGATCCCTCTGCATACATTTTTTCGATGGCCTTCCGGCTGAGTTTTAAAATTTCGGATTTGCCTTTGTACAGGTGCTCAATGTCCTTGATTTTCCCGGTTTCAAAATCCTCGGCCGGAATATTCAGGCTCTTGGCCTTGAGCCGCAGGTTGATGTCTTTACTTACCAGGATGACATTCGCATCCTTGTTTTCACTTTTTACCCTGATGGCGGCATTTAAAATTTTATGGTCTGCCTTGTTTTCTCCAAAAACCTTGTTTGCATCCGGGTTAGAGTTTTCGTGCATCAAGATGCGAAACTTACCCTTGTTGCCATTGATGGGAATCCATTCCTGGAGGAGGTTTTTTTTGGATAGCTCATCCAGTGTACGGATAAACTCACGGGCCTGGAAGTTGATGACATCGTTGCCTTTCTTGAAGCGATCAACCTCTTCGAGTACAGTGATGGGAATGGCCACATCATTATCGGCAAAACTGGTGATGGATTGGTGATCAAACAGGATGACAGAAGTGTCGAGCACAAATATTTTTCTGGCCTTTTTCCGCATATGCTATTTTTCTTCAAACCTACTTAATTATCCATGCCTTCGGCATGATGGATGCATTCTTTATCAACATGTTTTTTCACCGGGAAGGGCCCGGGCCAAGCCTGTATATCGAGAGGGTATAAAAAGAAATTCTGCATATTCGTTAAACCTTTTACAATGGCATGCCTCTAATGAACGATATGGAGGGTTATTCCGATGATCAGATATTGTCCTTCTTCCGGGATCCGGGTAGCCGCAACATGGCCTTTAACCAGCTGGTAAAGAAATACCAGAAGCGCCTGTACAGCCACATCCGCAGGATGGTGATAGACCATGACGATACTGACGATGTTCTTCGGAATACCTTTATCAAGGTGTATACCCATCTGGAGGGTTTTAAGGGCGAATCACAGCTGTTTACCTGGATGTACCGAATTGCCACCAATGAGAGTCTTTCTTTTTTAAAGAAAAAAAGAACCCGTTTTTTTCTTCCCATTGTGGATGTGGAGCATACCCTTGCCGGCAAGTTGGAGTCAGATCCTTACTTTCAGGGGGATGCCATCCAGCTGAAGCTGCAAAAAGCCATTCTTACCTTGCCCGAAAAGCAGCGCCTGGTGTTTAACATGAAGTATTACGATGAGCTCACCTATGACGCAATGAGTGAAGTGTTGGGTACCTCGGTAGGCGCCTTAAAAGCTTCTTACCACCTTGCAGTAAAAAAAATTGAAAATTATTTACTCAACCATTAAACCCTGCCCTTCAATCTTTATCCAAACCACAAGAAATGAAACCCGGAAGCACATACAATCATCTTCAAGAAGAGCCTTCGGCACCTTTGCTGCATGCCATTCCAAAGGTGAATCCTTTTGTGGTTCCTCAGGGTTATTTTGAAAAATCTGAGCAAGTCTCAGCCTTTCTTTATCAAGGGAAATTACCAGAGGCATTTGTGGTTCCCGCCGGCTATTTTGAAGTTTTTCCGGAGCGTATTTCACAACTTGTATTGCTCTCCAAAGTGGAGAAGCCGCTTCCTTCCGAATCCTATTTTGAAGGCCTTCAGCAAAGATTACAAGAGGGTCTGCTCGTTCAGCAGCCTGCTCTTTTTGCAGCACCCGAAGGATATTTTGATAGCCTTGCCATGCGTGTGCAGGAGCGCTTGCATGAACAGCGGAAGCCTCAGACCATGCTGCGTGAGCTGCGTCCGGCATTCGCGCTGCGCCCCATACCCCTGGCGGCCCTCCTGCTAACCATACTCACCTTGGGAATAGGATCCCTCTTTTATGCTCCTGATGCACCTCAACAGGCATCCTTGTCGGAAAAAGCAAAGTTGCCCCTAAGCCTGGAACCGGTTTCACGGGAGCTGGCAGAGGCAGCACTTTCTGCTGAGTTGGTCCATGCAGAGGAGAGTTTACTGGCCGAAGCCGCAGACGAAGCTGATCTCTCAGAGCTGCCTGTGCAAGACCTTGCCACCACAGATAAAAAAAATGTGGAAACAGAAGTGGTAAGCGATTACCTGCTCAACAACCGGATAGATGAAAATGATTTAACAGAATGGATTGGAAGCTGATCATGAAAAAATGGATACATATTGCCTTGTTGTGCCTGATGCTGCCGGCTTTTTACAGCAGCGCACATGCACAACCCGCAGACAAAAAAGAAAAGATAGAAGCACTTAAAGTGTCTTTCATCACCCGAAGGCTTAATCTGAATACCCGCGAGGCTCAGGCTTTCTGGCCGGTTTACAACGAGTATCTGGACAAGCTGGAAAGCGCACGCAGTATGCGCTCAGCAGATTTAAAAAACAACCGCATCGATCCCGAAGCCATGGCTGAAAAGGAATGTGAGACCCTATTGAACAATGAACTCGCATCCAGAGAAAAAGAAATTCAGATAACGAGGGAGTATTATGAGAAATTTAAGTCCTCACTCTCGGTTAAAAAAGTTTTGCTTCTTTACAAGGCAGAAGATGATTTTAAAAGAGAGCTACTCAAACAAATCTCAGGCAAATAAAGTGATGAAGAAACCTGTTTGTCTGTTTCTGTTTTTTTGCTTCCTGATGCAAACCACATTGTTTGCCGCACCGCTAAATGCTGATTCAGTGGCATCCCACGATGAGCCCCGCCATTTTATTCGTCCAACGGTATACATGAACAACATGATGCAGCGGAACAGACAATTTAAAAGCAATGCAGGTGAGTATTTTGGTTTTTCGCAGGGAACAATCGGATTTGTTTTTCCGATGTATA
>JBEICQ010000184.1:0-4060 GCA_040383885.1 Flavobacteriales bacterium | reverse complement strand
GTGTGTAAAAACTTCCCCATGCCGGAAGATCAGAAGGGATCACAGCCGTTTTGAGCCAGTTACCGTTGGCATAGGTATAAAAATCTTTTCCGGGCGGCGTTTTCACATCCATGTTGATGGTGTCGAAAAAGGTTTGAGCCGGTGCTGTTTTTTTTCCGGAACAAGCAATACCCGTAATGGAGACAGTAGACACCATCATGCCTACTTTGAAGTACAATTTTATTCTTTTCATGAAAGAAGATTTTAAGCACATGAGCTTGTCTGTTTTTATCAGGGTGAAGATAGGTACTTAAATACATTTACACCAATGGCGTATCCATACTGCTTGCCATCGGCATTTGTGTAGATTCTGATTTTGTTGCAGGCCCTGCCCATGTCCACCTGACGCCAGCTGATTCCACCATCCAGTGTTTCGTAAGCGCTGTTCACTGTTCCTACAAATCCGTGCAGGTCATTTAAAAATCCGATGCCAAATTCTCTTGCCCCGGCATCTGACACCAGGTTATGCTCTGTCCATGTTTTGCCGCCATCGGTGGTTTTTACCATTCGCTGCTGTTTTACGGCTGTATCCGGATTGTAGGATTGGATGGTAACATAACCCGTTTCGCGGCTCGGGAAGGAGGCCTTCCAGGTACACTCAAAAGGGCGATTGGATTGGTACACTTTGTTCCAGGTTTTTCCTCCATCGGCAGTAGAGAGGATAAGGGCATTAGATTCTTCCATGTTTTCAGATGAAGCACTGCAGGCAATGCCATTTTCTTTGTTGAACATTTTAATGTCGAAAAGCATTTTTCCGCTTGTTACCGGCCAGGCTTCCCATGTTTGTCCGTCGTCGTGCGAGACCATGATGTTTGCCGGTGAACCTACCCGCCCCACTGCATACAAATGGTATTTGTAAGCGATGTTACCATGATTGATGTATTGTTCTTTTACGATATCGATGGCACAGAGACCTTTTACATAAGGTCCTTTGTAAGCTACCGGAGTCCAGGTTTTTCCTCCATCTTTTGTACCATACAGGGGAATGCTGTCGCTTACATTCGGGAAATAGTCGGTTCCCACGGTGCCGGCAAAACCGCGGAGACTATCAATAAAGGCAATGCATCGAAAAAAGGTTCCCTTTTTCTCCAGTTGTTTTTCCCAGGTATTGCCTCCATCGCGTGTACGGTAGATGCTGCCATAACCATTTACATACCATCCCCTGTTCTCATCAATGAAGCAGATGTCGTCCTGCTTTCCGGGATATTTTTCGGTGCTGAGTTTTCGCCATCCGGAAGGGCTTGCTGCAGAGGCAATGCCTGAGCCAACAACAGCATTGCTCCAACGGATGCTTGCATCGGCTACTTCAGGATTGAATTCCTTGTAGAGTTGTTTGGTTTTTCCGGCAGAGAATTTATCAAATGCTTCCTGCATGTTTCCGGAAGCGGCCATGTAGTGATCGGTTTTAGGAAAAGAAATGAGGGTGGCGGAACCGGGATGCACAGCATTCACTGTATTCACAATGTTCTGGTGATCATACAGCGAAAAGGCCTGAAAATCGGATTCACCAAAAAGCACAAGTACTTTGGATTTCATTTTTTGCCAGTTTTCGAGGATGGGCTCATCCTGTATTTGTCTCCAGTATTCTGCATTTCGGGTGTAGATGCGGGAGTGGCCATCGTACTCCCACTGTTGTTTGAGCATACGCATCATGGCTGTATCGGCAGCCATTTGGGACAATTTTTCTTTTTTTACATAAAAGCGATAGGCCGCATCGTACATATCTTTGGTTGAGACTTCAGCCTGCAGGGTGCTCATTCCGCCCAACTTGTTTTGCAGGCGGGTCATCTGAAGAATATACTCGAACCAGGAAGTAGAGAGCGTGCCATACGCAATTACACCGGCTACCGGGTTTGCGGCAGCTACTGCCGGTGCCACAATGCCACCCATTGAATGTCCGAAGAGGATGATTTTGCTGGTATCAACATAAGAAAGTGATTTAAGTTTGCGGAGACCGGCAGCAAAATTTTCCACTTCGTCATGCAGGTCACAGGTCTCACAAGGGGGCGTATTGTAACTGTCGCCAAGTCCGCTTTTTTCGATGCGCATGGCCACATAGCCATTGTCTGAAAAAGCCTTTACGATTCTTTTGTAGGGACTCTCCGGATCGAGGTTGTCTATGCTTCTGCAAGTATAGCCGGGGATGAATAACATGGCCGGCATTTTTCCAACAGTTTTGGGTTTATTGATGATGACCCTGAGTGAACCGTTCTTATAAGGCGTTTCCTCATAAATCACCTCGCTTTTATCGTCGGTTTCATAGGGCCTTGCTTCGGTTTTGCCTTTTAGTCTGATCTCTTTGTTTCCTCTTTTCACAAGCATCTCAATCGCTTGCTTGTTGAGGAAGCCTGCAAACTGCTGCAAAAAAGCCTCTTGCCCTGAAACGGGAATGTTGTTACAGGAGAGGATGAGATCGTCGGTCTTTAACCCGAGAACAGCTGCTGTGCCGCCGTTTACCTCACTCACGCGAAGGGCTTTGCCGGGCAATTCTTTGGAGGCTTCCAACCGACATCCCAGCCATGGTTTGCGGTCAAGTGCAGAAGTAAGGGATGTGGCAAACAGCAAAAAATAAATGACAAGAAAGATGTTTGTTCTCATATTGCTGCAAAGAAAAACAGATCTTCCTCAATTAGGCTTGTAAAATATTGCCCTTTTTAAACTGTGCCGGGGTGATGTGGTAGCGTTTCTTGAAAGCCCTGTAAAAGGCAGGCACATCGTAAAACATGAACATACGCGCGGTCTCTTCAATACCCAAACCCTTTTCAAGATGTTCCGCAGCCTTCATAAGTCGTTGGTGGATAATAAAACGGTAGGGAGAGTCACCAAAGGCTTCGGTGAACCGTCTGATGAAATTGTATTTTGACATGCAAGCCAGTTTACTGAGTTCATCCAGAGAGATTTCTGTGCAGAGGTTGTCGAATATATATTCTCTTGCCATGAGCAGCGCACGCAGGACCGAATTTGAGGAATGCTTGTTTTTGAGGCTAAGTCCTTTGTAGTTTGTCAGCACATTTTCCTGATCCTTCACAAAAGCGCGGGCCAGAACATAGAAGTATTCCTGCATAAAAAAGTGATCGGAATACATGGGATGCCTACCCTGTTCCTGAAACAGAGAAAGTTTTTTTCCGAGGGCAGAGCCTTGGATATTGTGAGCGAGAACCGGAAAACGGTCTGAGAAAACAAAATCAAAAAGTTCTTTTTCTTCAGGTATATCTGCATCCAGAACTTCTCTGATCAACTTGGGAGAAAGGTCAATACAGATACCGGCAGAGGGTTCTTTAGAACGGATAGAAACATGACAGGGACGGAGGTCGTTGAGCAGAAGAAATTCATTGGGTCTGAGGGAATACGAATGGTTCCAGGTTTGGTAATTTTCTTTTCCTGTGAGTACCCATTTGATGGCTATGCCGTTCATCGGCAAATCTTCCTCTAGTACAGAGTAGGATGAGATGCGAAATGCATTTTTTTTGGCGTCGGTGTAGCAGGTTTTGTTCACAAATACTTGCCCCCAAAAATAAAAAAGATTCCATTCTTTTCACCTATTCAAGACAGCGTCGGACTTGCCAAACTAATTATCCAATAAGCAAAGGACGATGCAGGATGGTGATGCGCTTTTTGTTTTTGGTTCCTTCTCTGAAAAGAATTTCTTCGAGGCGTCTGCTTGCAGCCACTTCCGACCTGAGAATGTTAATGGTTTTTTGCAGCTCGTTGTCGTCTGACTCGAGACCTTTCCAGGAGATCATGAAATCAAAATGTTGTCCCATCCTGAAAAGCCGTGCAGGCAAGGGAAACAACTGGCGGTTTCCGATGAGCAGGCCATATCTGAGAAAGGGATGCACCATTTTGTGCGTTTGCGCCTTGTGGTTGCAGATAAGCGCATCATGCGTGCTGATGCTGCCCAACTTGATATCTATGACCACCCTCGGAATCCAGAAGTTTTCGTCCTTCATCTCGAGCAGCAGAATATCTGACTCGTGCATGACCTCATTCCGGAGAGCCGGCTCCACATTTGATGAGTAGC
>JBEICQ010000183.1:0-4064 GCA_040383885.1 Flavobacteriales bacterium | reverse complement strand
TAAAGAAGGTCTGTCTCGAGTAAAAAAGAATAACAAATACGGATATATCGATATCCTTAACAGAGAAGTTGTTCCGTGCATCTTTGAAGAAGCCGGAGATTTTTCATCAGGTCTTGCCTTTGTTGCCATAAACGGGAAATATGGCTTTGTGAATACTGAGGGAAGCATCAAGATTCCTATGCGTTATGACATGGCAGGCGATTTCAGCGAAGGGGTTGCAGCTGCAAAAGAAGGTGGTAAATGGGGTTTTATCGATTTATGTGGTGATTGGGTAATTCCTCCTTATCGGTCTCACGCTCTTTCTATCTGTGGCGGTAAATCACTGATAAGTTCCGAGCAGAAAAAATATTATTTAATCAATCTGAAAAGAAAAATTTCCTGATGGAGCCGGGGTAAAGCCTTTAAGCAGTAAGCGTATACAAATGAGTAAGCAGCTCTATCAATTTTCCTATGGAATCAATATTCCTCTTTAATCATTTGATTTTTTTAGTCTTGTCTGTTTACAAAAGTTTTTTTTCAGGTACTTTTATCTTCTATTCACTTTTTCACTACATCTGTGAATTTAGATTTTTTATATAAAAAAATCAAACTACCACTGTTGTTTCGCCTGCTTCATGGCACGGAACCTCGCCTCTATGAAATTTTAATTACCTATCTGGCAGCATGCCTCGCAAGCCTGTTTATTTATCAGACCATCATTGATGCCAATTTTTCTGAGTTGGGTAAATCACTGATATTGTGTTTAACACTCGACCTTGCCGGAGGCCTTGTGGCCAATTCCACTGCATCCACATCAGCCTTCTATTCCCAACATCCGGAGCTTCGTAAGGTTTATCTATGGATTCATTTTTTACATCCTACCATTCTTGCTTTTCTTTTTCCAAATGATTTGTCAGGCATCGCTCTCATCAGCATCATTACTTTGGGAGCAGCTTTTTGGTTTCATGCACGCAGAAATTATCCCATCCGCATGGAATGGCTCGCACTCTTGCTTTTAGCGATTTTGCTTGTTACTTTTTTGTTTCCGTTTCACCATGTTGCCTTGCAGATACTACTTCTGTTCTATTTCTTTAAAATGCAGGTCTCTGTACTTCTGCATGATTCCGTTTGATCAGAAGTTAATCGCATTCAATTGTATTTATAGAACACTTTTTTTTCTTCATCAAGGATGAAAAATTGAAGAATCATTGTTGAACACCGGATGCAGATTGAAGGATAAATGTAATTGTTATTACTAGTTTATATAATCAATATGCTGAAAAACAGTGCGTTGAATCAATATAGGCTTTTGTGTCAGATATACTTAAAATTAACATTTAATAAAAGTAATATTGCAGAGGAAATAAGAGGGAAAGCGGAAAAGAGGTATCCAGAAAATCCTTGAACAGGATAGGTGGTCCGGTTTCTTTTTCTCCCTCAAATCCCCAAAAACAACGACACCCCAAACCCGAACTAATCCAATGATTTTTCGCACTTCCGGCCCCTCTGGTTTCACTTCTCCAAACCCTTCTCAATCGCATTTTGTGCGGATAACTCTCTTCAACTTCAAGTACCTTCCCTTGTTTTTTTTGTTCTTTTCTTACACACTCAAAGCAGCAGATAAAAAAGCACATGGATTGCACGGTTTTGTAGAAAACAAAGGACAAGTGCGCAACCAGTTCAATGAAGGCAATGCTTCAGTTCTCTATTTGTATGCCATGCCGGACATGAATATTCAATTGAAAAAAAATGGTTTCAGTTACGATACCCGAAAGTGTATTTCAAAGAGTTTTTCCAACAAAGCCGGAACCTTACAGAAATTTTCCGAAAAAAAGGAATTGCCATCCGAAGAATTTCTTTATCATCGGGTAGATGTTACTTTTATTGACGCCAATCCTGATTGCATTTTACAGGCTGCAAATGCTGCTCCTGATTACCTGATGTATTACACCCTTGGTTGTCCGGAAGAGGGAATCAGGGTAAAACATTATGGAAGAATCTGGTATAAAAATTTATATCCGGGGATAGACCTTGAGTTTGTTGCTTCTCCTGAAACGAACAAACCGGTGGAATACAATTTTTACATAAGGCCGGGCGCTGATGCCTCTCTGATTAAAATGAAATATGAAGGTCCGGAGCAAGCTCGTCTGGAGAATGGAAAACTTACTCTTCAATTGTCGCATACTTTGCTTAGTGAAAGTATTCCCGCAAGCTGGTCACTGCCCGATAACAATCCTGTGCAGGTTGCTTACAAAGTGCTTTCGCAAACAAAAAACAACATCATTCTGGGTTTTCTTCCTTCACAATATGACCGTAGCCAAACTCTCGTGATTGACCCGGTACCCACTTATCGCTGGGGAACTTATTACGGAGGGACAGATTTAGACCAAATAGATGCAATTACAACTTTTGGTGTTTCGGAAATTTATGTGGGAGGCATTACCTCCTCTCTTTCCTCCATTGCCACTTCCGGTGCTTTTTCAAGCACATTCGGCGGTAGTTTTTTTGATGGATTTGTGGCCAAATTAGATACCGGTGGTCAACGCTTATGGGCCTCCTATTTTGGCGGCTCAGAACAGGACAGGATTTATGGTATTGATGCAGATACCCTCGGTAACATCTACCTTGCCGGTGCCACTCAGAGCATCACCAATATTTCTACTACCGGAAGTCATCAGCCTTTTAACGGCGGTGGTGATTATGATGGATTAATTGTTTCTTTTGATGCAGCCGGTAACCGATTGTGGGCCACTTTCTACGGAGGAAATCAAACCGAATATCTCAATGATATTGTCTGCGACAAACTCGGAAACTTATATGTGGTGGGTCAAACAAGGAGTCCAAATGCCATTGCTACCTCAGGTACACACCAGACAAACATCGCCGGCAACGCTTTTGACGATGCTTTTGTTGGCAAGTTTACCACGGCAGGTGTCAGGGTATGGGGTTCTTATTACGGCGGAAGTAACGCAGATAATTTTTATTCAGTGGATGTTGGAAACGATGGTTTTGTCTATATGGTAGGCTCCACCCAAAGCGGAAATAACATAGCCTCTCCCGGTGCTTATCAATCTTCCTTGTCAGGTACATTTGATGGCTTGGTTGTTAAATTTAATTCAAATGGTCAGCGTGTATGGGGTACATATTACGGTGGTTCTGCAACTGAAGGTATCCTCAGCGTGGCTGCCGATAACCTGGGAAATGTGTATTTCGCCGGTGGAACAGACAGCCCCGACAATATTTCATCTCCCGGAGCACATCAGGTAAATTATGGCGGCGGTGTGTATGATGCGTTTCTGGTGAAGTTTAATCAGCCGGGTTCCAGACTTTGGGCAACTTATATAGGAGGTGATGACGATGATCGTGTATTTGGGATGAGTTATTCGGCAGCCGATGGCATCCTGATTGGCGGATTGGCAGCAAGTCTCAGCGGCATCTCTACAGCAGGGACTTTTCAAACGGCTTCCGGCGGCGGTCAGGATGCTTTTTTGAATGTATTTGATACATCGGGTGTGCGGGAATGGGGAACTTATTACGGCGGGTCAGGTTCTGATTATGCCTATACCGTCGATCGGTCTATTGCCGGCGATATTTACATTGGCGGACAAACAGCAAGTAGTAATAACATCGCCTCTCAGCTGGGATTTCGGCCACTGTACAATGGAGGCTTTGATGGATTTCTAGGTCGTTTTGCAAGCTGTTTGCTCCCCTTGCCAATCATCAATGCAGATAGTGTGGTTTGCTTAGGCAGCAACATCAACCTGAATACGCCAAACACGCCCGGAGCCGTCTATTCATGGACAGGCCCCAATGGCTTTACTTCCTCTCAGCAGAATCCGGTGATTACCAGTGTAACTGCAGGTGCTGCAGGAAACTATTCCCTTCTCATAACCATAGGCGGCTGTTCCTCTCCGGTGGCTTCATTTGCCATTTCTGTAAAACCGCAACCCACAGCCTCTATCAATACCGGTAGCACGGTTTGCGCAGGTGCACCACTTTCTTTTGCTGTTTCTGCTTCTTCAACAGTGAGTGCCTATACCTGGAATTTTGATGATGCTCCATCCGGTAATCAAAACACTTCTACC
>JBEICQ010000182.1:0-4178 GCA_040383885.1 Flavobacteriales bacterium | reverse complement strand
CCTCTGACATCTATACGCTCATGCAGAGAAAAGCCCTGCAGATGCAAGCCAAGCCATTTGCGCTTGGGGTGAGAATAGAACATCCACAGGTACTCATCGACCGCATGCAATACCATTGCAGCAGCGACAAAGAGGTGGCAGAAAAAAGAAATTACCTGCCTGCCGCAAGCTATTCATGGACGGAACAGGCCGGTGAAAAAGCAGTGTATTCCTTTTGCATGTGTCCGGGAGGAATCATCGCTCCCTGTGCCACCGGAGCAGAGCAGGTTGTTACCAATGGCTGGTCTCCTTCGGGAAGAAACAACCGCTATGCCAACTCGGGTGTGGTGGTATCTGTAGATGAATCAGACTTTGCAGCACATGCAGCAAAGGGTCCCTTGCAGGGTTTGTTTTTTCAGAGAGCAGTGGAGCGCAGCGCCTGGGAGGCCGGAGGAAAAACCCTGGTGGCACCTGCACAAAGACTTACAGATTTTTTAGCGGGGAGAATCTCTTCTTCTCTCCCACCCTGCTCATACTTTCCCGGAATACATTCAGTGCCCATGTGGGAAGTACTTCCCGAAAAAGTTTGGCAAGCCTTGCGCCTGGGATTGCAGCAGCATGGTAAAAAAAATCCGCTCTACCTCACAGAAGAGGCCGTGTTGGTTGCTACAGAATCGCGCACCTCTACACCGGTAAGGATTCCTCGCGACCACGAAAAGGGAAGCCATCCCCAAATGCCACTGCTCTATCCTTGCGGCGAAGGTGCAGGCTATGCCGGAGGCATCATGTCGGCAGCCATTGATGGCATCAATACCGCAGAAAAAATTATCCGCCTCCTAAAACCCTGAAACCGGCATGCGCATTACCTGTGTTAACTATACCAATGCCATCCCTTTTATTGAAGGCATTCAAGCCTCCGATAAGCAGGGCATGAAGGTGGAATTGTCGCTGGACATCCCCTCTGTGAGCGGAAAAAAAATCCTGGAAGGACATGCCGATATTGGTTTGGTTCCTGTAGCGGTGCTCCCAAAACTAAAAGAGTACCGCATCATCAGTGACTATTGCATAGCAGGATTTAAAAAAGTAAAAAGTGTGTGCTTGTTTTCTCAAGTGCCTTTGTCGGATATCAAGGTTGTATTGCTCGATTACCAATCGATGACCTCAGTAAAACTGGTTCAGGTGCTGAATACTTTTTACTGGAAAAAAGACATTCGTTTTTTACCGGCAGAAGAAGATTTTATCTCAGCCATCGGAGGAAGCACAGCCGCAGTGGTTATTGGCGACAGAACCTTTGGTATGCATGAGGACTATGCTTTTGTATATGACTTGTGTGAGGAGTGGTACCATTTCACCGGTTTGTCATTTATGTTTGCTGCCTGGGTTTGTGTGAACCCGGCTATTGATGACAAGGATATTGCCTGGCTGAACCAGGCGCTCTCTAAAGGCATTCAGGGAATCGAACAAAACAAACTGCAACTCATGCCACCGCATGCTCCATTTGACTACTATACCTACCTCACAAAAAACATTCTTTATCAGTCGGGCCCCATGGAAAAACATGCAATGGAACTGTTTCATGCCCTGATGAAAAAGCTCTGAGCCATGTTTTGCAGCTCCCTTACAAGTTGGTCTTCATCAAGGTTTCTAATGTCCAGTGTAAGTCGCAATTCCTCTGCTCTTTTGAAGTATCCGTGGGTATAGGTTTTGTCGTAATAAGAGAGCAGGATGCTCACCCATTCATGCATGCGGTCTTCTGAGAGGGCCTGCAAAGCAAGATTCATTTTTTCATTGCCCAGTCTTCTCTCCAGCGTGCGGGTTTTTTCGGCGAGTGCTTCTTTCGAAAAATTTCCATAGTCGCGAAGGATTCCTTCGATGCGGTAGGCGTCGTCGTGTTCAAGCTGGATGATTGGGGCCTGCATGATTTGATCGAAAAGCGCATCGGGAATATTTCTTTTGCCAATCATCCGGCTTTCGTTCTCAAACCAGATCAATGCCCCGGAAGGAATTTGCATAAGTGCCAGCGCAAGTTTGTTTTCAAACATTTCCTGAGAGGGTTGCGGAGGCATTCCGAGGTTGCCGAAAGCAGAGCCTCTGTGCTGAACCAGTGCCTCGAGATCAATGACAGAGGCATGGCGGGAAAGCGCATGCAAAATATGTGTTTTGCCCATGCCGGTTTTTCCACCCAGGACGACCGCCCGGTATTTTTTTTCGAAAGTCTGCAAGACCAGGTTTCGGAAAGATTTATAGCCTCCTTCCACGAGGGTGCATGACAAGCCGGCTGTTTGGAGGATCCAGGAGAGAATGCGGCTGCGAAGTCCGCCCCGCCAGCAGTAGAGTACAACAGGCAGACCGGAAGCTTGGGCGCGTGCCTGCGCAATCATCTCATGAAAATAGGGACCGGCCAGCTGAAAGCCCAGGGCGATGGCTTCTTCTTTTCCTTTTTGTTTGTAGCAAACGCCTACTTCATGCCGGTGTTCATTGCTGAGCAAGGGAATATTCAATGCTCCCGGGATGCAGGCTTTTTCATATTCGGCAGGCGAGCGTGCATCAACCAGGAGGTGATGATGGGTAAATGCCTGATAGTATGTATTGATATCAAGGGACTGGGTCATGGGTAAAAATCCTTGGTGCGCAGTGCATTGAATTTTTTCCTGCCCAACACAAAATAATCGAAGACGATAGATCGGCGATAGACAGCTGAGAGCTTGAAACTTTTTTTGAGTGATTCATTGCGTTGTCGTTTGGCCATCATTTTTCTAAAGTTTGCATAAAACGACATATGCGCATCAAACACGGCTTTGAAATGCCGGAAGCTGCCTTGCAGGAGGAACTTCCAGGCCGCAATGCCATCGAGTACGAGCCTGAGAAAGATTGTACGGGTAAAGAAAGGGCTGGGCAGATTTTTGGCCAGCATATAAAGATTGTTCCGGAAATTGAGATAAGTTTTCCTGGGGTTGATGGCACTGAGGGTTCCACCGCCTACATGGTAAACCACTGAAGCAGGCTCGTACATGCAGAGATAGCCGAGATTTTTAAGTCGCCAGCATAGATCTATTTCCTCCATGTGGGCAAAAAAATCTTCATCGAAACCACCTGCCTGCCAAAAACAATCGGAGCGAATAAACATACAGGCGCCGGATGCCCAGAAAATTTCTGAGTGGCTGTTGTACTGCTTATGATCTTCTTCCTGGGTATCAAAGATGCGTCCCCGGCAGAAAGGGTATCCCAGGCGGTCGATAAATCCACCTGCACCGCCTGCGTATTCGAGGAGATTTCTTTTGGAGAAAGAGCAAATTTTGGGTTGCACACAGGCAATTTTCGGGTTGCAGAGCATCTGCATCACGGGCTCCTGAAGCCAGTTATCGGTGACTTCGATATCTGAATTGACGAGCACATACACATCCGCTTTGATGTGTTTTAGGGCAGTGTTGTATCCGCCTGCGTATCCATTGTTCATGGGATTAATGACAATCTGAACAGCAGGAAAATGCTCTTTGGTATAGGCCACTGAGGCGTCGGTGGAGGCATTGTCTGCCAGCACCACCTCTACGATAAAATCCCTGTTAGAGGAAGAGTGCTGCAGCACATAGGGCAAAAAATGTTTGAGCAGATCAATGCCATTCCAGTTAAGAATGACCACGGCAACCTTTGGAAGAGACATCTTAGCGGGGCGTAGAGAAATTTTCCTGGATGCGGTTTCCAAAGAAGTCGCGGCTATCCTGGGAGTCGAGGTTTCGGTCGAAGATATTTCTTTTCTGAAGCACCATTTGCCAGCGATCATCGCGGCGTTCACCTATGGCATCTGAGTGAAGCAGCATCCAACGGTTGGTAGCCAGTTCGGGATTATAGAACACGAAGCGACGGTTGCTGCGGTTGCTTACTTTGTAGTACTGCCATATTTCGTAGGGATACAGGCCCGGATCGTTTTCGTGCACATCTCTAACATCAGGTTTGCCGTATTTGAGGTACACGCGACCACGATCGGTTTGGTAGCCCTTAAAGATGCGGGTGGCAAATTCTGCCTGCACGGCTTTAACTTCTGCTGCATACTCGTGCCAGGCTTGCTGTGGGTTGGCAGGTTTGCGTTTGGCCCAGAACTGGTAGAAAAAGTTCTGCATTTTAAGAAGGTCTTTTGATTCGAGCACATTGGAGGCAAACTCATCTTCCATACGACCAAGGATGGGTTTGAGACAGCGAAT
>JBEICQ010000181.1:0-4219 GCA_040383885.1 Flavobacteriales bacterium | reverse complement strand
GAATGGCCACCAGGTTATAGGAAAAAGCCCAAAACAGGTTTTGACGAATGGTGCGCATCACCAAAAAAGAAATTTTAAAGACTTGCCTGCATGCCTTTAGCTTTTCGGGATGCAGGAGCAGGATATCAGAGGCATCTGCATGCAAAGTTCCGGGTTCCCCAAAAGCAATACCGGTACCTGAAAGGGCAAGCGCAGGTGCATCATTAATACCGTCGCCTGCCATTGCGGTAATCCCTTTTTCTGAGAGCTTGCGCAACCTCTCCTGCTTGGCATGCGGAGACATTTCCCAGGCGATTTCTGTAAAGCCCCTGCCTTCGGCAAAATGCAGGACTCTTTTTTTTCTGTCACCGCTAAAAAGGTAAGTATGGATACCAAGCGACTGCAGCCATCGCAACAAAAGATCTGCGCCTTCACGCTCTTCATCTTCTATCTGCCAATCGGCTAGTTTTTTGTCGTTCGAAAACAAAACCAGAAATTTATTCAATCCTTCTTCCTCAGCCCTCACAACATAAGCAACACCGGCTATTACTCCGCTTACTCCTTTTCCTTTTTCCTCCTGCGCATCTGTCACAGGCAATAGTCCACACCTGCTTTTTAGCTCGGCACTTACCGAACGGGCAAGCGGATGAATAGAGACAGATTCAAGCGTATAAAGCACATCATACAAAAATTTTTCATCGGCTTTTTCATCAAATACACGAATGCTCCCTAACTTGAATTTTCCTGTGGTAAGCGTTCCTGTTTTATCAAAAATCATGTGTTTGGTTTTGCACAGGTTTTCCAGCGATTGTGCATTGCGTATCACAATGCCCCTTCGTGCAGCCATTCCTATGGCTACCATCATTGCCACAGGCGTGGCCAGTCCCATGGCACAGGGACAGGAAACAACCACTACGGCCAAGCTGCGCATCATGGCTTCATAAGTGCTTGCACCCAAAAAATAGTTCACAGGAAAAGCAAGCAGAGAGAGCAGAATGACACCACCCACAAAAAAACCGGCCACCCTGTCGCCGGTTTTCTGAATAGCCGGCTTCTTCAACCTGGCTTGTTTTACCAGACCCAACAAGGTATTCAAACTGTTGTGTGCAAATGCATTGTTGGAACGAATAAGCAGTGTGCCGCTAAGCAAAAGGGCACCTGCCACCACACGATCTCCATTTTGTCTCTTTAGTGGTTGCGATTCACCTGTGATTACTGACTCATCACAATAGCCCTCGCCACTCACGACCTCGCCGTCGGCAGGTAGTTTTTCGCCGGCAAGGACCTGCAGCAAATCGTGCTTTCTGATATCCTTAACAGGAATATCCTCAAGTACCTGTTTGCCAAACTGCAGAGCCATGCGATGTGCTTTTTCGGGAAACTCTTTTGCAAGAGAAGCCACAAGGGCGTTTGCTTTCTGAATAGAGTATCTCTCAATCCGTTGCCCCAGCATCACAAATGCTACCACTGATGCACCGGTTTCAAAAAACAAATACCTGTGTGCCTCCGGGCCATGCAGCCACCAGCCAACACAACTGTATGCAAAGGAGGAAATCACACCTGCGACGATGAGCACATCCATATTGGGTTGCCTGAGCCTGATTGACCCCCATGCACTTTTTCCAAAATGCATGATGCCGTAGACACAAACCGGCAGAGACAACAAAAACTGAACTGAGGGTTGATGCAACCAGGGCAACTTCAGAACCATGTGACCCAAGAGGAGTGGCAAAGTAAGTAGCCATATCCCAAGCAGGATGATGTTTTCACGGAGTGGTCCATTGGCTTTTCCATCAGTGCTTACATGATAGCCCAGTCGGTTGATGCCCTCTATGATTTCATCTTTTTTACTTGCCTCCAAAGGAGAGAACCAAACCTCTCCGCTCATGAAATCTACTTCGGGCTCTTGTACCTCTTTGCTTCGCAAATATTTGTCGATTGTTTTGGCGCAATCCATGCAGGTCATGCCCTGCACATGCAAAACAGTTTTATCAGCCATGCAAGTGAGATCTTAATTGTGCATAATAATGCCACAGTACCACCCCGCTGCTCACGGCCACATTGAGGGAATGCTTGGCTCCGGATTGGGGTATTTCTATGCACCCATCACAAAGATTGAGCAGGCTTTGTTGCACCCCCTCCACCTCATTTCCAAAGATGAGACATGTTTTTCCTTCACCAAATCCTTTCACCTCATGCAAGGGAATGCTGTTTGTGGCCTGTTCCACAGCCCAAAGAGAATAACCCTGTGATTTGATGTGCTCAGCCGCCTCCAGTACATCAGCAAAATACTGCCAGTGAACCGATTCCTCAGCGCCCAGAGCTGTTTTACGGATCTCCCGTGCAGGAGGACAGGCAGTGATCCCGCACAAGATCAACCCGGAGGCAGCAAATGCATCGGCATTACGGAATACCGCACCCACATTGAGCATGCTACGCACATTGTCTAACATCACCAATACCGGCAGTTTGCCGGCGCCTAGCGAGGCTTCGGGACTCAGCCTGTTGAGCTCCTGCATGGACAATTTACGGTTCATCCCCCAAAAGTAAGGGTATTGTAACTGCAAACCCGATTATCTCTGCTCAAAACAAATGGGAAACAAGAAAAAAACAGATGGCAGCTTACTAGCTTCATCAGCATGATAAAAATCCAGGAGGCCCTTCTTAAAAAGGGAAAGAACATGCAGGGATATTTTTGGCGCAGGGTATCAAAATATTCCTACTTTTGCGTCGCAATTTTAAAAGCACCATGTCAAACCAAGCGGGAACCATAGCCCAAATCATCGGCCCGGTGGTCGATGTTCGATTCGACGCCGAAGGCGCTCAACTTCCAAATATCCTCGACGCCCTTGAAGTAAAAAGGGAAAACGGCCAGCGCATTGTGCTGGAATGTCAGCAACACATTGGAGAAAACACAGTGAGAACCATTTCCATGGACTCAACTGACGGTCTTCGTCGTGGAATGCCCGTAATCAATACCGGAAACCCCATCCGTATGCCCATCGGAGAGCAAATCAAAGGCAGGCTCTTCAATGTGGTAGGTGAAGCCATTGACGGTCTCGCAGAAACCTCCGGTAAGGATGGTTATGTGATACACCGCACCCCTCCCAAGTTTGAAGATCTCTCTCCTGCCAACGAGGTACTTTTTACCGGTATCAAGGTAATCGATCTGATTGAGCCTTATGCAAAGGGTGGTAAAATTGGTTTGTTTGGTGGCGCCGGTGTGGGCAAAACAGTTCTCATTATGGAGCTTGTAAACAACATTGCAAAAGCCTATTCCGGACTTTCTGTGTTTGCAGGCGTGGGTGAGAGAACCCGCGAAGGAAATGACCTCCTCCGTGAATTTATCGAATCAGATGTAATTAAATACGGCGAAGCGTTCAAGCACTCCCTGGAACAAGGTGGCTGGGACCTCGACAAGGTGGATTATAAAGAATTGGCCGACTCCAAGGCCACCTTGGTTTTCGGACAGATGAACGAACCTCCGGGAGCCCGTGCCCGCGTAGCCCTCAGCGGTCTCACCCTGGCGGAATATTACCGCGACGGAGATGGAGAAGGAAAAGGAAAAGACATCCTCTTCTTTATCGATAACATCTTCCGTTTTACCCAGGCAGGATCCGAGGTATCGGCTCTGTTGGGTCGTATGCCTTCAGCAGTGGGTTACCAGCCAACTCTTTCTACAGAGATGGGCGCCATGCAGGAAAGAATTACCTCTACCAAAAGAGGATCCATTACCTCCGTACAGGCGGTGTATGTACCTGCGGATGACCTTACCGATCCTGCTCCTGCAACAACTTTCAGTCACCTCGACGCCACCACAGTACTTAGTCGTAAGATTGCCGAGCTGGGAATTTATCCCGCAGTTGATCCGCTCGACTCAACCTCCCGTATCCTCACTCCTTCCATCATCGGTGAGGCACATTATCGTTGTGCCCAGCGTGTAAAAGAAATCCTTCAGCGCTATAAAGAATTGCAGGACATCATTGCCATCCTCGGTATGGACGAACTGTCTGAAGAAGACAAACTTGTGGTTCACCGTGCCCGTCGTGTGCAGCGCTTCCTCTCTCAACCTTTCCATGTTGCCGAACAGTTTACCGGACTCAAAGGTGTGCTCGTGCCTATTGAAGAGACCATCAAAGGATTTAACATGATCATGGATGGAGAAGTGGATGAATAGCCGGACGCAGCCTTAAACCTGTTGTGAACCATTGAAGATGACATTGAAAAAGGCAAAAAACTG
>JBEICQ010000180.1:0-4220 GCA_040383885.1 Flavobacteriales bacterium | reverse complement strand
GACGCTCTTCCTATATCAAAGACAAACGGCCGTTCGACAGCTTGGTGGCGAAAAAGAAAGTTCCGTAAATGTGCAGCGATACAAGGGCTTGGGAGAGATGAACGCGGAGCAGTTATGGGAAACCACCATGAACCCTGATAAGAGAACACTAAGAAAAGTTACCAGTGATAGTGCAGCTGAAGCCGATAGAATATTCTCCATGCTCATGGGAGATGATGTACCGCCCCGCAGAGATTTTATCGAGCGGAATGCCAAATACGCCAAAATCGATGTTTGATGAATGTTAGTCTTGCCATCCACGGAGGCGCGGGAACCATGCCGCGCCATCTAATGACTCCGGAGATGGAAAAAAACTGCCACGCAGCACTCAAAAAGGCGCTGGATGCCGGCGTCGCTGTGCTTGTTCAAGGTGGAAATGCCATGGATGCAGTCATTGCTGCAGTTACTGAACTTGAGAATCATCACCTCTTTAATGCCGGCAGAGGCAGTGTGTTTAATGCCGATGGAAAACACCATATGGATGCTTCTTTGATGGACGGAACGAGTAAACTCGCAGGTGCTGTGGCAGGCATCGAGGGAGTTAAAAATCCTGTTCAACTGGCAAGGGAAGTGATGCTCCACTCCCCGCATGTACTCCTCACAGGAAAAGGTGCCGAGGATTTTGCCCGAGAGCGTAAAGTCCTGTTTGCCGGCGAGGAATATTTCTTTACTTCCAGAAGATACTACCAATACTTACTTGCTCAAAAAGAAGACAAGATTTTGTTGGATCATGCCCGGTATCAATCTCCCAAAGGAACCGTGGGAGCTGTGGCAAGAGATGCATCGGGCGGACTCGCAGCAGCTACCTCCACGGGCGGGATGACCAATAAAAAATATGGCAGGGTCGGTGATACGCCTATCATTGGGGCCGGAACATGGGCAGATAACCAGACCTGTGCTGTTTCTTGTACCGGACATGGTGAATTTTTTATGCGGCAGGTTGTGGCTCATGATATCCACTGCCTGATGCTTTATAAAAATTATAGCCTAAGCGAGGCCTGCGAACAGGTGGTAAACGATAAGCTAAAAACAACAGGAGGAGAAGGCGGACTAATTGCCGTTGATGCCAAAGGAAACATCTCCATGCCCTTTAATTCCGAAGGGATGTACAGAGGCTTTTACGAGAAGGGAAACCTATCAACGGGGGTTTACCGCGAGATGATTTGAAGCGCTGATCTGCGTGGGCCTCTACTCATGTTCGCTTGGCGCCTGTGATCCAGAAATAACCATAGAATTCCTCTTTTTCGAGAGTGCTGAATCCTGCTGCCGTCATGGCATCTTCGATGGGTTTGATGGTCTCAAAATGTTGCGTATGATCATCAGTACCCACCTTGTATTTGCGGTAATAAAGATAACGGGAAAGTCTTTCCCAAAAAGAATAACTAAACACTTTTGAAGTGGCTGAAACCCTCTGTATTCTTTTGTTTGCCGGAACATCAAGGTGGCTGGACACGAATATTTTTCCACCGGGTTTACATACACGGTAGGCTTCCCTAAAGAAGGCATGAAAATCCTTAAAGTGGTCGATGCTTGAAAGACTCATGACCAGGTCGGCAGAATCATTGCGGAAAGGGAGCTTTTCGGCATAACAAAGCACATGGCCCATTGAAAGCTGGGCAAGTGCAGGATAAAGCCTTAAAAACTGGTCGTGAAGCAGGCGCAGGTTGGGATCGGCAAGAATGTACTTAAGTGTTTCCGGATGTTTAAAAAAAGTGCAAAGCGTATGCCCTGTTCCTCCTCCAACATCAACCACTGTGGCATTTCTGAGTTGGTTGATACCGCTCTTTTCTCCCAAATAATTCAAGAGAGGTTTAGAATTTACCAGTGTATAAACGGAAAGAGATTTATGGTAACGCATAAATTGCTCATTTAAACGAGCCCATTCATCTCCGGATTGTTCAAATTCATTCTTACAAAAATCTACCACATCTTTTCGTATTTGATATCGGGTAGAAGATTCGGAACAAGTAAGTACATCCCCTTCCAGCGTTAGTCCGCCATTGGTTTCGGCAGGAGATGCCAACATTGGAAGCAGTTCTGAAACAGGAATGCGGTTTTGCTCAAACAATTCTGCTTCTTCATAAATGTTGCGCTCCTTTTTGAGCAAATGAATCTGCGTTTCGAGAAAGTTCATCTGATTTTTTTTACCACTTGCGTTTTTCAATCACAAGTTTAGTTGAGAAAATGAATATTGCGTTAAATGTAATGAAATAAATCACATCCCTGCTGTCTACCACACCTCTGCTTATGGAGGCATAGTGAGTATCAATGCTGAGGTAATCTAAAAGGAATTGAATAGAGGAAAAGACTGGAAGTGGAGCTGCCGAACTAAAACCGGAATAGTAAAAAAAGCAGGAAAATACAGCAATAATAAATGCCACAACCTGGTTCTCGGTAAGTGAAGAACAAAAAACTCCCACAGAAACAAAAGCGGAACCAAGCATGAGTAAACCAAGATAAGAGCCCATAGCGGCTCCGGAGTCAATGTTGCCGACGGGATTACCCAATTGATAAACGCTGATATAATATATACTGGTAGGAATAAGAGAAACGAATAACAATAATACCCCTGATAGATGTTTTGCCATGATAACAGAAAGTTCACTCAGTGGCTTGGTCAGCAGAAATTCCAGCGTTCCGCTCTTCATTTCTTCAGAAAAACTTTTCATTGTGATGGCAGGAACAAGAAAAAGAAAAAAGTAGGGTGCCAATCCAAATAGCGGATCAAGGGTGGCAAAGCCAGCCTCAGCAATGTTTCCACTACCAGGTAAAATCCATAATACAAGTCCTGTCATGATAAGAAACACCGCCATGATGACATAACCTGTAAACGAATACAGAAAGTATGAAACCTCTTTTTTAAATAATGCCCACATATTAACTGCGAATATACTAAGCTCCCAGCCTTTTCTGAAACAAAGATTCTATATTTTGAACCAATTGAAGCGGATGCATGGTTCTCCAGGGCACATGATCGAGTTCGCCGCCAAACAGTAGGTAGAAATCAAGCTGGTATTTTCTTATCTCTCTGAGTACATGCTCCCTGAAGTTAATCAAACAAATCCAGCCCTCATCAACATCATCAAACCATTCTTCGTAATAGCTATCGTCTCCGGCATGAAAGTTTAGGACATTTTCACCTACAAGTATAAACCTATTAATTCCATGCCGGATAAAAACATCCACAATGTCTCTCTTCAGAAACATGATGTCATTTCCTAAACAATCATTCCACTCTCCTATCAGTTCTATGATAGCCACATGTTGTTCGTATGAAACAAAAAGCACCTTTAAGTAAAGCGTTTCCGAACCCATGTCATCCCACTGGGGGTGTATCAGATAATTGTAAACATGGTTGGTATAATGAAACACATCATGCTCAGTGCCATAAAAGGGAGAGTTTTCATCCTCTTCTGAACGATAAAATCCTCTCCAGTTGTAATAAGGCTCCAGGTCCTGCACAAATACAAAATTAAACATTTGGGGAACCTGTAAAATCAATTGCAATAAAGGTTTGGTAAAAAATTGAATTCCGGGAAGCTTATATCACCATGCTGTTGAATCTTAATACTTCTTTGGGCCAATACAATTCGTTAAGCGGACTGGATGCAAATTGGAACAAAAAGCCTGTATCAAGACCTGAAACCATCACTCCATGTATGCGAATTGGTTTAGGTAATCTTTTTTTAATGCCCTTCAACCGGATATCAGGCGTCATCTAAAAAACGACTTGTGCTGTTCATACGCAAAAAAAATGCATGTAATCAAACATTTTGTAATGCATAGTGCCATTATAATCATGCATGCAGATATTAACCATCAGGTACATGTAATAATATTTCTATTAAGTGATACTTACTTAGGCAATAGTATCAGTGAGCTTTAAAGAGGTTCTGAGAGGTGGTTATTCTGAAAATTTATTGAGGAAACTTTTTGCTTTGGAAGCTACATTCAGGTTATACATGTAAGAAACTTTACCTTTTTCTTTTTCTACCGAACGCTTTTCAGGCTTTTGTTCCTTTATTACATTATTCCACTTCTCATCAGAGGAAACTGCCATCATCTGGTTTCCGGAAAAACTAAAAAAATACCAGTTATTATTATCATCTGAGAGATACATATTAAACGAATCACCGCTCCTGCGCTGCACAATTTCAATTTTTCCGAGCAGGTATTTATTT
>JBEICQ010000179.1:0-4333 GCA_040383885.1 Flavobacteriales bacterium | reverse complement strand
GTTCCCCGTCGGCCTGATGCCCGCCGGGTCCGGCTTTCCGCTCAAACTTTTTTGCAGCGCAAAAAAGTAACCACTCCAATCCTTAACGCAGGGAGTTGCCGGAAGAAGAAATGAATCTGTAGTAAAGTTTTGCTTGATAAAGAGAAGCGAAAGACTATCTGTCTTCATACTGCTGCTGCAGCCGCAAGCGGTTGTTCATCCGGTTATTAAGCATACTTAGGTAATGACTTGCTTTCCGCAGATGATATCTTTGATATGCCTTGGTGGCATATTCGATGGCGAGTTCCAGATTTCCCTCTCGTTCACAGGCCACAGCCAGATTGTAAAATGCCCTGCCCGCAATAACTTCATCAGTATTGAGAATTTCTTTTTTCCAGATGGCCACAGCGCCAATCCAATCTCCTTTTTGAGAAAGGGAGGCAGCTGTTTTCATCGACTCATTTCCTTTCCTGTAGTATTGCCTCACCACGGTAGTCCAAAAAGGCGCAATCCTGGTGCCATAGGCTGTGCCTGCCTGAAAGCCTGCCTGGTTGATGGCACTCCTTTTGCCCGGCAGTGACATCCGCGCGGCATCCGGATTGGGCCCCGCCCCACTGAACCTGGCTACATTCACAAACTGATGCTGGTCAATGATGTTGTCAGTAGAATCGTCGTAGACCTTCCATGCGGTTTGCACATTCATTTCTGCATTGGCAACAAAATCGGTTACCAGCACTCTTTTTCCGTTTACCCGGGTCTCAGTAGTCCTCGGTTGAACCATGATTCTCGAATCGGAGTCAAACATCTCCAGAACAATAATGGCATCCAGATGATGCTGTGCGCAAATGGAATTTACTACTTCTTTGTTTAGCGACCCCTGCAAGAAAAACGGGTGGCTGCCCTCCAGGTTCAGGTTAGGCAGACTCACCACAAATCGGTCGGTGCTCATCAGTTGCTGTCTTACCCCTTCCATGGCATTCTCTGCGCCCATTCTGTCTGCACCAATGCTCTCACCGCTCAACAAGCCTTCTACCACATTTAATACCCTGTCGTCTCCGGAGGGAATCGTGCGGTTAACAATTCCGATTTCTTTTACATAGGAGGGAAGACTTACCTGTGCTGCCTGCAATACCTGAAGCCTGAGAGTGGGACTGCAGGAAGAAAATAACAAGCAAGAAACAAGAAAAAAACAGATCTTGTAAAATGCCTTCGGTACTTCTCTTTTTGTGAATGAGGTGCTACTCATGGCTTTAGTTTAATGATGTCAAATCCGGCAGCAGAAACACCGGCAGCCAGCTTACCGCCTTCAACAGCACATCTGCCGCCAAGGAGACTCTCTGCCTTGTAGCTTGCCCATGCTTCCGGAAGCATCACCTGAACCGTATCAAAGCTGCTCTTCTTATTAAAAACAATCAGAACAATTTCATCAAAATATTGCCTTGCATAACTCAATACCTGAGGATCTGTGGCCCTTAACATAATGGTTTCTCCAAAGAGCAGAGCAGGACTGTTTTTACGCATATTGCTGAGCATCGCTGTTGTTTTCAGCACCTTGCTTTCAGCCGGATTCAGTTCGGCAAAACGCATCATTCGGCGGTTGTCGGGATCGTTTGCACCCGGCATGCCAATTTCATCGCCGTAATAAATAACAGGGATGCCGGGAATGGTCATGTTAAACGCCTGCAATTGCAGCAAACGATGGTAACCAAGAGTATCTTTTACCTCGATTTTCCTTTCCCATCCGGGCTTTTTATCATCTTCCGAAAAGCTCATGGCGCCGGAGGCGTATGAAATAAAACGAGGCAAATCATGGTTTCCGGATATATTTCCCATCAGGTGATGACTGCCATACCACGAGAAAGTTTCCTGCAAAGAGCGGCGGAGTCTGTCTGCCGACTCAGTAGGATTCACAAAATAACTCCGTGCATCGAAATAGGTATTGAAATCAAACTGAGAATCCTGTTCTCCCTGGTTTACATAGGTGGCTATAAGTTCTCTGCTTCCGAAGGTTTCTCCTATTTGAAACAACTTTTTATCAGGGAAATTTTTTCGCAGCTTCAGTGTTAAAGCCCTCCAGAATTCCTCAGGTACATGCTTGGTAGCATCGTGACGGAATCCGTCAATATCATAAGTTTTAATCCACCAGCATGCAGTATCGGTCATGGCTTCTACAACCTCAGGCTTGCTGTAATCAAGGTCAGGCAAAAAGGTATCAAACCAGGTGGTGAGTCTCTGTTCATCCCAAAGGCGGATATTTTTTGTGCCGTCTTTCAGCGTGAGGGGAGTGGTCCACTCCTTGTGTTTCTTGTAGAGCGGATGTTCCTCATGCACATGATTGGAAACAAAATCCAGCAGGATTTTAATTCCTTTTGCATGCGCCTCTTTCACGAGTGCTTTAAACTCTTCGGGGGTACCAAACCTCGCATCAATAGTTGTTCCTGAGACAGGCCAATAGCCATGATATCCACTGTATTTGCGATGCGGCTCAGGAAACTCCACATAGCCCTTTGCAGGGTTTTGAACAATAGGGGAGATCCAGATTGCATTGATGCCCAGATTGGTGAAATAACCGTCTTTTATTTTTTGTGTAATGCCTGCAAGATCTCCACCCATGTAGTTTGCTTTAGGATCAATCTCTTTGTCCTCTACCTTTTTGGTATTGGCTTTGTTGCCGTCGAGGAACCTGTCCACCATCGGAAAATACATCACCATGGAGCGCTCCGAGCTAAGGCATGACTGCACATCTATCTTGTTGTCATTTAACGGCAGCAATAAATCATTACTTATTCCTAATTTGTTGTAGCCCATGACGCGAATCCAGTGCAATCCATCTTTTTGCTGGGGAATGGAGATGTCAAAACCGGCAGAATCAGATTTGGTAAAAGCAGGTAATTTTTGGTTGTCAACCCATACCAGCAGGGAGTCGGGTAGGCGCTTGTTGGAAGATTCAATTCTTATTTTTCGGCCGTTGTGTGAAACCGCCACTATTGACGGTAAAATTTCCGGTGGCCGGCCTATTCTCAATACACTGTTGTACCCGCCATTTCCGTTGGATACTGAATCGCGGTTTGTGGGGTCGAGCATCCATTTGCCATCCACTACAAGTTGGTAGGAATAGGTTCCGGGGAAGAGAGACAAAGCAGTAATCCATCGCTTCCCTGCCTGATTTAGCATATTGGCCTTGGGATTCCAGTTGTTAAAATCACCTGCGATAGAAACACTCTTGTAGGTTTTATCCCCCGCATCAAAAAAAATTTGTCTGGACTCCTTGCGTGAAGAAATAACAGGAACACTCTCATATTTTCCTTTCGACCATATCTTCATCTCGGTGATGGGAGGAAGTTTGGCCACATTGGCCACAACAAACAACTGGCAAGGTTTGCCTGTTTCAATCTTCATGATGGCGGGGTGAAAACTCACCGAATCGGCAAGCGCGCAATCCGTTACATAATCAGACAGGTGCAGATCGGTCTTGGCACCCTTTAGATAAAGCGGATAAGCAAGACTCTTAATGATTTCCGCATGAAGCATACTACCCGTAAAAAAAACAAGCAATGCAAAAGCGCGGAGGGATAACAAACCAACATTTTTCATGCTTGCAAAAATGTATATTTGCCCTGATACCTGCAACATGATTCTTGTTGAGTTATCTGCCACAAATAAAGGGAATGAGCCACCTTTTCGCGTCCTATTCCCTTTAAAAAAATAGCCCTTGGCCTTGGTCATGCAAAGGGTTTAACCTTATCACTGAAAAGCCCTCATGAGATTCATCAACCCGCTTTTTTTAAAAAATCCCCTGCTCCGGAGATTGTTGTTTTTTCGTTTTCTCCCGCTGGGTTGGCTTGCCGGTGTAAAAATAATCAGCATGGATTCCGAACGATGTGTGGTGCAACTTCAGACCGCATGGCGCAACCGAAACCCATTTGGCAGCATGTACTTTGGTTCCCTGCAATTGGGTGCGGAAGTCTCTATGGGCTTTCCGGTACTTGCCATCCTAAATGATTGTCCCAAAAATGTTTCTGTCCTTATCATGCAGTCCAGATCGGTGTTTCATAAGAGGGGGAGGGGCAAGGTGAGTTTTGTTTGCGAAAACCTGCAAATGTTCAGCCGGGCCTTAAAAAACGAAGAAATACTATCCAATGGAGGCACTGTTGAACTTTATAGCAAGGCAACAAACGAAGACGGAACAATGGTATCCGAAACATGGATTACCTGGGGCATCAAAGAGAGAAAATTGAAGAACGGGTAAAAGTTTTGTTTCGGAAGGAGGAGGCAAAGACATAAAATAAAAAAGGGGCTTCACATACTGAAACCCCTGTTGTTGCTGATGTGGGCCCACCTGGGCTCGAACCAG
>JBEICQ010000178.1:0-4378 GCA_040383885.1 Flavobacteriales bacterium | reverse complement strand
TCGGCTTTTTCCAGAATTTCTTTATGTTTTTCGGAGTAGAGGAAGTGAGGCATGTAAAGCGAGATAACAATTTTCTCCACGCTGCGTGGTTGTGATGCCATATGCTTTTCCACCTCGCAACGAGCACCATCAATGTTTATTTGATGTGCATTGGATGCGATGCCCATAATGGTGAGCATGCAGGAAGCCAGTGAGGTGCTCATCAGGTCTGTAGGAGAGAAGGCTTCTCCTTTTCCCTGGTTGTCTTTAGGGGCATCGGTTTGCATAATCGAGCCAGAAGGCAAGTGTGTTGCCTGGGTTCTAAGCTGACCAAGATATTTTACTTCTGCTATTTTCATTTTATTTTTTTCCCTGAATAATAACCACAATTTCTCCTTTAGGAGGCATGGCTGTGAATTGCCTGAGCAATTCTTCGGCTGTACCTCTCAGGAATTCTTCATGCAATTTACTAATTTCTCTTACAATACAAACTTCTCTTTGTGGCTCCATGTATGTAATCAATTCCTGTAAGAGTTTTAACAGGCGGTGAGGCGATTCATAAAGCACAATAGTTTTGTCGTATTCAGCAAGTTCTTTTAAGCGGGTGGAGCGCCCTTTTTTATGTGGCAGAAAGCCTTCAAATATAAATCTGTCGCATGGGAAACCTGAACTTACCAATGCAGGGACAAAGGCAGTTGGGCCGGGCAAACATTCAACATGGATGCCATGTTTGAGACATTCCCTTACAAGTAAGAAACCGGGATCAGAGATACCCGGCGTTCCGGCATCGCTGATAAGGGCGACATTGCCCAGCATTTTAATTTTTTCGATGAGGGCATCCAGTACTTTGTGTTCATTATGGGCATGAAACGCCTGCATCTTTGAATGGATGCCATGATGCTGAAAAAGTTTAGAAGAGGTGCGGGTATCTTCAGCAAGCACGAGCTTACTTTCATTCAGTACGCGTAGTGCCCTGAGAGTGATGTCTTCGAGGTTGCCAATGGGTGTGGGAACAAGAGTAAGTGTTGCCATCCCGTTCAGGATTCTGAAAGAAGGAGCAACCTGTCGAACTCTTCACGGCTTACTTTGCTCACAGAGAGTCTGGACAAGCGCACCAGTTCCATGTTTGACAGGAGCTTGTCTTTTTTTATTTCAGCAAGCGACACCGGACGACGGAATTTTTTTCCGGGTTTTACCTTCACCGAAAGCCAGGTATCTTCCTCGGATGTTGGATCTTTAAAATGCTCTTTTGAAACTACCGCTGTACCAACAATAGCTAAACCTTCGTTGCTATGATAGAAGAGCAACATATCACCTTTTTTCATGTCACGGAGGTTGTTTCTGGCTCCGTAATTTCTAACGCCATCCCAGGTTGTTTCCTTGTCTGCAAGCAACTGTTCGTAGGCATATTTAAAAGGTTCTGATTTGATGAGCCAATAATTCATTTTTATACTGCTATAACGGCTGTTATCTCACTTGCATTTTTACGAATGGCATCTTCAATACCGGCTTTCATGGTCATGTGACTCATGCTGCAGGAACTGCATGATCCCATTAATTTTACTTTTGCAACGAAATCCGGAGTGATTTCAACAAGGGATACATTTCCGCCATCTGCTTCCAGAAAGGGGCGTATTTGGTTGAGTGCTTCCTCTATTCTCTCCTGTAAATTGTTGGTATTCATGGTTACGATGTGGGAATGGCAATATTATTTTTGGCATTAAGTATTGAAATTTCTCTGGCTGCATTTTCTGCAAGTTCAAGAAATGCCTTGGATTGTGGTGAGTTTTCATTGAGCACAGCAGGTCTTCCAAAATCGCCTGATTCACGAATGTTTTCTACCACAGGGATTTGTCCGAGCAAGGGAATCTCCATCTGAGCTGCCAGGTTTTTGGCACCTTCTTTTCCAAAGAGGTAATATTTTTTATCAGGCAGTTCAGGTGGACTGAACCATGACATGTTTTCAATGATGCCTAATACCGGAACTTTGATATTGTCCATTCCAAACATGGCAATTCCTTTGCGGGCATCAGCAAGGGCAACTTCCTGTGGGGTACTTACTACGATAGCTGCAGATACGGGTACAGATTGAACCAACGACAGATGAATATCACCTGTTCCGGGAGGTAAATCAACAAAAAGGTAATCGAGTTCTCCCCAATCAGCATCCATAAATAACTGATTGAGTGCCCTGCTGGCCATGGGGCCTCTCCATACAATGGCCTGGTTGGCTTCGGCAAAAAAACCAATAGATAAAAGTTTAACACCGTGACTCTCCACCGGTATCATCAGGTTTTTTCCATTCACGCTTCTCATCATTGGTCTTTCATGCACTACATCGAACATGATTGGAACGCTGGGGCCGTAAATATCTGCATCAATCAGTCCTACTTTTGCACCTTTCATGGCAAGCGCCACCGCAAGGTTGGCAGCCATGGTAGATTTTCCCACTCCTCCTTTTCCGGAGGCTACCGCAATGATATTTTTGATGGTATGTAAAGAGGCAGACTGAAGATTTTTACGGTTGGTTACTTCCGCATCCATGGTGATGTCTACGATGGCTTCCTTGTCAACATAATGAATAATGGCATTGTTGCATGCTCTGCGGATGGTTTCCTTCATCGGGCAGGCAGGAGTGGTAAGTACTACCCGAAAGGAAACCTTTTTTCCTTCAATCAATACATCACGCACCATTCCAAGGGTAACGATATCCTTATTTAAATCGGGATCATCCACATGGGAAAGGGCTTTTAAAACTTCTTCTTTTGTAATTTCCATGAACAACTCAACAAATTTAGTTGATTTTTTGTTGCCTGCTCAGTCCGAAAAGTGGTAAAAAAGAGGCAAAAAAACCAATGCTGCAAACAGTCAGTAAAATCATCAAAATATCGGAAGGAATCATTTTCACAGGATAGTATCTGATGATAAAAGAGCCTCCATGAGAGAGCTCTACCAATCCGTACTGTTTCTGCAGAAAACAAATGAGCACACCGATGAGAGTTCCGATGAGAGTTCCGAGAAGTGTAATAAACAAGCCATTACTCAAAAAAATTCCTCCAGTAATTTTTTGATCTGCCCCCATGATTTGTAAGATGCGTATATCTTTCTTTTTTTCGATGATGAGCATGGTGAGGGAAGAACTTATGTTGAAAGCAGCGATTAACAGGATAAAGGTAAGAATAAGGAATACGGCCATTTTTTCTGTTTTCATGATTTTGTATACATCTTCATGAAGGGCGTAGCGGTTGAGTATTTTGAGAGGAATTTTCAGTTTTCTGATTTCATTTTCCACCCATTCCGGATTGGCATCAGGGAGTAAAAAAATTTCAAGTCCTGTAGCTTTTTCAAATTTTCCTGTGAGCTCTGCAGCAAAAGCATAGGGAATAATTACGCAGCGCGAATCGTATTCCTGCTGCACACTAAATACCCCACCAACAGGCAAGGACCTGCTGATAAGCGCATCGCTGATGTCTCCGGAATTTCCGGCTTCCGGATTGGGAGCATACAGTTGAGCCGGTGTAATGCTATTGGCGTGCAAACCGAGAGAGTAGGACACACCTGCACCCGGAATCATTCCGAATGCTTCATGCCCGAATTTTGCGCCGGGGGCAAGCCTGATGTATTTTTGCAGACCCGAGGCCCGCAGCCTGGAGGCATGATACCCTTTGATTTGCACGAAGTTTTGTTTGTCCTGATAACGCATCAGGGCATTGTCCTCAATACAAAAACCAACAAAGGAAACTCCCCGGATGTCTTTGATTTTTTTGATCCAATTTTCGTTGGCGTCAAAATATTTTCCTGAGGGTGCAACAAGTTTATAATTGGGATCAAAACTGGTATAAAGTTCTGAAATCAAGGATTCAAATCCGTTGAAGACCGACAGCACAATCACGAGTGCTGCGGTTCCGGCGCAAACACCGGTAGTGGCAATCCAGGAGATGATGTTGATGGCCTGTTTGTTGCGCTTAGAAAACAGGTATCGTCCGGCAATAAACAGGGATAAGCGCATGGCTTTACTTCCAGGCTTTTACGATGAGTCCGGTTCCGGTCGGATGCTTCATGCGGGTATCGAGCGCGTTCAGCAGAAAACAAAATGGATATACCAACACATAATACATGGGAAGGATTACAAAAAACAGGCGGGATGCAGAGAGCATTGAAATGGGATATTTCATTGACAAACGCCAGGAGATTTTACCCGGCCATCCGTAGGAATATAAAACTTCTGATTTGGAAAAACCCGCAGTTTTTAACTTCTCCCGAATTTCCTCCATGCCATATCCATCGCGTACATGCTCTCCAATAAAAGATTCTTCGCCTTCTCCACTCACATCAGATCCTCCCTGGTCGCTGGGGGTGGAAATAAGCAGCATGCCGCCCGGCTTGAGCACAGCCAGGA
>JBEICQ010000177.1:0-4465 GCA_040383885.1 Flavobacteriales bacterium | reverse complement strand
GGAAACTTGTATAATTTTCTTTACAACTGGCTTTGGGCAAGGGTAAACGGGGGTAAGGTATTGCTAAGAATAGATGATGCAGATGCTTCCAGATTTCGAATGGCCTATCTGGAAAACATTTTTCGCATGTTGGATCTGATAGGATTGGATTGGGATGTGGGACCCTCCGGCCCGGATGATTTTGTTCGTCAATGGTCACAGCAATTGCGCGTCCCTCTGTATCATCAATTGCTGAGTGAATTGCGAGACAATCAATTTGTGTTTGCCTGCAATTGTTCAAGAAGCACACTGGCTACTGTGGCAGCAAACAGCCCTGTTTATCCGGGCACCTGCGAATCAAAAGATATTCATGCTGATGCTCCGGATGTGAGCTGGCGAATATTGTTTAGGGGTGAGGCCCGTATTTTATTTCAGGATAAGCAACAAAGCAGGCAGGATATAGATATGCGACTGTCTTGTGGTTCCTTTGTGGTAAGGAGAAGAGATGGTATTCCAGCCTATCAGGTTTGCAGCCTTGCCGATGATTTGTATTTTGGGGTGACGCATGTGGCAAGGGGCTCGGATCTGATTTTGTCCACCGCCTCTCAGCTTTGGCTGGCAGCTTCACTTGAGAAAGAAAAATTTTTACAGACTACTTTCTTACACCATTCTTTGCTGATGGACAGTAAAAAAGAAAAGCTATCTAAATCTGTGGGGAATGCTCAAGGGTCTTTGATGATGGTTAAGCCCGAAAAACTTTTTGGTCGCTTTGCTGCGTTTTCCGGAATCGCAAAAAGCGAGGCTCCTCTGTCTTTGGATGCATTGATGGAGCTTGCCAAAAAATGCGACACTTTCGGCAGTTAAGCCGGAACAAGTTCGGAGGAGGATTTGCCCTATTGGGTTTCCAGAATAAGGGTATGGTTCTGCATCTGCAGAGAGACGGGCATTCCCAGGGGAATAGGAAAATTGCGACCGGGTTTATGTCCTGCAGGAATGTATCTGATTACCGGAAAGGCAGCACCTGCAAAGAAGCTGTTCATGAGATGGCTGAGGGCTCTTTCGGCGGATGCATCATCCTTTACTTCCATGCCGGGAAAAAGGAAATTGCTGGTTTCGTTATCCTTTACGGGGATTGAGAAATCGCCCAGTAAAACAGCTGCCGGATCATCGAAAAAACCTCTGTGTTTAAGGGCAAGTAGCATGCGTTCTATGCTCATGAGGTTTTCGAATACATCTTCGAGGAAAAGGATCTTTCCTGATAGTGAGGGGAGTTCTCCGGAGGCTGCCAACGAATGCAGGATACTGAGATTGCCACCGGTGATTTGCGCTGTTATTTTTTCGAAGGGAAGCGAGCTGCTGATGTTTGGAAAAACATAGCGCAAAGGTTTGCCTTGCATAATTGTGAAAAGACCCTCCAGTTGTTCCGGTGGGGTTTGTGCCCAGGCAGAAGCCATCGGACTATGGATGCATGCCATTTTGTGGAGGCGCAGTACCGTGGAGAGCAGGTAGGTGATGTCGCTGTAGCCAATCAGCCATTTGGGGTTTTGGATAAGGGCTTCGGTATTGAGCTGATGAAGGATACGAAGCATGCCATAGCCACCGCGCACAAACAGGATGGCCTTTATATCGGGCGTGTTTATTGCTTCCTGCAAATCGGCCAGCCTGGTGGCATCGTCACAGGCAAATTGTGCAAAGGATGCAGCGTTTATGGATTTTCCGGGTACTACATGCCATCCTTGTTCATGGATGAGTTGCGTGACCCGATCGAGCTCTATAAGGCTTACTCTTCCGGTGTTGATGATGGCAATTTTACTTCCCCGGCTGAGCGGGGGCGGAATCATTGCGGACATTATCCTTTGAAGTGGGCAATGATCTCATCGCAGATCCTATCTACCTGCTCCGTACTCAACTCGTAATACAAGGGAAGTCTCAGCAAGCAATCGCTGTATCTGTCGCAATTGGGGAGGCTTGGTGGCGTTTGGGCATGCGAAGCGCCATACGGGCTTTTATGCAGGGACTGGTAATGAAATACCGAAAGAATATTTTTCTTTTTTAGTTCAGCGATGAGTGCGGTACGATCGGCCAGTGAATTGCACACGAGATAAAACATGTGTGCATTGTTGGTGGCATAATCGGGGATAAATGGCAAGGTAAAGTAACCTTTTGCAGCCGTTTCAGACAAGCGCTTGTGGTATTGGTGCCAGATGCTCAGGCGTTTTTCCTGTATGTCTTTCAGGTTCTCGAGCTGGGCGTATAAAAAGGCGGCAATCATGTCGCTCGGAAGGAAAGAGGAACCGATGTCTACCCAGTTGTATTTGTCAACCTGCCCGCGGAAAAATGCCGAACGATTGGTTCCTTTTTCACGGATAATTTCTGCGCGGTTGCAATATATTTCATCATTGATGGCAAGCATTCCGCCTTCACCGGAGATGATGTTTTTTGTTTCGTGAAACGAAAATGCGGCGAGGCTTCCGAGTGACCCCAGGGGTTTGCCTTTGTAATAGCTGTCGATGGCTTGTGCAGCATCTTCAACAACATGAATTCTGCGTGGTTCTGCGAGGGCTTTGATGGCATCCATGTGGCAGGCTACACCTGCATAATGCACAGGTATAATGGCTTTGGTACGGGGCGTGATCAGTGCTTCGAGCTGGTCTTCATCCAGGTTGGGCTGGTCGGGGCGTGAGTCTGCAAAAACGAGTTTGGCACCTCTTAATGCAAAGGCATTTACCGTACTCACAAAAGTGTAGGAAGGCGCAATCACTTCATCTCCCGGCCGGATATCGAGCAGGATGGCTATCATCTCCAGGGCATCTGTACAGGATGTGGTGAGGAGCGCTTTACGGAAACTATAATGGCTTTCGAAAAACGAATGACATTTTTTGGTGAATATCCCGTCTCCCGAAATTTTTCCGGACTCAACGGATTCTTTGATGTAGAGTAACTCTTTTCCTGAGAGGTATGGTTTGTTAAATGGAATCATGTTCAGTAAGGTGTAAATTTGGCTTTGTCGGGCAGAAGATATTTCATGAAGGCAATCTCTTCCTCCGATTGGCGTTTGGTGTATTTTCTGTCTGCCAGTACAAACCAGGTGATGTTTTTATTGTCGTCTGTTTCTTCGCGGTGTTTCACTATGCGGATCGCGTTTGAATTAGGATTGAATTTTGTGAGGATCTCACTCAGCAACAAATGTTTTTCATCGAGGGATTTTTCAATAAACTGAGGTCCCACTTTTTCTGAGATGGCTTTGGCCGGTGCGCCTGCATAAATGGTGTTAAAAGCCATGTCGTTTGTTACCACCGATCCGGCCAGGGCCATTGATTTGTCTGCCGCTTGAATAGGGGACACGATGCAATGCCCCACAAACCAAACATCTGAGCCAATCTCAAGGGGTTTTTCACTGAGGAATCGGCAACCTTCGAGGGTATCTCCATACTTGATGTGGCTCCAGAGTTGTGAGTGTGCACCAATACCAAAATTGTTCCCGATGCTTGTGCCGCCGATGCTGTCGATGATGGTGTATTGTCCAACCCAGGCATTGTGACCAATGCTGCAGGGTTTGTAGCCATGCACATTTACATGGTGCTGCAGTTTTGAATAATCACCGATACTGAAATCATCACAGATAATTTGCACATCAGGACCGATATAGACATGGTCGCCGATATGAATTTTTTTTGCTTTTCCACTGAGTCCGCGGATACTTGCCTGTGGAGAGATAAGGGCTCCTTTGCCGATAATTAAGTCGTCTGCTTCAATCATTTTTTTTGTTTAGTCTTTTGCTGATGATGTAAATGGGCCTGTCTTTTACCCCCTCAAAAGTTTTACCGATATACAGGCCGATGATGCCCAGAAAGAAGATGATGAGTCCTGAGAAAAAAGAGATTGATACAATCACACTGGTAAAGCCGCTAACCGTAATGCGGTTGAGGAGATTCATGACCAAAAAATAGAGTCCTGTTCCAAAGGCCAGGAGGGTAACAACAAATCCTGCCCTGATCATCAGGCGAAGGGGTTTGTCGGAATGGGTGAGGATAATTTCCAGGGCAAGGTCAAGTAATTTTTTGAGAGAGTAGGAACTTTTTCCCTGGAATCTGGGATGGTGCTCCACAGGAATATGGGTGCCTTTAAAACCCACCCAGTGCAGCATCAGCACAAATACCTTGTGTTTGTCTTTGGTGAGTCTGATGGCATCCACCACTTTGCGATGGAAGATACCAAAGTTGGCTGTGCTCGGATCGAGTTTTTTTCCGATGAGGTAACTCAACAAGAGGTAAAACAGGCGGGAGGTGATTTTTTTGGATTCCGCATCGTTTCGGTTGGTGCGTTGTCCTCTCACAAAATCATACTGATCCTGTGTGGCTTTTTGATAGAGTTTGGGAATTTCTTCGGGCACATCCTGAAGGTCACAATCCATCACTACAATCCATTCCCCTTTTGCGTTGTCGAGTCCGGCCATGATGGCGTAATGCTGACCAAAGTTTCTGCT
>JBEICQ010000176.1:0-4514 GCA_040383885.1 Flavobacteriales bacterium | reverse complement strand
GCTATTTCTTCTTTGTCAAGTTGAATGTTCCAGGTTTTTACTTCCGAGGAAAGTTTTTCAAGCCGCGAGACAAAAAACTTTTCCTGTTTAAAAAAGTCTTTGATCTCCATGTTCAGTACAGTTTCCAGGTTGTTGTAAAATGTTTTGGGCACCGGAAATCCTGCCTGCTTCAGTACTTTCATGATATCAGCATTTCGGTTGAATATTTTACGGTAGGAATCCTCTGCCTGAAGAAGGTCATTTTTTACAATCTGGTTGAGCACTTTTCTTTGCTCATCCCGAAAAAGACTCCACAGTGAAAATTTTTCAGGACCAAAATACAATTGCATCGCACCAATAACATCTTCTATGCGGGAAGACGAAAATGCTTCGGTGATTGAGGATTTCATCAGGTTATACTGATTTTCTTCCATTTCACTTTGTGCGTTTCCGATGATGTGGTGCTGTCCTAAATAGAGTACTGCAAAATAAAACTGTTTGATGCTAAAAGTGATGTTTGATCTCACGGTAGTTTTGCCCACTGCCAGTCGGAATACACCTGATTCAAGCCTCTCGTAATCTTCACTTTCTGCGCGGTAGTGGCAGAGGTCAATACTCTCCGGAAAAGCCTCAAAAAGCGATGCAACCGCGTAATGCATCCCAACGCTTGAAAGCGTGAGCCGGGATTTGCTTACAAAATATTCATGGATGTATGCGCCATCTTTGTATTCCTGCTCATTGGTTGGTGCTTTTGAGAGCAACTGAAGAAAATCGGGAAGGAAGTTCTTGCCTGTTTCACTCTCGGCAAGCTGTATGGCTCTGTCGGCATACTGTAGTACCTGAATGGTTTCGATGCCCGAGATGTCATCAAAAAACCAGGCACAGCTGGTGTACATCAGCATGAGTTGGCGCTGCATCTCCAGCATCCTGAGAAAGGTAGTTTTCTTTTCACCCTCGGGGATGAAAGCGCAATTTTTGCTGATAAATGCATCAGTGGAAGCCTCGCCACGCTTCAGTACAACATCGATGTAATCATTTCTCGCTTTCCAGGGGTCGTTTGTAAATTCAGCCAGCTTTTGTTCGTACACAAGAGCAAGCTCATCCCTTAAAAAATCAAGCGCTTCTCTCAGAGGTTTCCTCCACTGCTGGTGCCAGCCCGGTTTGTTGCCGCTGTTGCATCCGCAGTCGCTTCTCCACCTTTCGATGCCGTGCGCGCAGCTCCATGAAGAGTTTTCAAATATTCTCACTTCCTCTTCCGGCGGAAACCGTTCAAGGTAAGCACCATAATTGATGAGAACCGTGTCAGAGTTTTTTTCAAGGTAATCCAAACAAAAGGCCAGTGCCATATCGCCATGCAGGTGATGGTGACCATAACTCTCTCCGTCTGTGGCAATGTGTATGAGTCCGCCACGATGCTCCGGCAAGGCTTTGCTGAGCTTATCTGCAAAGGCTTTTCCATCGCTGAGGATGCCGCCAAATGCCACTTCTCTTGAGAGCATTCCATTATAGAAGAAAAGGGAGATTTTTTTTCCGGATGGCAGCTTACACAGGTAGGGTTTTGTGGTATCCACTTTTTCACCGCTCACATCTTCCCACTCGGTGGTACCTAATGCCCTCACGGCAGCCGCTTGTCTGGGCGCCAGGATGGTAAAAGCAATTCCATGTTCAGCAAGTACTTCAAGGGTTTCTGTATTTACAGCTGTTTCAGCCAACCACATGCCTTCCGGTTTGCGTCCAAAACGAAATTCAAAATCCCGGATGCCCCAGATTACCTGTGTGACCTTGTCGCGTATACCGGCAAGCGGCATGATAATATGGTTGTAAACCTGCGCAAGGGCCGATCCGTGACCATGGTTCATCAGTGCACTGATTTTATCAGCGCGTAATATCGAAAGATAGATGTCCGGAGCGTATGCCTGAAGCCATTGCAAGAGGGTTGGACCGAAATTGAACGAAATTCTGGAGTAGTTATTAACGATATTGATAATTTCGCCCCCATGATTCAGAATTCTGGAATAGGCATTGGGTCCGTAACATTCAAAAGCAATCCGCTCGTTCCAGTCATGATAGGGAAAGGCAGAATCCTGCTGTTCAATCATCTCCAGCCAGGCATTTTCCCTCGGCGGCTGGTAAAAGTGTCCGTGTATACAAACGAATTTTTTCATGCCCGGTAAGCAGACTGCGAATGTAGTAAATTGTCAATATTACACTTTGGGTAAACCCCTGGTATGGCATTGGATGATGAGAAAACTTGTTTTTTTAACATGCATCATGCATCTGTTGGCCGCCTTGTCCTTGCGTGCACAGACAGATACTGCCTATTACCGCTGGCCCCTGGATATTCCTATCAGCCTGTCGGGTAATTTTGCCGAGCTCAGAAACAACCATTTTCACTCCGGACTCGACATTCGCACAAATTCACTCGAAGGCTTGCCTGTGTATGCAGTTGCAGATGGTTATGTTTCGCGAATAAAGGTTAGTCCTTACGGATACGGAAAAGCACTCTACATCACCCATCCCAACGGCAAGGTAAGCGTGTATGCCCATCTGCGGAATTATGCAGACAGTATCCGCTTGTATGTGGAAGAGGAGCAGTACAACCAGAGAAAATTTGAAGTTGAATTATTTCCAAAAACATGGGAATTGCCGGTAAAGAAAGGTGAGTTGATTGCTTTTTCCGGCAATTCGGGCGGCTCTGAAGGTCCGCACCTGCATTTTGAGATCAGAGATGAAAAAACGGAATGGGCCCTGAATCCACTCACCCAGGGTTTCAGCTTGCCGGATTCGGTTTCACCTGAATTGATCACCCTCAGGTTACAGCCGGTGAATGAGGCCTCTTCTGTGAATGGAAAGAAACAGGCTGCCGAAATTCGTATACTCAAAAAAAACGGAAGGTATTTGCGCATGCCGGCAGATACTCCCGTGGTGCACGGAACCGTTGGGATGATGCTGGAGGCTTTTGATTTTGAGAATGACAACCAAAACAGGAATGGAGTGTACAGTATTTCATTGGCGCTGGATGGGAAACCCTGTTTTGCGATGCAGATGGATGGATTTTCTTTTGATGTTACGCGACAGATCAACGGCCATATAGATTTTCGAGAAAAAAAGCTCAATGGTAATCTGTTTCAGCGATGCTATGTATTGCCGGGAAATATGCTTCCCTTTTACCGAACCGATTCAAAAAGAGGATACATGGCCTTTTCTGATGATAGTATGCATCTTGTTTCCATCAAGGCTTCTGATGTTGCAGGCAATGTTTGCACGCTCAACTTGCCGCTTAAAAGTACTTCTGAAGTGAGTTTTGATGCCGGTTCAGAGAAAAAGATGATGCCGTCTGCCCGTTTCCGTTATGATGCCGCAAACAGGTTTGCAAAAGATGAATTTTCATTGCTCCTTCCGGAGGGTTCATTGTTTGATGACATGGACTTTTACTTTTCAAAAAACGATACCTCTGCCAGGTTTTTTTCACCCGTTTACAAAGTTCACCGCGAGCATGAGGCATTGGCGGGTAGTATGGAACTGTCCATCAAGCTTAAAAATATACCACAGGCACTTACCCATAAACTTTGTGTTGCTTCGGTTTCGGGCATCAGAATGGTGGCCGAAAAAACACGATGGGATCACTCCCTTGGTGGGCTGAAGGCCGAAGTAAAAAATTTTGGCAGATATGTGGTGGCCATCGATACAAGTGCTCCGGTGATCTCCTCCCCTGAAATGCTCAAAAAGGAGAAGTGCGACAGCACGCTGGTCTCCATGAAAATATATGACAGCTTCTCAGGTATTCGTACATATGATGTTTTTCTGGATGATGAATGGACCTTGTTTGAGTACGATGCAAAAAACCAATTGCTCAGCCGCTGGTTTGCAGCCAATGATTCAAGCCTCAACTACCAGGGGATGAGGGTAGTGGTTAGCGATCAGAAAGGGAATGAAAAGACAAAGATTTTTGGGAAACCGGTGAAAAAAAAGAAAGTGCATGCCAAGCATCGGAATAAAAAGAAAAGAAAGAAAAAGAAATAAATGCGAGATAATGCGCATAGCCGACCTCCGGGATGATGAAAAAGATGTTGATTTGGTCCTTTAAATAAGATGCCATTGCTTCACATTTCCATCCTGAGAAATATCATGTTTTATCAAACTGTCATACTTGTGTATCTTTCGACGGTATTAAAATGAATCTGTCTTGCTGAAAATATTGATGCCTTTTTGTTTAATCATATCGCACATGATTCACGGAGATGAAAGGCTGCCGTGGTCTCAAAATATGCCTGCCTACGCAGCCGGAATCCTCTTTCACTGATTATTTAAAACACATGAGAACCCATACCAGCGGTCTTTTTTTAGGAAGTAACCTCAAGGATTTTCTCCTTTTGTTTGTGATACATGCACTCTTGCTTTCTTTTTTTGTTTGGGAGATCCACCGTTTGTTTCCTTCTGATGTTATTGGTGTCATTGGCATCAAGATGAATGATTACAGTTATTTTTTGGGGAGCATTGACAACTATTTTATTTACGGCACCATCACCGATAGT
>JBEICQ010000175.1:0-4519 GCA_040383885.1 Flavobacteriales bacterium | reverse complement strand
TGGCGTTGCGAAGCACTCTCAGCGGGCTATCCCGGAAAACCCGTTCTTAAAGAAGTGAGTCTCGAAATTGTGCGCGGAGAGAAGATTGCCTTTGTAGGCAAAAACGGTAGAGGTAAATCTACCTTAATCAAAACCATGGTAGGAGCACTCTCGCATACCGGAGACATGGAATGGGGGCATCAGGTGCAGGCCGGCTATTTTGCGCAGAACCAATCTGAAACCCTCAATCCGGAAAAAACTGTTTTTGATACCATTGACGAGGCCGCCATTGGCGACGCACGCACCCGCGTGAGGGCCTTGCTCGGACAGTTTTTGTTTTCGGGAGACGATATCCATAAAAAAGTAAAAGTGCTGAGTGGGGGAGAAAAAACGCGTTTGTCGCTTTGCCGTTTGCTTCTTGTGTCGAACAATCTTCTGGTGCTCGACGAACCCACCAACCATTTGGACATAGCTTCCAAAGAAACCCTGAAGCAGGCGCTCATGGCATACAACGGAACGGTGGTATTGGTTTCGCACGACCGGCATTTTCTGCAGGGACTGGCCAACCGCGTGTTTGAATTCGACAGTGGCAGGGTACGGGTTTTCCCCGGAGATGTGCATGACTTTTTAGAGGCCAGAAAATTACAAAACCTCGAACAGTTGCAGCTTGCAGGAGTGAAAACCCCGGCAACCAAAGAGGAGCCTGCACCCAAAAAAGAAAAGGTAACGCAGCAAGGTGCCGGAAACAAAAACAAAATCAGGCAGATTGAAGAAGCCATTGCCATGCTGGAACAGCGGCAGGCAGACATGGAAAGACAGATGGGAGAAGAAGGGTTTGCCGGTGGTGATGCAGCTTTTTATGCCGCCTACGAGCAGGTTAAAAAAGACATCATTGAACACCTGGAAGCCTGGGAAAGGTTACAGGAATAAAAAAAGGGAACCATGGGGTTCCCTTCTTTCATGAATAGGTTTGTCAGTATCAGTGTTGCACAATCACGCGTGTGGTTTGTGCAGGCTTGCCTTGCTGTTCGATGCTGAGCAGGTAAGTTCCGTTGGCGAGGTTTTCTACATTGTATTCTTCTCTGGCGGCACCTCCGGTAGAGAGGATGTTGCGCTGCTCAACCAGTCGTCCTTGCAGGTCGCGCAGGCTCAGGCGTGTGTTTTTAGAAGTGAGTCCACTGAAGTTTACCACAAAACGGCCATTGCCCGGATTGGGGAATACTTCTGCCTGTACCTGAGGTTCTGCTTTTTCTCCGGTAATCACAGTGTTTTTACTGATGCGGTAGTAGAAAAGGTGGTGCTCAAATCCGAATCCCGGACCATAAGCAAAAGAGGGAATGTATCTGCCGTTGAAGCCTCCGGCATAATTATACCTAACTGCAGTTGGAACAACTTGAGAGGAATTAAAATCACCTTGATAATAGGTATTAAAGGTATCAGCGACTTCCTCATATGAACCAAAAAGCATATAGTTCATGTTGGTTAATGTATCGGGATTTCCGCTCAACCAGTTTTGGTTGTATCCGGTATATCCGGGCTTAAACTTAACATTGGAAACCACAAAACGGCTGCCGGCATTCATAATCGGGAGGTTCGCTGTGGAAAAAGTAACGATGTTTAAACCATTTGAGAGGGTGTCTGTAAGCACTGCGCCTTCGAGAGCAACTGCATATCTTCTTTTGTTGGGGCCGAGAGCACCAAAGGCATTTGCATTGTTTGCCTGCAAGTATTTAAGCTCCTTAAATTGTACAGTAGAACTACCGTAGTTATCCATCCAGTAAGTACTTGTGGCATTGTCTGAAAATTGAAGCGTATTAAGTTGAGTTGCGCTGAGATTGGTAGCCAGTTCAAAAATCAGGGAATCAGTTACATTAGGATTCAATTGTTCGTAGGAAAAAATAAAAGCAACCGAATCAACCCGATATTGCGTGCTTGCTGAATAATTCATGATGGAGTCAGTGAAGTAAATGAAGGGATCATAGAACTTAGGACTGCCGATGTCAAGCACAGTACCGATGTTATGAATAAATGGTACATCATAAATAGGGGTATTGGTTTGGGGATCCATGCCGTAATAGGTCAGGATGGTTGAATCAGGAAACAGGTAATTGTAATTGACATCACTTGCAGGATTTCCGTTCACCAGCTCCTGGTAGTTACTCATGGTTTCACCATAATTGAACCACCTGAAGGAGGTGTCGATTTGCATCATGTTTTGCGGAGTGGAGAAATGATGCGGGCGATTGCTTTGTAATTTTTTGCCGGGACGAAGTTCCACATGATCTACGCGGGGAATGATTGCCAGGGCAAGGTTGGTGCATGCCAGCAATAGGGAGAGGAAGAGGTACTTGTGTTTCATTTGAGATTGTTTTGTTCTGTAAATGTACAAACAAAATCAATCTACCAAACCCTAACCTGATTTTACAGGCAAAGGAAAGATAATGCTGCTTTTCCGCATTAACAAAGCGACCACAAGGCTTTCTCGTTTGCAAGGAGAAGACTACAAGGATGTGTATGTAAACTATCCGCAACTTTTCTTTTTCCCGAATGACTTTTGTGTTTCATTCAATTTCTGAGAAACACAATTTGCCCAAAAGCAGGGAACTGTTTTTAATACTGAAAACAAAAACATAATAGTTACCCCATGCAAGAGAGGATGCCGGCGATACATAAGAGAGTAAGTGTTTTTTTTACATTTGGTAAAATTATCCTCATGAAACCCATCTTCCTTTGCCTCCTCTTCATGCTTGCAAGTTTTTCTGTGCGGCCCCAGTCCAAAGATGATTACATAGGTTCTCCTGCGGGTAAGCTCTACAAGATTACCAAGCAAAATGGTTCGGTCTTTTTGGGTACGATTAAAAAAGAAGATGCACGGGAAGTATTAATGGATACCAAGGCTTTAGGCGAAGTATATATCCCAAGACACGAGATTAAAGAGATGACGGAGATCAAACAGGAAGAGCTGGGAGCAGGAGGAGAGTACATTGCCCCGGTAGAATTTTCTTCGAGGTATTTTTTCACCACCAATGGTCTTCCCATCAAAAAGGGAGACGGATATATCAAATGGAGCCTGCTGGGACCTGATATTCAGATTGCGGTTGCAGACAATGTGGGTGTTGGCATCATTACTACCTGGATAGGGATTCCGCTGATAGCTAACCTCAAGTATTCCATCAAGCTTCAAAAGGATGTACATCTTGGATTGGGCGCATTGGTGGGTAGTGGTTCCTGGCTGGATCCTCAATTGCTTATTGGACTACCCTTTGCAGCACTCACCCTGGGTGATGAGAGAAAAAACATCAATTTTTCGCTGGGCTATGGCGGATACAATAGTTCCCGTGGCATCCTCTCAACAGGCACCGGCAGCTCCTCCGCATTTTTGTGTTCATTTGCAGCGTATGCCCGCATATCGGGCAAGGTGGCATTTGTGTTCGACTCATTTATCCTGCCCATTCAATCCTTTGGGTTTATCTCTCCCGGGTTTCGTTTCGGCATCAATGACCGGACTTCATTTCAGTTGGGTTTTACCGGAATAGTATATGATGGGAGTTCGGTACCGCTGCCATTTCCCAATTTCCAGCTCTTTCAGAAGTTTTAGGCAGAAAAAAGTTCTTGTAGCGGTGTGAGTTTTAGGGAATATTCCTGACGAATTGTTGCTGAATTATCCTTTTGCCGGCATTGTTTTAACCGGCCCCTGTGGTTCTCGGTTTTCTTGAAAAGCATACACAAAGTCATACCTTCATTTCCAATATATAAACGGTTTGGGAAACCCGTAGTATTTACACATGGGAAGCATTCGGAACTCATAAAATCGGATTTAGCAGATGTTATAGAATCAATAAATGAATAACCTCCCCTCCTCCTCGTTTGCAACGAGGATGAAAACCTGGATGTAAAATCATAATAAAATACGCGACTCTTAGCCCATCTTATCAATGGCAGGCTTCAGCTCTCCTTCTCATGGGATTGTTCGTAATTGTAAAAATGTTATTCTGTTAAAGACCTCTAAATTGTCTGTTGATAAAGAACAATATAATACATCAGTAAAATAAAAAAGTATATATTTGTAATATAAACATAATGAAATGGTTTTAAAAGCTGAAATAGAAAAAGCATACAAGGTACAGCAACAATTATTAAAGGTTAATGTAAAAAATATCAGGAGATCTTTTTTGGAAGATTATTCACCTGATAAAAAACACATCGAGGTAATAACAGGCATCAGGCGTTGTGGTAAAAGTACGCTCATGAAGCAAATCATCAGCCGATATTATCAAAAGGTTGCCTATTTCAATTTTGAAGACTCCCGGATATTCGGCTTTGATGTTCAAGATTTTCAAAAGCTGGATGAGTTGTTTCCTGCCAGAGTAGATGCTTATTTCTTTGATGAAATTCAAAATGTTAATTCATGGGAAATATATATAAGACAACTACACGACCGGGGGGCAAAGGTTTTTATAACCGGATCAAATGCATCGCTGCTCAGCAAAGAACTAGGAACGCGCCTAACAGGAAGGCATCTGCGGCATGATATGTTCCC
>JBEICQ010000174.1:0-4536 GCA_040383885.1 Flavobacteriales bacterium | reverse complement strand
CTGTGCAACATTGCTTGCCTTGCCTGAGCAACTAAAACATGTCCAAACAGGCATTGCATTCCCGGAAAGATACCATTCGTAACGAATGGCGTGCAATGTTCCGTAAAGATTTTGTCAAATAGGGTCAATTTTTAAAATGGGCCATTTTTTTTTAATAAGCTTGTAAAAAAAATGGCATGTTCAATCAAAATCGTATTTATAGAATATTCAGGTTAATTACCTTTTTAAAAAACAAACCTACAAAAACAACGGCCCAGCTCATGCAGCTTTTAGAGACTTCTGAGCGAACCGTTTATCGGTATATCGATATGTTGCGGGAACTGGGGTTTGAGGTAGAAAAAGATAGTCAGAACCGTTTTTCCATCCCATCCAATCAGCCCCTGGGTTTTATTCCGTTTACCGCTCAGGAAGCAGATTATCTTGAAAAACTGATATACGGTGCCGGAAAACAAAACAAGCTGTCAGCAGGCATCCTGAAGAAAATCAGGTTGGCCGAAGAAGGAAGTGTGGGATCTGAGCACCTTACACAATCTCATCTCAACAAAATAATTGAGCAAATATCTGCAGCTATCATCGATGGAAAGAGAATAAAAATTGAGCACTATATTTCGGCGAGCAGCCAGAATATCAATCACAGAATTGTAGAACCCGTTTGCTTTACTGATAACTACCGTTCATTGTCTGCCTATGAAATCAAAAGTGGCGAAAACAAGTATTTCAACATTGAAAGAATGGGTGGTGTTAAAATTTTAAGACAATCCATCAGTCACCATGCTGCTCACAAATACTACAAACCCGATATTTTTGGGTTTCAGGGTAAGTCGCTGGACAAAGAAATAGAGATGGTACTCAGCCTGAGGGCCTGTACGCTGCTCAAAGAAGAATACCCGATGAGTAGTTTATGTATTGAAAAATCCAACAAGGGAAATACCTATCTATTCAGGGCAAAGGTTCAAAGTTTTAAAGCCCCGGCTCGTTTTGTTGCCGGCTTTGCAGATGAGATTAAAGTAACAGGCTCAGATGAATTTATTAAATTCCTGAAGAAAAAAACGCAACGCTGATTCCGATCAAAGTGCCGAGCGATTCAAATGATCGCGGTACTGCCTGTACACTATTTCAATTCCCTCACGAAAGCTGTGTGGGTTGTATCCCAATTCCCGTATGGCTTTGTCAATAATAAAACCTGTGCGGGGAGGACGCTTTGCTGCTTGCCCCAGGCTTGATGACTGAACAGGAATGACATGTTTTTTGGAAAGACCAAAATAATCTGCCACCTGATAAACCAGCTCGAGGATGCTCATGGTATCTTTTCCGCTTACATGAAAAATTCCTTTGGCTCTTTTTTTAGCAGCGAGTATACATCCCTGCGCCAAATCCTCAGCCAGTGTTGGAGACCTGAACTGGTCGTCTACCACTTTTATCTCCTGTCCTTTTTCAAGTGCTTCTCTGGCCCATAAAACGATGTTGCTTCGGCTCATGTTGTCAGTGATACCATACACAATGATGGTTCGCAGGATGGCCCAGTCGATGGTACTTTCTGTGATGATTTTCTCAGCATCGTATTTAGACCAACCATAAAAACTCACCGGATTGGGAGTGTCTTCCTCTTTGTAGGGACCGGCTTCTCCGTCGAAGATAAAATCGGTTGACAGATGAATGAAATGAATGCGCTTGCCGCAGGCAGCTATGGCATCCACCAGATACCTGACAGCTTCTGTATTGGCCAGTCTGCATTCCTCTTTTTGGCTTTCGCAGGCATCCACATTTGTCATGGCTGCAGTGTGTATGATACAATCAGGCATATACTGCCGGACGCAGGAAACAACCTCATGGTTTTGGGTGATATCCAAAGATTGAAAGAGATATCCATCGTGAGCCAGCAGGCGGTTTTCGCCTTTGGCTGTTGCTACCAATTCAACTTCGGAATCATGCCTAAGGGCATATACCAGCTTTTGACCAAGCAAACCGTTGCTTCCGGTAACTAAAATTTTGATTTTCATGGTACAAGCAGCAGTTCGCTCATGATGTTTTGGGCAAAAGCAAATTTTTCAATGATAAAACAAACATAGCGTATGTCGCAACAGATGGTACGCTTGAGCGCAGGATCAAAAACCATGTCGCCCACTACTCCTTCAAAATTCCCATCATAAGCCAGACCTATGATTTCACCATTTTTGTTGAGCACCGGACTTCCACTGTTTCCGCCTGTGATGTCGTTGTTGGTTAAGAAAGCAACCGGCAACTTTCCATTCTGGGCATATCTACCGAAATCATTAGAAGAAAGCAGATTCAGCAAACCGGGAGGCGTTTTGTAATCAGGTAATTTGGTAATGGCTTTTTCAATGATCCCATCACCAAATGTTTGCCAATGATAGCGAACTCCGTCTTTAGGCGAATAGGGAGTAATTTTTCCATAACTCAAGCGAAGGGTACTGTTGGCATCTGCATACAAAGGCCTGGGGGCGCGGGAATCCATCATGGCCTTAATCAATCTGCCACGATAATATTCTGTTTTGAGTGTGTACGAGGTCACATAAGGCTTGAGTCTGGTACTATTGTAGCCGGCAAGGCTGATGGCATAATCAATAAAAGCATCTTTGGAAAGAGAAGCAACAGTGGCATTTTTCAGCAAATCATCAAAACGGGAGGCATCTGTAAGCGCTGTTTTTTTGAATAGTTTTTCGCTGAACTTGTTGCAGGCTTCAGCAAGGCGATCTGCAGGCGTTCCTGAGAGTTCCTTCAGTGGTTCGGGCAAATCTGCAAGCGGAATATCACTCACATAAATAGCCAACAATTTTGCAAAGGTTTTCTTGTCTAGTTCAGAGACATAATTTTTATAAAAATCATCTTTCCTTTTCGTAAACACCTGTTTAAGGGAATCAATTGTTGAGGACTGGGCTTGCTTTTTTAAAGCATCTACAAGGGGAATAAATCCCGCGGCCCATTCCACCAGTTCAGCGCTCCTGCCAGCGTAGAAATAATATTGGTTAAGGTAATTGATCCTACTAAATTCCTGCACCGCTTTTTGCAATTCGGTAAATACCATTCCGTAATCTTTCTTCCGCTGCTCATCTGAAAAGATCCAGGTAGAGAGGTTCTTCTCATCCAATTCTTTTCTTTTGATGGCATCGGAATGTCGCAAACCTTTTTCCTGTCCGTCGTTATTTTTCCAGCCATTTGCACGACGGGAATATTTGGAAGCATATTTAATCTTTACTGCCTCATCCTTGTCCATAGCCTCTTTGTAGGATTCCAACACAGCACCGTTCAGTTTAACGCGGGCGGGATATTCCTGATCCATCAACATCTTTAACTGATCACTGGTGGCATAACGATTGGTTCTTCCGGGAAAACCCATGATCATGGTAAAATCATTTTCTGCTACACCGCCAAGCGAGATGGGCAGAAATTTGGGGGTAGAAAGGGGTTTGTTTTTTTCATTGTACATCGCAGGGTTTCCGAGAGAATCTCCATAGACCCTGAGCAAAGTAAAATCACCGGTATGACGGGGCCACATCCAGTTGTCTGTTTCGCCGCCAAACTTACCTATGCTACTTGGAGGAGCACCCACCAGACGAATGTCTTTGTAAACTTTGGAAACAAAAAGATAATAGGCATTTCCGGAAAACATCTCTCTTACAATTGCGCGAAGTTTTCCTCCATCGGATGCCTCTTTTTCAATTTGTTTCATCCGTTTTTCAATTTCATTTTTCCTCGCTTCACTTGGGACAGAATCTTTCAGATTTTCGAGTACCCGGGTGCTTACATCCTCTATTCTCTGAAGAAAAGAGGCGGTAGCATTAGGCAGTGAAATCTCAGAGCGGAATCCCGATTTGGCCCAATAACCGTTCTCGAGGTAATTCTTTTCAAGGGTACTGATGGACTGCAATCCGGAGTAAGCGCAATGATGGTTGGTTAGCAGCAAACCTTTTGCGGAAATTAATCCGGCTGTGCAACCATCAATCTGCACAATACAGTCCTTGAGAGAAGCCTCGTTTATGCTGAAAATTTGTTCAGCTGTAAGCTTACCTCCTGCGGCTTGGATTTGCTGTTCTGTATATCCTTTTAACAGCATAGGAATCCACATGCCCTCATCAGCGCGAATGAGAAGAGGCAGTAGAAGTGCAATGAGCAATACCTTTTTCATGATGTTTCTTAGAATAGCCCGTTAATCTCTGCGTCTATTTTGTTGATGATGATTCCGAGGTCCTCGGGAACATCGCCGAACTTGTTGTTGTCTACATCAATGATGAGCAGCTTGCCCTGGTCGTAGGTAGAGATCCATGCCTCGTACCTTTCGTTGAGGCGTTTGAGATAATCTATCCTGATGGCATTTTCATAATCTCTGCCGCGTTTGGCAATTTGCGAAACAAGTGTAGAAACAGATGCACGCAAATAAATCATGAGATCGGGAGGCTGAATAAACTGATTCATCAGGGTAAACAGAGAAAAGTAATTCTCAAAATCCCTGGTGGTCATCAATCCCATGGAATGAAGATTGGGTGCAAAAATATAGGCATCTTCATAGATGGTTCT
>JBEICQ010000173.1:0-4659 GCA_040383885.1 Flavobacteriales bacterium | reverse complement strand
TAACAGGTTGTTATGCCCAACTCAGGCCCACTGAAGTTGCAGCTATACCCGGTGTAGACCTGGTTGCAGGTTCTACCGAAAAATTCAATCTCCTGCCTTTGATAGGCAAACTGCAAAAAAATGCGATCGCCGAAATCCATAGTTGTGAAACCGCTGACAATGCAGGTTTCATGGAAGCTTTTTCCGGTACAGACAGAACCAGAACCTTTTTAAAAGTGCAGGATGGATGTGATTTTCCATGTACCTATTGCACCATCCCAAAAGCAAGAGGTAGCAGCAGAAGCGATACCATTGCCGGCATCCTCAGAAAAATTGAAAAAATTGCCACTTCCGGTTGCAAAGAAATTGTCCTCACAGGAGTCAATGTGGGAGATTTCGGTAAAATGTCCGGCAGCGAAAGAAAAGAAACTTTTGAAGATTTAACCAGGGCAATCAACGAAAGTGGACATGATATCAGGTTCAGAATCTCCTCGATTGAGCCCAATTTGCTCAGTCCGGAAATCATTGAAATGGTGGCAGCCTCCAAGGTTTTTATGCCCCATTTTCATATTCCGCTTCAATCGGGCTCCAACAAGATACTTGGTGCCATGCGCCGCCGTTACCGCCGGGAGCTATACGCAGAAAGGATTCAATACATACATCAACTGATGCCGGATGCAGGTATTGGTGCAGATGTGATTGTGGGTTTCCCGGGAGAAACAGAGGAAGACTTTGCAGAAACCCTAGAGTTTATCAAACATTTGCCTCTAACTTACCTGCATGTATTTACCTTCAGCGCAAGACCCGGAACGCCCGCTTTTGATTTGCCGCACCAGGTGTCACAGGAAGTCAAACAAAACCGTAATAAACAATTAAGACTGCTTGGTGCAGCCAAAAGTCTTGCCTTTGCCGAAAAACACAATGGCAGCATCCTTCCGGTGCTTTTTGAAACTGAGGAAAAAGATGGATTTCTTCTTGGCTACTCTCCTAATTATTTGAGGGTAAAAATTCCCTATGCCGATGCTTTTGTCAATACAATTCAAACGGTTCAATTGGTAAGCATTGATCGCCATGGTCATAGCATTTGTAAAACATCTCATATAAATTCTACAAATAATAATTCATGTCCGAAGACAAATACACCATCTCAAAAAGAACAGGTCGCTTAAAAAAGCGAATCCGTTACAAGAAAAAGAAAAAGAAAAACTTTGCTAAAATTGTATTCAAGTTTATCAAACATCCCATTGTGGTGATCATTCTTATTCTGCTCATGGCCTCCGCTGTTTATTTTTCCATCAATGAATCCGGACAAGGATCAGGACGCACACCTGCAAGCAATGCTGTACCAATCAACAAAGCCCTCAAAGAAAAAAAGGGAACATGATTTATGGAAAACAGTAAGTATAGCATAAGCCCAAATTCAGGTAGACTTAGAAAAAAAGTCCGTATACGGGAAAATGTACCCGTTTACAAGCGTGTAGGAATAGATGATTTCAATATCAAAAGGCTTGTTATTTTTTTAATTGTATTTCTTATTTTCATGGGTATCCTTTATACTTTAATTGGTATAGATGATACAACCTACATAGAGATGACAAAAATCAACGCCAAAGCAAAAAAATAATCAGGAGAAGAAACCGCTGATGTACCCAACCATAACTGACCTGCTGAAAGACCTCTTGGGAATTTATATTCCGCTTCCGGTACAAACATTTGGTTTTTTTGTGATGCTCGCTTTTATTGGCGCAGCCATCACCCTCCATAAAGAACTGGAGAGAAAACACCAGCTTGGGTTGATGCCCGGAATCAAAAAAACCCTTGTTGCCAGAGCTAGCCATGAATGGGGCAGCTATCTTTTTCCTGCACTTTCCGGTTTTATCATTGGTTATAAACTGATTGATGCCATCATCTATTACCGTGATCTGGTGAGCGATCCCCAGGGTTTTATTCTAAGTGCAAGAGGCAGCACCTTTGGCGGTATCATCTCTATGCTGTTCTCCATGTATCTTCAGTATCGCGAAACAGAAACCACCATCAACAGCAAAGAGAGGGTGAAAGAGATTGTTGTAAAACCCCAGGATCATCTTGGGAACCTTGTGATGATCGCGCTGATAGCAGGATTGCTGGGAGCTAAACTCTTTCACAACCTGGAGAATATTGATGAATTCATGCTTAATCCTATTGAAGCACTTTTTTCATTTAGTGGCCTCACTTTTTATGGAGGCCTAATTGTAGCAACCCTTGCCTTATGGGTTTATGCTATTAAGCATCAAATTTATTTTCCTTACCTCATGGATGCTGCTGCCCCCGGATTAATGCTTGCCTATGGTATAGGACGCATGGGTTGTCAGCTTTCAGGTGATGGTGACTGGGGCATTGTAAATACCTCACCAAAACCTTCATGGATGGAGTTTCTTCCTGATTGGTGCTGGGCCTTCAGATACCCCAACAATGTGATAGACGCCGGCCTCCCTATTCCCGGATGCACCTCCGCACATTGCCACCAACTTGAATTGCCCGTTTTTCCTACCCCGCTTTACGAATCCTTAGCCGGAATACTTATCTTTTTTTTCCTCTGGAGTATTCGCAAAAGAATCAAACACACCCTCGTCCTTTTCTCTGTTTATCTCTTCTGCAATGGAGTTGAAAGATTTCTTATTGAAAGAATACGCGTTAACTCTGTCTATGATGTAATGGGAGGTGTTACTCAAGCACAAATCATTTCATTCATATTTATCTTACTTGGCGCCGGAGGATTTTTTTATTTCCGTACAAGGCCGCTTAAATCACCCATCATGTTAACCTAGTGACTATTCCTATATTTTTAATGTATCCTATTTTATATTTTTATGAACCTACATCTCTATCCTTTTGCGAGGCTTATTTTGCCTTTTTCGCTGGGCATCCTCCTTGCTCATAAGCACCTCCCCGCCTATCCGTTTGTCCTTTTGTTTTTAGGAGTTGCTCTCTTCTCGGAGTCGCATCAAAGAAAGTCTGCCCTGCTTTTAAATGCTATTCTCAGTGGATTTATCATTTGTGGTATGATTTGTTACCGGGTCGAAAATCCAATGGCCGCGAAAAATCATTATTCACATTTTTCGATCAACAGGATTTTGTCCTTCAAAGGATTTGTGACTGATGAACCCAAAATCGGTCATTCTTCATCCAAAGCCATCCTGGAAATTACCGCCGTGCAAATAAATAGCCGGTGGATTTCAGCAAGTGGAAAATTGCTTCTTGTAAGCAGAGAAAAATTTCCTGTTGAGCTTCAATATGGTTCGATGCTTCTGATAAATGAAAGCCTGAATGCCATACCTGATGCGAGAAATCCGGGGGAGTTTTCTCCAAAAAATCATTACCAAAAAAAAGGCATCCTGTTCCAGGCTTTTGTGCACAAAGAGAACTTGCAAATCACCAAAAAATTTGCCGGTAATCCCTGGATAGCAAATGCTATTCATTACAAACACAGAGGTATCCACATGTTAAAAAAAGCAGGGTACAGCAATGCGGAGCTGGCTTTGCTCACGGCACTGGTCTTTGGTGATGATGATCATATTGACAAAAAAATAAGCGACCTGTATGCAGATACAGGTGTACTTCATATTCTTTCTGTTTCCGGCTTGCACATCGGCATTGTTATTCTTGCCTTACAGGCGCTGCTCAAAATTTTACTGCCCAACAAATCATTCGATCTTTTGAGAGGCCTTCTTCTTTTGTCTGCCATATGGTCTTATGCCCTTCTCACGGGCTTATCATCACCGGTGGTAAGGGCCTGCATGATGTGCACACTTTTTATAGCCGGTGGCTTACTGAACAGAAAAAGCCAAGCCATCAACCTCCTTTGCGCTGCAGGATTGGGGATGTTATGCCTTAAGCCTATGTGGCTTTTTGAGGTGGGATTCCAACTTTCTTTTCTTGCTATTGCAGGCATTCTTCTTGTTCAACCATGGACAGAAAAATGTGCTGAGCATCCTTCACGCATAATAAGACTTATCATGCAGACCTCTGTCGCTTCACTGGCTGCTACACTGCTCACACTACCCGTTTGTCTCTCCGAGTTTCATCGCTTTTCCTGGTATTTTATTCCGGCTAATCTTCTGGCCATTCCGCTTTCAACAGGCATCATGTATGCCATCTTTCTGCAACTTCCTTTGATGATGCTTGGAATCCCCACAGCCTGGATGACTATGGTGATTACTTTTCTTATTAAATTGATGGAACAGCTATTAATGCTAATTGCTGCTTTGCCCGGCGCTGTTAGTGAAAACATCGGTATTTCAAAAGTTGAAATCATCCTCCTTGTTGTCGCCATCATCTGCTTACTTACTTCCCTCTACGGTTTTAATAAAAAGCCATTTTTTACATTGCTTATTCTTCTGTTGTTACATCAGATCTGGCTTGGCTATCAGGATTACACACTGCAAACCCGACGCTGCCTGATTGTTTTTGCCCAGCAAAGGAACAGACACAACGGAACTGCATGTATTGAAGGAAGGCAAGCCCAGTTTTATTTTACCCGGGAGGAGAGCGAATCTTATAAAAAGCAGTGCATACAGAACACCTGTAGATTGTATAACATAAGGAAATACAAGACAAAAGAAATAACTAAATCACAATCATTCAGGATTTCCTTTGCTACTAAGGGAAAAAAGGATAAGCGGGACAGTGTAGAGGTCTTGG
>JBEICQ010000172.1:0-4661 GCA_040383885.1 Flavobacteriales bacterium | reverse complement strand
TCCATAAGTCAGGAAATTCAGGTGAAAACAAGTCCACCTGAAGAGAGGCCTCTCTGATGGCCATAGGAGACAAAGCCGTGCCTGCTCCGTATGAAACTGTTACCTCCCAGGTCAATGGCAACACCAAAAAATCAGATTCTTCATTGGTGAATGGTAGTCCGTATAAATTGCCTGAGGCATCTCCCGGGTCATTGGGATTAAATGATTTAATCTTTTCCTTTTTTGTCATCAAACAGGTATGTATGGTTGCCTGATATACAGGCGATGATTTTGCCTTTTGCATTTCTTTCCAGTGGGGTATTTGTCTGCACCACCACATCATCTTCAGGATTAAATACACACAGGTTTGCCTGAGCACCTTCTTCTATGGGAGGAAGGCTTATGCCTAGGATGTCTGCGGGACATGTGGTAAACAAATCCACAATCTGTGCTAAAGGCATATGTTCTTTTAGCGCAGTATATGCCATGGAAAAAGCATCCCGGAGGGTATTGGCACCGGGTTCTGCAAGCTGCCATTCAACTTGTTTGTTTTCGGGCATTACAGGTGTATGCATGCTGCAGATGGCACTGATGCATCCGCGTGCAGCGGCCTGTAACAAGCCATGTCTGTTTTGAGAGGTAAATAATGGCGGATATACTTTGGTCTCAGGGTAACTGAGGTTGATATCTTCTTCGTCAAAAAAAAGAGCCATGGCCGGAACATCACAAGTGCTTTTACCGGCATTGGCATGTTCCAGCATTTCAACTGATCGAAGAAGAGAGAGTCCCGAGAGATGTACATTTCGGTTTTCGTAATTCAAAATTTCCAGCAGAGAGGCAAGTGCGGCTGTTTCGGTGTAGGTGGGAATTCCTTTGATACCTCTGGAAAGGGAGAGGGGGGTATCATACAGGAGATGAGAGGCAGGCATCGACTCTTCTGAAAAACCCAGGAACATGGCAGCATCGAAATCAGCTGTATATCTCATGGCTACACCAAGCATGGCCAGTTGATCCATGCCTTTGTATTGATGACAAAATCCGGCTGCACCTGCCCGGTGGAGTTCAAACCATTCAGTAAGCACTTTGCCTCCATGGTCATGGCTTATGGCTGCCAGGGTATCCCATGCCACCCCGTGCTTTCCGGAAGCATCCTTCAGGTAGTGTATTTGTTGGGGAAGGTTGTGATGAAACTGAGCCTTGCCCCAGAGACAAATTCTGGTAAAACCACCACTGAGCGCATCTGAAGCAAGTGTCTCAAGTGTGCAAAGGTGATCGTTTCCGGGAGCAGTATAATGTGTGCGTAAATCAATAAATGCGCGGCTCACACAGAGATGGGGAGCGCTTAAAACTACATCTGCCCGGGCAGACAGGTTATTACCTATTTTTTTAATGATGCCATCTTCAATGTATATATCCGTTGTGCCGGATTTTTCGTGAGATACAGAATCAATGATTCTCGCTTTTTGCAAGAGGATTCCTGGCATTGCTGGTTTTTGCTTGTGTGTAAAAGTAGGAGAAATAAGTGAGAATGAGCATTTCTGCGAGCACAAATAACACCGCAAAAAACAAAAACCATCGCTCCAGCGATTTGCCGATGGAGGCTGATGTTACAGCAGTACTCACCTCCTTGTCATTGCCTTCAACCACTGTCATGCGCAGGTAATTGTTTTCATGAATGGCATTTTCCAATCCTGAAACTGAAAAAGATTTTAGCACAGATTCCATGGAATGATGGTTAAATGAAACAGCGGACAGGGTATCTTTTTCATCCATGATCAGGTAATTTCCGGGCTCAGAGGGTTGCTGGTGAAAAGTGAGCATGGTGTTTCCGGCAGTAGATTGTACGGAGGGTAAGAATTCTTTTTTATTAACTGTATGGACCAGCTTGATTTTCTTGTCGCCGCTAAATTCTTTGCCACGGAGCATGATGCGATTCTCCGACAATAGCGGATAATACAGCGCTTGCTCAGGAAGAGAAGATAGCACCAATTTGTACAAAGACGCAAGAAACAGTGCATGTTCCTGCAAATTGCCATAAGCACTGCCCAAGGGTTGAAACACCTGGCAGAACCTTCCTTTGCCGGCATTTGTGAGGCTTATCAGGGCATGATTTCCAGGCATTCCCAGGAGGTTGATACCGGTATTGCCCGGTCGGGAAATGCTTCGGTAGATCCCCTTCACTACAGGTAGATCCAACTGGGGAGAGCGTGTTTGTTTTTCAAAAACATCGGAAAAAAGGGGATGCGCAAAAGCCACATCAATGGCCTTTTGGGTGGTAGTATCCCATGCGCCGAAGAGCAATCCCTGCAGACTTTCCGACAAACTATTCCAACTCGAAGGATCGCTTGATGCCGGAGGTATGAGGATGCATGTTTTTCCAGTTTTTACCTGGGTCTCCAAAGCTGAGGACAGACCACTGCTGATTTGGTTGATATGATAGAGAAGAATACAATCGTAACCGGACATTTCCCTGTAGTTGAGCATGCCTGCCTCCGACTGATGATAGTTTACATATTCGTCTTCTGCAAACAGATGCCTGAGGGGCAGGGACGGTTCACCTTTATAAACCTGAAGCACATTTATCTTACCCGGATTTGCGTAGGAAAAATAAAACACATCATCAAAAGTAACGGGGGCGTCCTCCACCCTGATCTCCCCTTGCTGGAACTTTTTTTTGTCGCCTGAGAAATGATAGTCGTAAAGCAGGCGCTTGCCTTTTTCAGGCTGTAAATCAGCCATGGCTCGCTGTTGGCCATTGATGAATAATTTGGTAGGAACTGATCGGTAGGATTCACCGCTTACCTGAAGTCCGGCAAACAATTGCTGCCCGCTGTTATCTGCCTTTGGAGGAGCTACCCAATAGACAGTATCGATGCATACATTGTTTTGTTCGTTCGACTCCATTTTAACAAGGCTGTACTCAACCGCGGTATCCAGCGGCAATTGCTTCATTGGAAACTGTGAGGCCTGGAAATCCGACAGGATGTATGCATATTTTCTTCCGTTGATGCCGGCAAACAAACTTTGCTGCTTGCGTGTAATCTGTGTGAATGATTTAGATTGGGTTTCGGGTTTTACTGCGGCCAGCATATCCAGAAACTCCTCCCTGGTTACAAAACGCTGGTGTTTTCCTTCAAAACCATTGGTAAGCAGCTGAAAATGATCGGATGCACCAAATCCCATGGCAATGCTTTTGGCATGATTCCTGGCTTCATCGAGCAGGGTGCCCATGCTACCCGGAAGATTCATGCTGGGCGAATTGTCGATAAAAATGTTGATGTACTTCTCTCCGCCCTTACCGGTTTGCTTCTGCAAGGGAAAATAGGGTCCTGCAAAGGCCAGCACAAGACAGATCAATGCCATGCAACGCATCAGCAGCACCAACCATTCTTTTACCTTTTTTACCGAGCGGGTTTCCTGTTGAATTTCTCTCAGGAAAAAAAGCGAAGGAAAGTAAATGGTCTTGTATTTCCTGAGGTTGAATAAGTGTATCAGCAGTGGCAAGAAGGCCAGCAAACTAAACCACAGAACACCGGGATAAATAAATTGCATGTTGCAAAAATAACTCAGGCAAGGCTCTTGAGCCCGGATTTAAGAATTTGTAACTCCTGCCAAATAAAATCCATCAGTTCCTTTACATACTGATCGCTAAAATCGAAACGGATGCCGGCAATCTCGTATATCTCTCTTATTCCTGCCGTATTTCCGGCAGCCAGGGCTGCTTTGTACTGAGTGATGGCCTTTTCGGGTTGGGTTTTGTAATTTCTCCATATTGCAATTGCACCTAGTTGTGCCATTCCATATTCAATGTAGTAGAAGGGCACTTCATAAATATGTAATTGCTTCTGCCAGAGGTTGGAAAGGTAGTCCTCGAAGCCCGTAAAATCGAGCAAGGCGGGCGAATACATGCCATGCAAGGCTAGCCAGTTTTTGCTGCGCCCTTCGGCATCAGTCTGCTCTGTATACAGTTTATGCTGAAAGCAATCGATGGCGGCTACCCAGGGAAGTGTCTCAATCACCTTTTCAAGCTGGTCGCATTTTGCCCTGAGCAGCGCATTCGGATCCTTATAAAAAACCTCCCAATGTTCCATAGAGATGAGTTCCATAGACATGGATGCAAGCTCGGCTACTTCGCTTGGGGTACTTTTAAATGCGGATACTTTTAAATGATTGCTCAGAAAATTATGGATGGCGTGGCCACCCTCATGCACCATGGTAACCAGGTCCTTCTGAGAACCTACGGCGTTCATAAAAATAAAAGGAATACCACTTTCCATCATCGGATAATTGAATCCTCCGGGAGCTTTTCCTATTCTTGATTCCAGGTCGAGAAATCCACACTCCTGCATGGTATGAATGCAATCGGCAAAAAAAGGATCGACAGCAGAGAAAGTTCCAAGTGTTTTTTCAATCAAGGCCTTAGCGCCCTCAAAAGGTCTGAGGGGAAAGCTGCCATATACATCCACCTCGGTATCGAAAGGCTGGTATCTGTCGTACCCAAGCATTTTTTTGCGGGAAGCGGCAATTTCGTTCAGATAAGGCACGGCATGTTTTCTTATGGAATCATGAAAGGCGTAACAATCCTCAACCGAGTAATCAAATCTGCAGAGATCTGCATGCATGTAGTCTCTGAAATTTTGAAATCCTGCATTTACAGCAAGCTCGTGACGTTTTACAAGTAG
>JBEICQ010000171.1:0-4686 GCA_040383885.1 Flavobacteriales bacterium | reverse complement strand
CGTTTGTAAGGAGGATGCCTTAGATGAACTTTAGTAAAGTTCAAATGAATGTATCTTCATGTGGGGCGAAGCCCCATTTGGGTCAGTAAAAACAAGAACGCGTCCATTCATCATCTTCCTGCAGGCAAGCAGCAGGAAAATTTCCCATAGATTATTTGATACTATTTCAGTAAAACTTTTCGTTCAAAAAATCTTGCCTGCCTCCCCCTTCGTTTGCGCCAAAAAAATCCACAGCACAAGGGGGGAAAAATGCTTCGCTTCTTTCTTTCTTCATGCGGGCGGGGCCACAGCCCCGCCCGCAGCGTTAGCGATTGCAGCGGTTACTTTTTTGCAAAGCAAAAAAGTTTGAGCGGAAAGCGCGCCGCGGCAGGTTTACCTGCCGCGGAACGCCCTAAAAAAAGCAAATGTGTAGAGGAAACTTTTCAATCAGCTTCTGCAAATGCAAAAAGACAAGCTATCGGCCGGCTTGCAACTTTTTTATGTGCAGCCGGCTGGGGAAATTGCGGCTTCGGTGGATCCTGATTTCAGCCGGGATAAAATCTGTATCATACCCATGATAGGGATCGGTGAGTTGTTGCGGATTCAGGTCGAACAGCGGAAACCAGCTGCTTTGTATCTGTACCATGATGCTGTGACCTTTTTTGAATGTGTGCAATATACCGGGCATTTTTACTGTTACCGTATCAGTCATGCCCGGCATGAAGGCTTTTGGTTTCTCAAAACTTTTGCGGTATCTGCCCCGCATAATTTCGGCCCGCACAAGCATCTGGTATCCGCCCATCGCTTGTTTTTTTTGCGGACAGCATACAGAACTGTCATAAACTGCATCCTCAGGAAAAACATCAATCAGTTTCACTACAAAATCTGCATCGGTGCTACTCAGGGATGCCATGAGCAAGGCCTCCGGCTCACCGCAAAGGGTGATGTCTTCGCTCAATACAGGGCTGCAATAGGTGAGCACATCAGGTCTTCTGGAGGCAAATCGCTGGTCATCGGTCATATAACTGTTTGTTCGCTGTTCATGCACGCCATCGGCATAAGGCACCGGATGATCCGGATCGCTGGTATAGGCATCAAAGGCAAGTGCATTTGCAGGCGCATCCATCTGTATCTTTCCTTTTTCTGCAAAGTACAGGTCCAGCTCCCGGCTTTCTGCAGGAGGCCATTCGGCAAACTTTTTCCATGCAAGCGCTCCGGTATCAAACACCCAGGCTGCCGGTAGGCCATACCCTTTGTCTTCTTCTAAAAGGTAATGATCAAAAAAGCGATGCTCCACCTGGTCCTGATACCATGTAGCGGTGGCAGCACCCATGCGGATGTTTCCGAGATTTTCTCCTTTTGTTTTATACCATCCTCCATGCGACCAGGGGCCCATCACAAGGTGCACATCGGTAGAAGGACTTTGTTTTTTAATGGCTTCATACAACTTCCATGCCCCGTAGCAATCCTCTGCATCAAAGAGGCCACCGGTAATGAGCATCGCAGGTTTGAGTTTGTAACAAGCACGGCGTGCATCCCTTTGTTTCCAGTAGGCCTCATAATGCGGGTGTTCCATCATTTCGTTCCAAAACAATCTTTCCTTGCCCATGAGCGAGGTAAGCGAGGGCAGGCTGCGGTGTTTGAGAAAAAAAGCATAGTTGTCGGGTACAGGCATGATGAATTTTTTCCAGTGGTCTTTTACCGGAAGTGGTCTTGGGATACCAAAGCCATAGTAAAATTGAAAGGCATCCATCATAGCAAAGGCTCCGTTATGATGAAAATCATCGCCCATAAACCAATCGGTTACCGGTGCCTGAGGATTCACTGCCTTTACCGCAGGATGACCACAGGCAGCTGCCATGGTACTGTAGAAGCCGGGATAGGAAGAACCAAAAAATCCGACTTTGCCATTGTGGTTTCCAAGATTTTTCAGAAGCCAGTCAACAGCATCATAAGCATCGCTTGACTCGTCGATACTCTCCTTTTTTTTATCAGTTACAAATGGTCTTACATCCACAAAGTTTCCTTCGCTCATATACCTGCCTCTTACATCCTGGTAAACCATGATATAGCCTTTTTTTACATAGTAGATAAAATGCATTTTCCACAAGCGCTCGTTAAACACATTTTCACCATAAGGGGCACAGGAATAGGGTGTGCGGCAGATCAGTACCGGATGTTTTTTGCCGTCGGGTTTGGGTGAGTAGACGGAGGTAAAAAGCTTTACCCCGTCTCTCATGGGAACCATGATTTCACGCTTGGTATACTGCTCGCGGAGGTACACACTGTCAGGGTTTGCACCTCTTGATTGCAAAAAGAAAACAAGGAGGAGCAAGCTCAGGAATTTTTTTTTCATCCGGGATTATTTTTTACAATAATTTTTTTTGAGTGATTACAGATGGTATTTACTCAAAGGGTTTCATTCCTAATTCATGCATGGTAAAGGTCCACACATCTGTCCATTCTTCAATTACTTTAGAGAGTGGTTTTCCTGCACCGTGACCCGCCTTGGTTTCGATGCGTGCAAGCACGGGAAACTTGCATTTCTGGTGTTCCTGAAGGGTGGCGGTAAACTTAAAGGAGTGTGCCGGAACAACCCGGTCGTCATGATCTGCAGTAATGACCATGGTGGCAGGATAGGAGTTGTCGCGCACATTGTGCAAAGGAGAGTATTTGAGGAGGTTAAGAAATTGTTTTTCATCTTCGGAGGTACCATAATCGGTGGCCCATGCCCAGCCGATGGTAAACTTATGGTAGCGCAGCATGTCGAGCACTCCCACACCGGGAAGGGCAACGCGGCAGAGGTCGGGCCTTTGCGTCATCACGGCACCTATCAGCAAACCTCCATTGGAGCGGCCATGGATGGCCAGGGTTTCGCGGGCTGTGTATTTCTCTTTAAAGAGATATTCGGCAGCTGCAATAAAATCATTAAACACATTTTGTTTGTTGAAGATGGTGCCCGCCTTGTGCCAGTTTTCGCCATACTCGCCTCCGCCCCTGATATTGGCCACAGCAAAGATTCCGCCATTTTCGAGGAAAACCATTCTCATGGCACTGAATGCAGGCGTAACGCTGATGTTGAATCCACCGTAGCCATAGAGCAGACAGGGATTTTTTCCGTTTTGAACGAGGCCTTTTTTGGCGATAATAAACATGGGTATTTTTGTTCCGTCGAGAGAGGGATAGAACACCTGTTTTGTCTCGTATGCCGAGGGGTCAAAAGAAACCTTGGTGGCTCTGTAGAGTGATGAGCTGTTTTTTTCTGTGTCGTATCTGTAAACCGAGAGGGGCGTGGTCCAGTTGCTGAAACTGAAAAACACCTCGGTAGATTTTTTGTCGCTGTTGATGGCATCTGCCATGCCAATGCCCGGGAGGCTGATCTCGCCCAGCAGGGCACCTGTTCGGCTGTAGCGTAGCACTTTGTTCTGCACATTTACCAGGTAGGTACATAAAAACTGATTGCCTGCCACCTGCGCAGATTGCAGCGGATCCTGCGCCTGCCCGATGATGATTTTTCTATTTTCCAGGGAAGGCTTTTCAGCATCAATGGAGATGATTTCATAATTAGGGGCATTGTAATTTGTTCGTAAGTACAAAGCCTTGTCATCATTGTCTATGACATCAAAATCATTGTCAAATTTGTCGGTGATGATTTTCCAGTTGGCTCCGGGTTTGCTCAGGTCTTTAAACATGAGTGAGTTTCCGCTGGTAGATTCTGTGCCTGATACCACCAGGAATTTTTCATCTTCGCTTGCAAAGGCGCCAAAATTTCTCAGAGGGTGTTCCGCATCCTCATAAATCAGTTCGTCTTTTTTGGGATCGGCGTTAAGCACATGGTAATAGATTCTGTGAAATTCATTTTTACCCGACAGTTCCGAACCTTTTGGCGGCTCGTTGTAGCGGCTGTAATAAAATCCGTTTCCTTTGAAAGAGATGCCCGAAAACTTTACCCATTTAATCACTTCAGGGAGTGGCTTGCAGGAGGGCAGCTCAAGGATGCGTATTTCCTGCCAGTCGCTTCCTGCTGATGATACCTGATAGGCGATGTATTTTCCGTCGCGGCTCACTTCAATACTTCCCAGTGCCTGTGTTCCATCGGCTGCAAAAGTATTGGGATCGATAGCGATTTTTGGTTCGCCATCGAGTCCCTCTTTGAAATACAATACCGATTGATTTTGCATGCCGCTGTTGTTGAAATAGAAATAATACTTTCCTTTTTTAAAGGGAGCAGAAAACTTTTCATAATTACTCAGGGCATTGAGTCTTTCTTTGATTTTTTTTCGGAAAGGAATGGCGGAAAGATAAGTCTCTGTGAGCGCGTTCTGGCTTTTTACCCAGTTGGCTGTTTCTTCGGAGTTATCGTCTTCGAGCCACCGGTAGGGATCGGGAATGGTTTTTCCGAAGTATACATCTTCCTGAGTGCCTTTGCGGCTGGCAGGATACATGGGTTGTGCATGAGCAGATAGACTCAACATAAAAAGGGAACAGATGAGAAGATTTTTCATAAGTGTTTGCAATGTCTGAAAAAAAAGCAAGACAAGTGAATGTCCGGCATTGTTTATCTTTGGACATGAAATTTTAGTTTTGACCATGCCTTCAGTCCTCCATTTTTTTCCATTTGCCCCAAACGCTACACAGGAGCTGGTGCTCCGCTCGCTTCAGGATTTTATAGATTCCGGCAAGGAGAACAGGCTTTGTATTCTCAGG
>JBEICQ010000170.1:0-4718 GCA_040383885.1 Flavobacteriales bacterium | reverse complement strand
GGTGTATACAAAATTGCCTATACCATCTACAATGGAAACTGCGATTCGGCAGTATGCATGTTTACCATCAGCAAATCAGAAAAATTCAAGATTCTTGTGGAGCAGATTCGGGGCAGTGAGTCGGATGCTGCTTCAGGAAGCATTCAGCTCAGGGATCCGGAGGGAGTGCAATTGCCTGTTCAGTACCAGATCAATTACCGCAACAACCCAGGAAACCTTTTTGATTCCCTGCCGATTGGAGATTATTACATCACGCTGAGAGATGCAGCCGGATGTTTTGCAGATACACTGATCAGCCTGCCACTGAAATTTTTTATTCCCACCGGAATCTCTCCCAATGGAGACAACATCAACGATACCTGGGTAATACCCGGACTCAATGAATATCCGGATTGCGTAGTAACCATATACAACCAATGGGGTTCGGTCATCTTCAGCAGCAAAGGTTATCCCGAAGTTTGGGACGGTACATACCAGGGCGCTAAACTGCCATCTGCCAACTATTATTACACCATCGATCTTGGGAAAGGCAATGAGCCACTCAGCGGAAAAATCACCCTTGCCAGATGAAAAAAAATCTACACACCGGTCTTGTTGTTTTGTTGTGCTTCTTCCTGCTGCAACAAAAATTGCATGCACAACAGCGTATGCAATACAGTCAGTTTTTACAAAATGCTTTTCTGCTGAATCCTTCCCTTTGCGGCATGGAATCATATGATGATCTCCGGGCAGGATATGCCAAACAGTGGAGTGGTTTTGAAGGGCCTGCCGGTACTTTTTTTACCTATCAGCATTACCTCGGCAGCGACTCGGCTGTTCCGTCTGCCACTTCGCTCGATCTGCCTATGCGCGGCAGGCTCAAACCCATGGATGCAAAGCCTGTTTCAGGGGATACCGATACCACAAATCCCCGATTCAAACAAGGTTTGGGCTTGCAGATTTTTAACGAAGGCGACGACATCATTTCCAACAGCGAGCTTTCTTTTGCCTATGCTGCGCACCTGCTTACAGCCAAAAAATTTTATGTTTCCGGAGGTTTGTCTTTGGGTTTCAGACAAAATCGTTTTAATCCGGAAGGCATTCGTATCCTTAACCAAAATGACATGGTGTTTGCGGGCGGTATCAGAAATGTTTTTCTACCGGTGATCAATCTGGGCTTCAGCATTTACAACCGTAAATGGTTTGCGAGTTATTCTTCCATACAGGTCTTAAACAATAAGTATTCCTATGATCTAAAAGATCCCTTGCGACCTGCCAGGCTTCAACCTCATCATTACCTCATGGGCGGCTACAGATTCCGCGCAGGCAATCAGTTGAGTGTGATGCCCTCTGTGCTTATCAGATATGCATTTCCTTCGCCTCCTTCCGTGGACCTGAATGTGATGATGGATTACAAGGATCTGTTTCGTGCAGGGTTGAGTTACCGTAACAAAGAATCCGTGATTGTGTTATTGGGTTTCACTGTATCAAGCCGGGTGGTAATCAGTTATGCTTTCGACTTTGTGACTTCACCTATCAAAAATTTCAGCTCCGGCACCCACGGCATCATCATGGGTGTTAGGCTTGGCGGAAAAAAATCACATGTTCCTTCCTATTTCTGGTAAAATGACAAAATGTATGTTTACAGCATGGCTCATGCTTTTTGTTTGGGCAGGCGCAATGGCTCAGGAAGGCAGGAAAGCATTTCCGGTGGGCAAAGCCATCAACTCTGCCGCGGATGAACTCTGTCCGCTTTTTTCTTCAGACGGAAATACCCTGTTTTTTGTGAGAAGCGTAAGTCCCCAAAACAAAGGTGGAAAAAGGGGTGGACAAGACATCTGGTTTGCCAAAAGAATGCCTGATGGCAGCTGGTCACAGGCCATCAATGCAGGTAACGGAGTAAACAACAAAAACAACAACCTGTTGGGTGGTTTCAGCGCCGATATGCAGAGAATGTACATCGGAAACAGGATGGAAAGAGCAGCTCCCGGTATTCTCTGTGCCACGATGGAAAACAAACTTTATGGGAAGCCTGAAACAGTGATGGATGAAACGCGCATGCCCGCAAAGGGGTATTTTTCTTTTTATGTGCATCCCTCCGAAACCATTATGGTGGCTTCCATGGATAAGGAAGGGAACGGCAATGAAGACATTTATTATGCACTTAAAAAAAACAATGAATGGGGAGACTGGATCAAGTTTCCTGCTCAAATTAATACAGGCGGATTTGAAACTTCTCCCTGGCTGAGTGCCGACGGAAGAAAATTGTTTTACAGCAGCAATGGCAGGGCAGGATATGGCGAAGGAGATCTCTTTTGCAGTGAACGCATGGGCAGTGGATGGAACAAATGGACTTCGGGAGTAAACCTGGGAAGTGATGTAAACACCCAAGGGTTTGATGGGTATTTTAGTTTGAGTCCTGATGGAAAAACAGCCATTTTCAGCAGCGGGGAAAACGCCGGTGCAAATGCCGATCTATACATGATGCCCTTGGATCAGATTCCTGCCATGCAAACCAAAGACACCGTTCGTTTTAGGTGTATGCAAGGCGACTCTAAGTCGGGAAAAATAGCTGAGTTGCTGGGCAAAAAAGAATTCAATTATTTCAATGGGGCACATTCATGGCATGAAAAATCCTTGCTGGAAGCCGCTGAACAAGCCGACTTTCTGGATTATCATCCCAATCCGGATTTCCTGGGATTTGACACTTTGAGTGTAAGCATCTGCAGATCGAGAGACAAGCATAAATGTGATTCCTTAATTGTGATTGTAGAGGTTACTGAATTTATTGAAGAAGTAAATTTATTGGTTACCAACAAACAAAACGGCGACACGCTGGATATTGAACCGATGCTTGTTTCTGCAGACAGCAAGATGCAGATTCCACTTAGTAGAATGGCGAGAGGCAGGTATCAGGCAAAGGTAAAGCCCGGACAAAGTCTTTCTGCAAGTACAAGTGCAAAAGGATATTTCGATTTTACGGAAGTCTTTCAGGCAAACAAAGCCCCACAAAAAAACACTTTTAAAAATCTTGCACTTACTCCTTTGGTTACCGGTAATACCATCACCCTGAGAAACATTCTGTTTGAAACAGCCAAGGCAGATCTGAAGTCTTCATCATTTGAACAACTGGGAAAATTGCTCGACATGATGCAGAACAATCCTGATGTTTCTATTCTTATTTCCGGTCACACCGACAATGCAGGATCCGCAGCTTTCAATCAAAAACTGAGTGAGCGGAGGGTGCAATCGGTGGGCGCTTATTTAAGAAGCAAGGGTATTTCATCCAGGCGCATACGCACACTTGGATTTGGCAGCAGCAAGCCTGTGGCAGACAACAGCACCGAAGAAGGAAAGCAACTGAACCGCAGGGTAGAGATTACCATTCGCTGATGAGCTGATTGGCAGCCAATCATTCAATAGAACAGCAAGCAATTGTAAAAAGGTAAGCGCGAAGCCGGCTGCTTTTTTTGTTTTTCCATGTATTTAAAAAATACAATTGTGTGCATGGATTTCTTTATTGTAATGGTCTTACACCATACAAATTATTTTTTTGTCTGCGTATTCCTGCACATGCATGTATCCGATTTGATAAAGAATTACAGAGAATAAAAAAGGATGCCGAAATGTGGAATGTGAATTAATTTTTGCCATCTGCCAAATAGCATTGGCAGTAAATTTTATCTTAAATGGTATGCAAATGTTAAAAATCAAATGCCCGGTTAACTTGCAGGAATTTTAGAATGGAATATCTATACATTTATACTCACTATGGAAACACAGAAACACCATCATTACAAAACGAGTATTCTATGGACGGGCAACAGGGGCAGTGGTACAAGTCATTACACTGCTTACGACAGAAGCCATGTAATCTCCGTTCAGCAAAAAGCAGACATTAAGGGGTCATCTGACCCGGCTTTCAGGGGAGATCCGGCTAAGCATAATCCTGAAGAACTTTTGCTGGCATCGATCTCTGCCTGCCACATGCTTTGGTATCTTCATCTTTGCGCCGATAAAGGCATTGTGGTGCACGAATATCTGGATGATGCCTTAGGTGTGATGGCAGAAACAGCAAACGGAGGGGGACATTTTACGGGTGTAACTCTTCATCCGAAGGTTACCATACAAGCTGAACATATGAGGGACCTGGCTCTTTCTTTGCATCACAAGGCCAATGAGCATTGCTTTATTGCCAATTCCCTTAATTTTAAAGTAAGCCATGCACCAATCATTGTGGTGATGGAACAACAGCCTTCTTAAGTTTTGTTTTGAGGGATGGAACATCATGTGAAAATGTTACTTCCATTTGTACCAAAGAAATCTCTGTGTGATACCTGAATTTTATTTTAACCCTGTATCATTGGTATTTTCTTTACGATTAAGTTATTCAGCAGGTAGGCTACTATCCTTTTCTCTCTAGTTGGTGCTGTTTGAGATGTTTTTTTCATCACACTTTTGATGAAGGAAAATGTTTGTATTCAATCATTCCCGATCAGGAAAATGGCTACGGTTTTTACATCTTGCTTATATTTTCCTTGTTGCGCTTTCAGATTGAATAGCTGTTGCCCGGGTTAGCGATTGCAGCGGTTACTTTTTTGCAGCGCAAAAAAGTTTGAGCGGAAAGCGCGCCGCGGCAGGTTTACCTGCCGCGGAACCCCCAAAAAATAATTTTCATCTGCCTGTTGATTCCTTGCCGGCTTTTTTTGTACTGACTGGTCGGCAAAAAAAAATCCCCT
>JBEICQ010000169.1:0-4730 GCA_040383885.1 Flavobacteriales bacterium | reverse complement strand
GATTAAGGTAGATTTACCTCTACCGTTTTTGCCTACAAAGGCAATCTTCTCTCCGCGCACAATTTCGAGACTCACTTCTTTAAGAACGGGTTTTCCGGGATAGCCCGCTGAGAGTGCTTCGCAACGCCAGACCACTTTGCCGGAATGAGGCGCCGGAGGAAATGAAAAACGAATGGCAATCTCTTCCCTTTCGTCTATCTCCACCTTGTCCATGCGGTCGAGTTTCTTGATCAGGCTCTGCGCAAAAGAAGCTTTGGAGGCCTTGGCGCGGTAGGTGTTGATGAGTTGCTGGGTATGCTCAATTACTTTTTGCTGGTTTTTGTAGGCGCGCTCCTGTTGTTCTACACGCTCCTGTCGCTGGTTGAGATAAGCCGTGTAGGCAACCGGATAATCATATACCGCTGCGCTTGCAATCTCAATGGTACGACGGGTAACCTTGTCGAGCAGATCTCTGTCGTGTGAAATGAGCACAAGGGCACCCTCGTAATCACACAAAAAATCTTCCAGCCATTGTATCGATTCCAGGTCGAGGTGATTGGTAGGCTCATCGAGCAGGAGTACCGAGGGTCTCCGCAGCAGGAGCTTGGCCAGTTCAATGCGCATGCGCCATCCTCCGCTGAGCGAGGAGGTGGGTTTTGAAAAATCCTCACGGTCGAATCCAAGACCAAGCAATACCTTTTCGGCTTGCCCGAACATGCCCTGCGCATCGGTGTATTGAAGCGAATGGTTAAGGTCTGAAAGCCTCTGCACCAGTTGCATATAGGCCGGATCTTCATAATCACCCGTCCAGTCGGTGAGTTGTTGCGCCAATGAATCGATCTCTTTCTCTACAGACAGAATTTCACTGAATGCCTGTTGTGTTTCGTCCCAAATGGTTTGGGTATCAGTTAGACGCATTTCCTGGGGCAGGTAGCCCACCTTTACATCCTTGGCCATGGCAAGGGTACCGGTAAAACTTTTCCATTCCCCCGCCAGGATTTTAAGCAGGGTGGATTTGCCCGCGCCATTGCGGCCGGTGATGCCGATCTTGTCGTCGGGGCGAATCAAAAACGAAATGTCTTTGAAAAGGTCGCGGTCACCGAAACTTACGGTGAGTTGTTGAATAGATACCAAAATTTTGCGGCGCAAAAATGCAAATAAACCTCGAATGCATGTTCATGATACATGTATCTGAAGGATACTTTGTAGGAATATCACTGAGCCTTGGGAAGAAAAACACAAACCCCATGGCATACACGTACACAGCGTGAGTCTGCAGAAAACACACCGAAGGCAGGGTTAAAAACCTGCCAAGCCTCCTCAAAAAAAACAAAACCGGGCAAATAGTGTTACATTTATATTGGATAAAGTATCTGTTATGTCCATGGAATTATATCATCAGGTTTGTGCAGAAGCAAGCAAAAATATTACGCATGCTTACAGCACCTCGTTTTCTCTCGGAATAAAATTGCTTAACAAACGCTACCACAGAGGCATCTATGGCATTTATGGGTTTGTGCGTTTTGCTGATGAAATTGTGGACACCTTTCACGGTCATGACAAAGAGGAACTGCTGAGGGCTTTTGAAAACGACACCTGGCAAGCCATTCAAAAAGGCATCAGCCTGAATCCGGTATTACATGCTTTTCAGTGGACTGTAAACACTTACGGCATCGAAAAAGAATTGATCGAAACATTTTTGGCCAGCATGAAAATGGACCTGGGCGGACGCACCTACACGCGTGAATCTTACAAAACCTATATCCTTGGTTCAGCAGAAGTAGTGGGACTCATGTGTCTGAGGGTATTTTGCGAAGGCAACACCGCTCTGTATGATTCATTGCGTGAACCTGCCATGAAGTTGGGATCTGCCTTTCAAAAAATCAACTTCCTGCGCGACTTCAAAGCCGACAGCCAGGAGTTGGGCAGGCTTTACTTTCCGGAACTCAGCGCAGCCTCATTTACCGACGAAACCAAGACACAGATTGAAGCCGATATTGCCACCGATTTTCACGATGGGTACCAGGGAATTCTCCGCTTGCCCAAAGGCTCCAGACTGGGCGTTTACCTGGCCTATGTGTACTATTTTGCCCTGTTCAAGAAAATCACTTCTCTCCCTGCGAGCACCATTTCCACACAACGCATCCGTATTCCGGATCATAAAAAATACCGACTGATGCTCACTGCGGGCATCAGGCATGCTTTTAATCTTTTGTAAACATGGGTTTCATCAAAGTACTTATCATCTGTTTTCTGTTTGTGCTTCCTGCCGAAGCACTGAACAGTCTGAACAAGGTGAGGGCTTCTTTCCCTGCAGCTTTGGATTCCGAAGAAACCACCAACAAACTATTTGACCTGTTACATGTTTATATTGAAGAAAACGACCCCATGATACAGGGATATATCGGTGCCTTATATACGCTCAAAGCCAAGCATAGCTTCAATCCCATGAGCCGGCTCTATTACCTGCGCAAAGGCATGGGCCTCATCAATGCTGCGATTAATAAAAATCCGGGAAGTGCAGAATTACGCATGCTGCGCTACCGGGTAGAGTCGAAAGCGCCGGGGGTGTTGATTCCTGAAAAGCACCTGGCAGACGACCGCAAGAGCCTGCTCAATTATTTGACGCAAACCACTCCTGCAAAAGAGAATGTAAGTCTGGTGCAGGCGGTTTCAGCCTCCCTGCAGGAAGAAAAAGACCTCAGCGAAAATCATAAACAACTCATATCCAAACGCCTTTTACAATGCAAACAATTTTAAACCCAAGCTCCACTCCAAGCGTAACCATTGACCCCGGTTCCGGATTTTGTTTCGGTGTGGTATATGCCATCGAAATGGCGGACGAAGCGCTCCAAAATCGGGGTTATCTGTATTGCCTGGGTGATATTGTGCACAACGATGCCGAAGTAAACCGCCTGCGTAAAAAAGGATTAATCTCTATCAGCCATGAAGAGTTTGCCACGCTTCAAAATGAAACGGTACTTATCCGGGCCCATGGCGAACCCCCATCTACTTACAAGCTTGCTATAAAAAATAATATCACACTCATCGACGCCACTTGTCCGGTAGTGTTGAAATTGCAAAACCGAATCAAAAAATCCTTCGACAACAAGGAAAATATTTTCATCATCGGTAAAAAAGGACATGCCGAAGTAACGGGGCTGATGGGACAGGTAGAAAACCGCGGGGTAGTATTTTCCGACATCAGCGAGCTGGAACTTGACAAACTCCCGGAAGAGATTACGGTATATAGCCAGACAACAAAAAGCAAGGCCCGGTTTTACGAAATCACAAGCGCCCTTGCCGAAAAAGGATTTCGTGTAAATGCCCATGATACCATTTGTACCCAGGTTTCTGACCGGGACAAAGAATTGCGGAGATTTGCTGCTCGATACGATGTGATCATTTTTGTTTCAGGAACCAAATCATCCAATGGAAAAGTATTGTTTGAAGTGTGCAGGCAAACCAATCCCAACACCTTTTTTGTTTCTGCCCCCGAAGAGCTCAATCCGGAATGGTATCGGTGCGCTGAAACCATAGGGATATGCGGAGCCACTTCCACACCAATGTGGCTGATGGAAGAGGTGCGCAACAGCATCCTTAACAAAAAGGTGGCCTGTGTTTGAATCTTAATGCTCATTTTTGCGTGATGGAAAAAGGTGAAGCGTGGTGGAAGGAAATACCCAGACCCTGGCTGATTGCAGGACCCTGCAGTGCCGAAACACGAGAGCAAACGCTTGAAACAGCCAAACTGATTGCACGCGATTTCCCTCATGCCTGGTTCAGAGCAGGACTGTGGAAACCCCGTACCCGTCCGGGCAGTTTTGAAGGAGTAGGTAAAAAAGGCCTTGCATGGCTGCAACAGGTAAAGCAGGAAACGGGCTTGCCTGTGATGACTGAAGCCGGAACACCTGCGCATATTGAGAGCATTGCTGCAGCCGGAATGGATGCTGTTTGGCTGGGTGCACGAACTGTGGCAAATCCATTTATTGTAGAAGAACTCGCGCAGGCTTTAAGTACACTTAAGATTCCTGTGTTTGTAAAAAATCCCATTCATTTTGATGCAGAGCTTTGGATCGGAGCCATCGAGCGACTCAGGAAAGCCGGTGTGCAGCAGATTGGTGCCATCCATCGCGGTTTCGACTCAGCAGCCTCCGGCGTATATCGCAATGTACCACACTGGGATGCGGTAATCCATCTGAAATCCGTTTTGCCTGATATACCCGTGATATGCGATGTGAGTCACATCTCGGGTAATCGGTTACTCATCCCCCAGGTTGCACAACAAGCCCTGGACCTGGATCTGAACGGGCTCATGATTGAAACACACTGCAGGCCGCAGGAAGCGCTGAGTGATGCAGAGCAACAGGTGTCGCCCGCCAGTCTCAAAAAAATCATCCACTCACTTACCATTCGTTCCTCAGCATCTGAGGATATCTTTTTTAAGAATCGCCTGGAAGAATTGCGGAATGAAATTGATTCACTTGATGCCAGGCTGCTGGAATTGCTGGTTCAGCGCATGTCTGTTTCCCGTAAAATAGGCAAGTACAAAGACGAAAACAATGTGACTATCCTGCAGATCCGACGCTGGAAAAAAATCCTTCGTAACCAGCATGAAAAGGGTGATTTATCGGGACTCTCTCAGGAATTTATCCGCAAACTGTTTGGCGCAATCCACGACGAGTCAATCAGGGTACAAAATGAGGTGATGAATCCGGCAAAGAAGGTAAAAAGCAGGAAGTAAAAAGTAT
>JBEICQ010000168.1:0-4757 GCA_040383885.1 Flavobacteriales bacterium | reverse complement strand
TTATGTTCATGTTGTCATTGAGGGTTTTAACCAGTCCGTTGAGGCTGTCCTGAAACTCAGGTTTCAAATCCCATTTATTAAGGTCATAGAGAATATCCGGTAACTTGATGGCTACTTCTTTCACGATGGGCTTGATGTTCATGTCCTTGATAAAATCGTTATTTGTCTCCATTCCCAAAGTGGAGAACTCAGCCTTGTCGCCCAGAAAATCCTCTTTGGAGGCAGCCAGGTTGTAGGACACATCTTTTTTGATGAGACGCATGCCATCGGCATTTACATCAAAACGATAGGAGCCGGTTTCATCGGTTTTGGTTTCAACAGACATCCCATCACTACCGTTCATTTTAACGAGTGCACCAATCACTTTTTCTTTTGTATCGACATTATAAATGGTACCGCTCACTGTAAACAATAGTGGAGGAAGACCAAAAGTGTAGATGTCATCGCTTCCTTTTCCTCCTGCCCGATTAGAAGCGAAATAACCTTTCTCCATTTTGCCGTCGGTAATCAAACTGAAATCGTCACCGGCTGAATTGATAGGATATTGAAGATTAACAGGGGCTGCAAAGGATTCACCTGATTTATCGGCTTTGAAAATGTCAAGTCCACCCATTCCGATGTGACCGTTGGAAGCAAAATAAAGATTACCGTTTTCATCAATGAAGGGAAACATTTCATCTTGCATGGTATTTACGATGGGTCCTGCATTGATGGGATCGCTCCATTTACCGGCTTTTTTATCATAGGTCACATACCAGATATCCTTGCCGCCATTGCCACCGGGCATATCAGAGGAGAAATAGAGGGTTTTTTCGTCTATGCTGATGGAAGGATGTCCCACTGAATAGGAATCGGCACAGAAAATAAGTATTTTAGGTTCTGCCCATCCATTTCCTTTTTTCTCGGTTTCACAAAGAATGGAACCCAGGTTGCGCTTGTCTTGTTGTGGGCAACGGGTAAACCACATACGACCACGCTTTTTATTAAGTTGGGCCGAACCTTCGTTCAATTTTGAATTTACCGGATCAGGAACTGGCATGGGTGTGCTCCAGGTGCCTTTTTTGTCGAGACGGGTCTCGTAGATATCAGAGAAACTCTGGCCGGTGGTGTTGTCTGGTTTATTTCCTCCCGAACCTTCACGGGTAGAGGTAAAGAAAATCAAGTTCTGTTTTTTATCGGCATAAGCGGGTGCAAAATCACTCCATTTTGTGTTGATGCTCATGATGTTGTTCACCTGGAATCGGGTGGGATTGTCTTTCCATTTTTGAGCCAGTTCACAGGAAGTGACACCGTCTTTTCCACGGTTATCAGAGGGCACGAGCTTGGCGTATTCATTATAGTCAACAATCGCATCGGCATATCGCTCCTGTGTTTTCTTGGCATCGGCCATATAAAGTACAGCAATCGGGTCGGGATATTTGGCAGCGATGGCTTTTTTGTACCAGGCTTCTGCGTTCCTGGCATCGTTGAGCATTCTGTAACACTCGGCTGTTTTAAAAATCAGTTCGGCCTTTTTGGGTTTTTTACTTTCCTTTCCTGAGGCTTCTTTAAAGGCTTCAATGGCCTGCACATACAGACCGTTGTTGAATAGTTTGTTGGCTTGTTTGGTGTAGTTCTTTTGGGCGAATACCTTTCCGGCTCCACTTAAAACGAGCAATGCAAGGATAACCTTGATGGTTTTCATAGGTGATTTGTAATCGTTGGGGTGCTAAATTAGATAATTCTTCCAAAAAGATGGCATGCAACAAAAAAAAGCCTCCCACAGTGGGGAGGCCATAAAAAAACAGGTGGTAGCAATGGATTGATTAGCGCATCCAAAGCAGTTCTCTGTACTTGGGAAGTGGCCAAAACTCATTGTCTACCAGTAGCTCCAATTTATCTACATGGTAACGGATCACCTCAAAATAAGGCTTCACGCGATTACAATAGGCCTGAGCATTCTTTTTCACATCCTCGATCGCATTTGACTTCTTTCTTTCCTCGGTCATTCCTTCCACTTCCTTTCGGATTACATTGATATGTCCGGAGATTTCGCGAATAATTTCCAGTTGACCGGCCGCTTGCTTTTTAAACTCTGTCTCTCCAAAGAGGGTTTTGAGTCCCTGGGCATTTTGAATGAGAATATTCTGGTAGCGGATGGCAGCAGGAATGATGTGATTAAAAGCAAGGTCGCCTATCAGTCTGCTTTCAATCTGAATTTTTTTACTGTAGGCCTCCAGTTGAATTTCATGTCTTGCATGAATTTCTCTTTCCGACATTACCCTATGGGCAGTGAACAAACGCATGGCTTTGCTGCTTACCATGGCATCAAGCGCCTCAGGTGCGGTTTTGATGTTTGACAGGCCTCTTTTGGCAGCTTCCTTCACCCACTCTGCTCCATATCCATTTCCTTCGAAACGGATTTTTTTTGAATCAGCAATGTAGTTGCGGATGATCTGAAAGATGGCTTCGTCTTTTTTCACACCCTTGTTTATCAGCGCGTCCACTTCTGCCTTGAAACGAATCAACTGGTCGGCTACTATGGTATTGAGTGTACACATAGAAAGACCACAATTGGCTGAGGAACCTACTGCGCGAAACTCAAACTTATTGCCTGTAAATGCAAAAGGTGATGTTCTGTTTCGGTCGGTATTGTCGAGTAAAATTTCAGGTATTCGGGCGATGTTGAGTTTGAGATCAGTTTTTTCGTCAGCACTCATTTTTCCATCTTTCACTTTTTTCTCCAGTTCGTCGAGGATGCGGGTAAGCTGCTGGCCAATGAACACCGACATGATGGCAGGAGGAGCCTCATTGGCGCCAAGCCTGTGTTCATTTCCGGCGGTTGCAATGGCTGCGCGCAACAAATCGGCATTGTCATGCACCGCTTTGATGGTGTTTACAAAAAAAGGCGAGGAACTGCAGGTTGTTCTTGGGCGTTTTTCCGGGCGACAGGAGGTTTTTTCCGGTGTTGGTAGCAAGAGACCAATTGTTGTGTTTTCCACTGCCATTTACTCCGGCAAATGGTTTCTCGTGAAGTAGCACTTTGAAGTTGTGTTTCTGTGCTATTTTGTCCATTACATCCATCAACAACTGGTTATGGTCTACGGCCAGATTGGTTTCTTCGAAAACAGGAGCACATTCGAACTGGTTGGGGGCAACCTCGTTGTGTCGGGTGCGGATGGGTATGCCAAGGCAAAGGCTTTCGTGTTCAAATTCACGCATAAATGCAATCACTCGCTCGGGGATGCTGCCAAAATAATGATCCTCTAATTGTTGTCCTTTGGCAGGTGCGTGTCCGAACAAAGTGCGACCCGAAAGCATCAGGTCCGGACGGGCATTGTATAATGCCAGGTCCACAAGAAAATACTCCTGTTCCCAGCCCAGGGTAGAAATGACCTTGGTTACATTTTTATCGAAATACTGACATACATCAGTGGCAGCCTTATCAATGGCGTGAAGTGCATTAAGCAATGGGGTTTTATGGTCTAATGCTTCTCCCGTATAAGAAACAAAAATAGTGGGAATGCAGAGCGTGGTATCAATAATAAATGCCGGTGAGGTGGGATCCCATGCCGTGTAACCGCGGGCCTCAAAGGTATTGCGGATGCCTCCGGAGGGAAAGGATGAAGCATCGGGTTCCTGCTGTACCAATTGATTGGCTTCAAAATTTTCGATGGCTTTTCCGTCTCCGATAGGTTCGAAAAAAGAATCGTGTTTCTCTGCCGTTGTGCCGGTAAGTGGCTGGAACCAGTGTGTGAAGTGAGTAGCTCCCCTTTCGAGTGCCCATGTTTTCATGGCGGAGGCTACTTCGCCGGCAATCTTGCGGTCAATGCTCACACCGGACTCAATGGATGAGACCACATTATTAAAAGTATCACGGCTCATGTATTCCCTCATGGCATCTCTTCCGAACACCTTGGTGCCGAAAATTTTCGATTTGAGGTTGGTTCCGGTATCCGGTTCTACCGGTTTACGCAAACCGGCTTGCTGCACTGCGTGAAAACGATTTTGGGACATTTTTTTAAATTTTGGACAAATATAAACTTAAAAAATGGGGGGGCTATCTTATTTTTTTGTTATTTTTTTTCACACACCCCATATTTTTAGGGAGTTTAAAAAATATTTAGTGAATTTCCAGTGTTATGTAGAAGGATTCGTCATTTTATTCTGAAACCATTGTCAAAAATTTGGTAAAGGCATCATTCACCTGAAAATTGAACTCTTTTGTAAAAAACTTGTTTATTTGTATTACCCTAAATATGAAATATAATCACCTTTGCCTTTTCATTTTCATTTGGTTTTTTCTCCCAAAGACCTCCCACTGCCAGTTATACAACCAACATTGGGTATTTGGATATGGCAGCAGCATCGACTTTTCCACCGGATCCCCCGTTAGTAGTATCGGACTTCCGATTACCGCCTCTGAGGGATCTGCATCAGTATCCGATCCCATCACCGGCCAATTGCTTTTTTACACCGACGGTGTAACCGTTTGGAATGCCAACAACCAACCCATGCAAAATGGTACCGGTCTGCTTGGGGGAGATCCGATTTTGCTTTCCTCAACTGCGGCGGCCGTGATTGTGCCCATGCCCCAAAACAGCAACAAATATTACATCTTTTGTATTGATGATTTGGATGGTGCCCAAAACGGATTGACTTATTCAGTGGTAGACATGAGCCTGGCAGGAGGACTCGGAGGAATTGTTGCCGGGCAAAAGAATATTTTCCTTTATGGAGCCCAATCAGAAAAACTTCATGCAGTACCAAATGACTGT
>JBEICQ010000167.1:0-4777 GCA_040383885.1 Flavobacteriales bacterium | reverse complement strand
GCGAAACACCTTGGCCATGGCAAGCTGCGGAACCTCTTTGCCATCTCCGAAAATACCAAACTTGGCTTTTCCGGTAAGCACCTCCCTCCGGCCCAGTAAACTGGCCTCACGGCTGAGACAGGCCAAGAAAAAATCTTTTTTTACCTCTTCACGGAAGGCTTCGAATGACAAAGGTTGAGATGGAACGGAACTGATGTTTTGCGCGGGCATAGAGGAATAAGAATGCAAGATGCAAATATACTTGAAAGGGGCGCAAACAGACCAAAACTCAAAAACATTTAGCAATTTTGCGGGGCATGTCAGGATTCACCGAATTTCTTAAAAGCAGACTTTTTTTCAAGCATTTTTTTCTGGCTACTGCCACAGCAGGCTTACTCATCACCTGCATCCTGTTCTGGATTCGTTCTTACACCGGCCATGGAAAAAGTGTGGAAGTGCCCGGCCTCAAAGGAAAAAATATCTCCGATGCCGATCAGCTCCTTTCGCCACTCACACTCAAAATAAAGGTGATTGATTCGCTGTTTCAACCGGGCATAAAAGGCGGAACCATCATCGACCAGAACCCGGGACAAGGCGTGAAGGTAAAAGAAAACCGAACCATTTATGTCTCTATCAATGCCTATCTCCCGCCCATGGTTGGTATGCCCGAACTCAAAGACGCCTCCTTCAGGCAGGCACGCGCCATCCTCGAAAGTATCGGACTCAAAGTGGGTGACACCACCTACATACCTGATATCGCCAGAGATGCCGTGCTCGCTTGCTACATCAAAGGACATAAAATCAAAGCCGGAGAACGACTGCATTATGGCACTGCCATCGATCTCAGTCTGGGGGATGGACTCACCGGCGAACAAATTGAGCTCCCCGATCTCATTGGACTCAGCTACTCAGAAGTGCACAATATCCTGAATGATCTCTCGTTAACTGCCGGATCCGAAATTTTTGACAACAGCGTTAACGACAGCCTGCAAGCAAGGGTGTACAAACAGGTGCCAGCCCCCTCCGAAAATGCAAAAATCAGCAAAGGTTCGCCCATTGATTTGTTTTACTCCCAGCATGAAAATCCAGCACCCTAATCTCCCGGTTGCTTTGATCGGGTTTTTTTACCTGCTGCTTTTCACCACAAGCACAGGCATGGCGCAGGAAAAACTCGATTTCATGAACGGAAATCCCGTGCAACTCAGGCAAGCCTCAGTGCAACCAAAATCATGGTATCCCGCTCATGTATCAGGCATCACCGATACCCTCGAACTTCCGCTCGAGGATGATTTTTCCACCGATTTGTTTGCCGATTATTATTTCTTTTCCTGTCCTCCCGCCCTCAGGCAGGGAGATCTTTTCCGCAACAGACTGATCAACGGACAGGCAGCTGTGGGTTCGCTTACCTACAGCCGCACCCGCACATTTACCACAGACAGCACCCAAAACCCTCCACTCACCACCCTCAACGATTCTCTCGAACTCTCCTTCTTCAACTACTCCAGCAGCTACCCGGGTTCTCCCCTGCTCCCGGACAGCGTGTATTATGTATACACACCCTACGACATCCTCATTCGCAGCAATGGCATCTCAGATACCACGCCGGTAGACATCCCCGTAACCGACTCCCTCATCACCGATTCACTCTACACCATCCGGCTCAATCACAAAAATTTTATTTGGCTCGATCGTTATCCCGGCGTCTATCGAAACACCCATTTCCCCATCTCCCCTCCCTCACTGGGTGTGGCTACTTTTGATGGTACCGCATGGAACGGATTGCCATACAACAATTTTACATCGCCCAATGCCCAGGGACCGGCAGATACTCTTACCTCCAAACCCATCAACCTCAACTACAACCCCGTAAGTGGCGTCTACCTGAGTTTTTATTACCAGGCCAAAGGAAGAGGCAATGCCCCCGAGTTTATTGACTCCCTCTTTCTTGAATTCCGCAGTCCCGTGAAGCGCTGGACACGCGTTTGGGGCAAAACAGGATTCGACCCCGGTAATGATACCAACTTCAGAAAAGTAACCCTGCATATTACAGATACCTCCTGGCTCAAAACCGGATTTCAGTTCAGGTTCCGCAACTACGCAACACTGGTGGGCAACTGCGATCACTGGCACATTGATTATGTAAGGATGGTGAGCCTGCCTGCCGACACCCTCATCAACGACATCGGATTTGCACAAACCACCGGCAATCTTCTCTATCCCTATGCTGCCGTTCCCTACAACCAGTTTTCAACGGCCTACATGTCGCCGCTTACTTCCGAAGTAAACCGCATCACCAACCTTTCATCGAGTGATGCCAATCTTAACTACCGCTTCCGCATCACCGATTTTGCCGGACAAGTGCAACAAACGGGTTTTAATGTGGACAATGTGGTGTTTTATCCTTCCTCCACCAACAACTGCGAATCCTGTACCCGCGTAATCAATCCCTTTAATGGCCTGGGATATTCCTTTCCGGCGATGACTGCATGCACGGAGTACCGCATCAAACAGTGGATTGAGCCCCTGGCCATTTCCTCCATACGCGGCAATGATACCCTAGACAGACTCCAGACCTTTGGAGATTATTTCTCTTATGACGACGGATCGGCCGAGCTGGCCTATGGCATGGAAAATTCTCCCTTGTCTGAAGTGCTCTATCGCATAGATATTCTTAATGCCACCATCCTGCAGGGCCTCTATGTGCATTTTAGTCCCTTTGGCAACGATGCCCGGCAGCAGGAGTTCTCCATTGTATTGCGCGGACATGATGCCCAGAGCGACCTTCCCGGTGACTCTATTTACGAAGAAGGCGGAAAGATTCCTCTGTACAGCGAAAGCGAAAACGGATTTACCCGCTACCTGCTCAATAGTCCGGTGAGCCTGAGTCCGGGCATTTACTATGTAGGCATAAGAAATTTTGGTTCCGCCTCGCTCAATATCGGATTCGATGTAGCCAACAACAGGCAGGACCGTGTATTTATCAGGATGTTCGGAGGTTCCTGGTACAACTCGCAGTTTGCCGGTAGCCCGCTGATGCGACCCATCACGGCCTTCTGTGTAAACGGACTACCCTCTTCCCTTACTGAGTCAGCGGCAGACGAAATTGCCTCCGCATATCCGAATCCCTCGCAGGGCATTGTATATTTGCCCGAAGGTTACTGCAGCCTCTACAACATGCAAGGCAAACTGGTACTCGCACTGCATAGCACAGGCAAGGAACCCATAGATTTGCAGGGCCTCGAAAATGGTTTGTATCTCATCCGCATACAAACAAGAGAGGGCCAAACAAACACACAAAAACTCATGCTTCAAAAACCCTGATGTACGGACTTTGTAACCTCAGCGTAGTACCTTGCAGACTGGAGGCAAGTGATGCCTCAGAGCAAGTAACCCAACTCCTGTTTGGCGATCATTTTGAAGTGCTCAACCATGGCCCACTTTGGTGCCGCATCAGGCTGGCTACCGATGGATATGAGGGCTTCATCGGCAGCAAACAATTCCGGTTTATCTCACCACATACCTTCTCTCTGATTGAGAACACCCCCATGGCTTTTTTCGACGACCTGGTGCAGGTGGTGTACCACGAAAACAGCCAGACACATCTCCCTTTGGTGCTCGGCTCCAATTTGCCCTTGTTTGCGGGTGATGGATTTGAAATAGAAAACGATGTGTACCGGTTTCAGGGGAAACTGTTTACGCCTCTTCGCGACCTGCGTCGGTCTCTTCAGGAACTTGCTTCCATCTATCTCAATGCTCCCTATCAGTGGGGCGGGAAATCTCCTTTTAGTATAGATTGTTCGGGCTTTGTACAGCTCATTTTTAAAATGCACGGCATCCTTTTGCCGCGCGATGCGAGGGTACAGGCTGAGTACGGCAACACCCTGAGCTTTGTAGAAGAGGCAGAGCCGGGCGACCTGGCCTTTTTCGACAATGACGAGGGCAACATCATCCATGTGGGCATGATCATCACAGGCAATAAAATTATTCATGCCTCCGGCAAGGTGCGCATAGACAAGCTCGACCACCAGGGCATTTACAATGCAGAGGCGCGCAGCTACACCCATCGTTTGCGATTGCTCAAAAGAATCGTCGATGAGGTTGATGCGAGATAAAAAACCTTTTATATTTGCGCCCTTCAAAATGCGAGGGAGCACTTATCAAGTGCACCTTGTTCATAAGTCCGGCGGGGTAGCTCAGATGGTTAGAGCGCAGGATTCATAACCCTGAGGTCACGGGTTCAACTCCCGTCTCCGCTACAAAAAACGGTGTTTCCCGCCAAGGGAAATGCCGTTTTTCATTTGTAAGTGTTCCATTCGAATTGATGATTTTTTTGGGCGTGCCCCGGCAGGCTGCTCCTGCCGGGTCGGGTTTTCCGCTCAAACTTTTTTGCCTTGCAAAAAAGTAACCGCTGCAACCCCTCACGCGTCCGCGGGGCAATGCCCCGCGGGGAAAAGAAAGTAAATCATAAACAAAAGGCCGGGCATTGGGCTGCACGCTACAAAAGGCATTGCCTGTTGTTTGAAAACACAAATACAAGGAATCCTCTATACAAAGTGAACGAGAGCGGGTTTGGCGGGCGGGGCCAAAGCCCCGCCCGCATGAAGAAAGAAAGAAGCGATGCCTATTTCTCCCTTGTGCGCTGGATTTTTTGTGCGCAAGCGAAGGGGGCAGCAGGCAAGATTTTATGAATGGCATGTTTTGCTGAAATCGTATCATGTTTTAAGCAGAAAAAAAATCCTACTGCTTGCCTGCAGGAAGATGATGAATGGACGCGTTCTTGTTTTTACTGACCCAAATG
>JBEICQ010000166.1:0-4802 GCA_040383885.1 Flavobacteriales bacterium | reverse complement strand
CATCTCCAGATTGTCAGAGGATCATCAACATGCTGCAAGGCTTGCAGAAGCAGCCATGGTCTGCCGGTATACAGAGCATGTGCTCCCGGTACAAACCAATATTGTTATTTTCTCATTGAAGCCCGAGATGCCTGCCGGAGTATTTATCGAGAAGTTAAAATCGTTGGGTATTCTGTGTGTGGGATTTGGTGAAAACCGCATCCGATTGGTAACTCACCTGGATGTGAACAAAGAAAAAATTGAGGAGGCTTGCCGAATCCTCTCTGCATTGTAATAACTGATGAAAATAAGATAAGCACAAACCGCTTGTCCGCAGAAACTGATGTCATACATCCTCTTTGCTTCCAATATCAATGCAACAAATGCTGCCACGCTTCTTCTGCTGCTTTGCATTTGTATTAATGAATGATACTCCTAGAAACAAGCCACTCTCGATATTGCGGGAGAATCAGCTTTGCATTTTTGGCATTAAAAAACCAAGGAGTTCCAAAAAATCATCCACGCTCAATTCTTCTGCTCTTTTTCCTGCAAAAGGATGTGTGTCGGGAAGTCCGAAAACAGACAAGGCATTTCTGAGTTTTTTTCGTCTCTGAGAAAATGCTGTTTTCACCAATCTTGAAAAAAGGGGAGAGGAAGCAAGGTCATTAAAATCCTGCTTTAGTGTTAATCGAATAACGGCAGAATGTACTTCAGGGGCAGGCTCAAAGTCTTCAGGGGGCAAGGTGAATAAAAATTCTGTTTTGTAAAAGGCCTGCGTGAGTACGCTGATTACACCATACACCTTGCTTCCGGGTTTGGAGCAAATGCGTTCGGCAACTTCCTTCTGAAACATCCCAACCATGGCTTGCACCTGCGATCTGTTTTCAATCATTTTAAAAACAATCTGACTTGAGATATTGTAGGGAAAGTTGCCAACCACACAAAAAGTATCACCTGAAAAAAGAGTGGAAAAATCGAGAGAGAGTACATCTGCTGATAGTATTCTGCAAGCAGCAAATCTGGCATCCGACTGCAAATAATGCACCGATTCTATGTCCAGCTCACAGAGCACAGGCTTAGGAAAATAGTGGAGCAGAGGCAGGGTGAGGACACCTGTTCCGGGTCCGATTTCGAGGATATTTTGGCAGCCGGTTTCAGAAGCAGCCAAAGCGGTTTTGTTTGCAGCCTCCGTATTTTTCAGAAAATGCTGACCCAGGTGTTTTTTCGCCCTAACGCCGAAGTGTTTACCTGAATTCACTGGTATAATGAAAAACGATTTTTGGGTTTTTCTCTATGGCCATTTGCAGGTTCCATCCTGATTCTGCAAGATAAACAGGCTTTTCATCCTTGTCGTAGGCAATTTTGGTGTGCTTGTCGGAGATAAAATCAGACAAGGCTTTGGCATCCTCTGAGGCCAGCCAGCATGCCTTGTGCATAGGAACGGTCTCAAAATCACACGAGGCACCATACTCCGACATCAGCCTGTGCTGAATCACCTCAAACTGAAGTGCACCCACTACACCCAATATTTTTTGTCCATTGTAGGCCATCGTAAACAATTGGGCAACTCCTTCGTCTGTGAGCTGTTCCAGACCTTTGGCAAGTTGCTTTGATTTAAGCGGATCTTTGTTGATCACAAAACGGAAAATCTCAGGGGAAAAGCTCGGGATACCCTTAAATTGCAATTCCTCTCCCTCGGTGAGCGTATCGCCTATTTTAAAATTTCCGGAATCATATAAACCAATAATATCTCCGGGATAGGCCTCATCAATCACATTTTTTTCCTGTGCCAGAAAAGCAGTAGGATTAGAGAACCGGAATTGCTTGTGAAGTCTGGTGTGGGTGTATTGTTTGTTACGATGAAAACAACCGGAGCATATTCTCAAAAAAGCAATCCTGTCGCGGTGTCTGGGATCAATATTGGCGTGTATTTTAAACACAAAACCGGTAAAAGTATTTTCATCCGGTTTTACTTCACGCTCATGGGTGCTTCTTTGCAAAGGGCCCGGCGCAATGCTGATAAAGCAATCCAGCAGGTCTTTTATACCGAAGTTGTTTACCGCGCTTCCAAAAAATACCGGTGAGATATGTCCGGCAAGGTATTCTTCGCGACTAAATGTGGGATACACGCCTCTCACAATTTCGAGATCATCCCTTAAGCTTTTTGCATAGGATGCGCCCACCCTTTTGTCTAATTCCTCATCTTCTATGTTGGTAATACGACTTACCTCTTCGGCTATTTTACTTCCGGATGATTGGAAAAGGAGCAAGTGATTTTCAAACATGTTATACACCCCTTTGAATGTTTTTCCCATACTGATGGGCCAGCTTAGGGGGCAGACCTTTATTTTAAGTTTGGCTTCAATCTCGTCGAGCAGATCGAAGGGATCTCGTCCTTCACGGTCGAGTTTGTTGATAAAAACCACCACTGGGGTATTGCGCATGCGGCAAACTTCCAGGAGTTTTTCTGTTTGGCTTTCTACCCCTTTCACGGAGTCTATCATCATAATTACGCTGTCTACAGCAGTGAGGGTGCGGTAGGTATCTTCAGAAAAATCCTGGTGACCGGGGGTGTCGAGCAGGTTTATTTTTACATCCCTGTAGGTAAATCCCATCACTGAAGTGGCTACCGAAATTCCCCTGTGCTTCTCAATGTCCATGAAATCACTCATGGCCGCCCTTGCGGTTTTATTGGATTTTACTGCACCTGCTGTTTGAATGGCGCCACCAAAGAGCAGCAGCTTTTCTGTGAGTGTGGTTTTTCCCGCGTCAGGGTGGGAGATGATGGCAAATGTTTTACGCTTATTAATTTCTTGTGAGAGGAGGGACATGGTACAGAAACGGCGCGCGAAGGTAAGCCAATTTTCAGGCTTTTACAGATTCCTGCCGCATGGCAGGTGGATAAAAAGCTTCACTTTGCTCAATGGCTTCCATCACTTTTTGAAGAATCTGGTCAGGATCATCGTCAAAATCCAGCAGGAGGGGAGCTTTAAAACTTACTTTAAGGGTGTTTCCGGTTTTTTTAAACTTGAGCCCTTTTTTGTCGAAGGTGCGCCTGAAACCATCAATCACCACGGGAACCACAATGGGTTTAAACTTGCGTATGACATGTGCAGTGCCTCTTCGGCCGGGTGCAAATGCCTTGGTAGTTCCCTGAGGAAAGGTGATCACCCAGCCATCACTAAGGGCTGTACCGATGTTGGTGATATCATGCGGATTTACTTGCCTGTTGATGTTTTTGCCTGCTTCACGCCAGGTACGGGAGATACTCACAGAACCCACATATTCAAAAAGTCTGGGCAAAAAACCATCTTTCATGGTTTCGCGTGCTGCCACGAAATAGGTACGATGCCTTGGCCATAAAAGGTAAACCGGTAATCCGATGCTATTGCTGAATCCCCATCGGGTGGCACAAAACACATGCAACATCGAGATTACATCGGCAAAATAGGTTTGGTGATTGGATACAAATAGCACACCCGTCTCGGGTAGATCTTTGAGATGCTCAGTACCTGTGATTTGCACACGATTGAATATCCGCAGACCAGGATAGGTAAACCACCCCACGAGTGATACCAGGATTTTTTTTGCAATATTGAAGTGACCGAACGGATCGCGGCTAAAAATCATGCGTAAAATGCTCCAACTCCTTTTTGGTAAATGTAATCAATTCGGGGAAAAATTGCCTGAAGCATTTTTCCAGAAAATCATAATTCGCCTGATACTCTTTCATGGCAAGATACATCGGTACCAGGTTTCCGGTTCTTTTTGTAAGTCCGCGAAGGGCAAAATCAAGCCCCTTGTTCTCACGGTAATTAAACAGCCAGTTGTCGCGCGCCATGTAAGTAAGCATATGTCTTGCCGGCTCCGGCAATTTGGAGGAAGCAGACTTTGCCATTGCGTAAAAAACTTCAGTAAAGATTTTCAGGTTTGTTGATGAATACTCCGAAAAATATTTTGCCAGAAAACCATCGAACAATATATCTGTAATTACTCCGGCATACGGATGATAAGAGGGTAGGAAAATCTTTTTTGCCTCCCTGGCCAGCGGATGGTGATCAGTGAAATCATCTATTCTCCTGTGAAGAAGGATGCCTTTTTGTATACCGGGAGGATAGTTTTGCCATTGATGACCTTTGACAAAATCTCCGATAAAGTTCCCCAACACAATCTCATTATCATCACCTGAAAGGAAAATGTGAGCAAGATGATTCAATCGTCAGGGAATCATCAATTTACATGTTCTTACCTCACCCGATACATGAGTAAGCCGAACAAGGTAAGCACCCGATCTGATGGCATCGAAATTCAGGTTTTGCCCTGCTATTACTTTCTGACCGGCCATCAGTCGCTTGCCTGTTATGTCAAAAATATCTGCTTCCCAGATACTTCCGGAGGGCAATGAGATGGGACAGTTTTTGTTTACAAACAAACAAACAGGTTCACCTTCCAGTTCGGAGGTGCTGCTGGAACCACCAATTGGCACAAGTCGTACCTCGAGGCTATCTACAATTCCGGGGTTGAAATTTACCTGAATCGTTTTGGGGATATATCCGTTTTTTGTGAAGTTTACTGAGTAAGTACCCTGCAGGTGGGTTCCTGTGGCAAAGCTTCCCGAGGCGTTGGAGGAAGTCAATGAAGTGGGATCAGCGGATGATATATTGATGGCAGCATTGTTGATGGGCAGCCCGGTTACGGAATCTCTTACAGTGCCTTCCAGGTAAGCTGCCCTTTTATAGGTGGGCGTAATCACAAACAGAGCTCCTGCGTTGTTTTGAAGTGGGCCGACAATGGTATCCATGTTGCTAACCAAAATATTGCCT
>JBEICQ010000165.1:0-4806 GCA_040383885.1 Flavobacteriales bacterium | reverse complement strand
CAAAAAAGTAACCAAAAAAGTCAAGAAATTCCCGAAGGCAATCAGCTGCGCTGACCAGAAGACAAAGTCTAAAACGGGTCCAAGGCTTCCCCGTTTCTTAACGCCTTTGTCTTCCTTTGCTGCCGGGAATTTCGTCTAAAGGTATTTTTTTAAACTGTTGTATTGATTTAATGTGTTACAACTGCTGCTTGCCTGTGGGGAGATGATTAAGGGATGTGTTTTTGTTTTTACTCACCCAAATGGAACTTCGCCCCGCATGAAGATAAATTCATTTGAACTTTAGAAACGCTCCTCCAAAGCATCCTCGTTACAAACGAGGACGAGAAAGAGGCTGGGCATAGTGGTGGATGGTTCGGGTATGTATTATGTAAAAGTGAGCAATGCCTCCTCCACCATGTTGCTGAAAATGATTAACACGCCCGGTATCAAACAGTAATGCTTTTGAGACGGGCAAAAAAACAACTTGCCCGACTGAAGGAAACCGAATCAATAAAAAAATTTGTGCATCCTCTGTGGCTAATCCCCGGAGGATGTCTTTTTAGCAAGCCATTTGTTGCTACCTTAGCCTTTGAGAATGCCAATTAAAAAACGCTGCTTTCTGCTTTTTTTGCTGTATCATACAGCATCTGTTTTCTTGCTTGCACAAGACAGGGAGTTGCAGCTCCTGAAGGAAAGATTGAGGGTGGAAAAAAACGATACCTCAAGGTTGGGAATCCTCAGAAAACTAAGCGCCGAAGCACCCGAGGGAGAATGGCAAAGCTACAACCTCACGCTTAAAAAAGAGGCAACATCCTTGTTGAAAAATCCCAATCCGAAAATTCAGAAGAGGGCTAAGCAAGATTTGGCCACAGCCCTTAATGACGAAGGTTTTGCCAAGGATGCGGAAGGCAACAAGCAGGAAGCCATCAAACTTTACAGACAAAGCTTTGTGCTGAGAACCGAATTAAACCACAAACCGGAAATGGCACAATCCCTAAACAATTTGGCTGCCTTATATGAAGACATAGGAGAGACAGATTCTGCCATTGTATTTTACCAAAAAAGTTTGCGCTTGCGAGAAGAGAGCGGAGAAAAAAGCGGAATTGCGGAATCACTCAACAATTTGGGATTGGTTTATGCCAAAACAGGAGATGCCGGAAAAGCATTGGATTATTACCAGCGGAGCATTTTAATTAAAGAAATCATCAATGACCGGGAAGGGCTTGCAACCACTTATAACAACATGGCCATGCTCTACGACAATGTTTTGGATGATCAGTTTCTTGCCCTGAAGAGCTATCGTATGAGCCTGTACATGTTTAGGCAATTGAAAAATAAAAAGCGTGAAGCCACCGCACTCAACAACATGGGCCGGGCCTGCAAAAACATTGCCCGGAGCAAGTCCTCGGAGAAAAAAATAGGATACAATGAAAAATACCTCGACTCGGCAAGGTACTATTACAGGCTGAGCAAGGACATCAGTGAGCATAACAAGGATGCTAAAAATCTGGCAAGCGCTTTACACAATCTCGGTGAATTGTATCAGTTCGAAAAAAAATACCCCGAGGCAGACCAACTCTTTCAAAAAGCACTTTTACTAAGAAGGCAAAATAATGACATCAAGGATATAACTGTTACACTTACGGCTCTTGGCATGCTTGCCATTGAAAAGGGCAAACCCGGGGATGCAGAAACATATGCCAAAGAAGCCTATGCCAATTCAAAAGTATTAGGATTCCCGGAGAATATAGGGAAGACAGCAAGACTAAACTATGAATGTTATTTGCAAAAAAAAGATTTCAGAAACGCTTTGCTGATGTTTCGTGAATTTGTGGAAATGAGAGACAGTTCGCAAAACAAGGAAATAAGGAAGCAACTGATGCGCCGTCAGTTTCAGTTTGAATATGCAGTAAAACAAAAGTCAGACAGCCTGGTAGCTGTTAAAGAAAAACAGGTGATGCAATTGAAACTGGAGGAAGAAAAAAACCAGCGCTATGCACTCTTAGCCGGATTGCTTCTTGTATTGGCATTTTCAGGCGTCCTCTTCAATCGGTTTAAAACCACCCAGCGCCAGAAAAAAATTATTGAAAACAAAGAGATCGAGACCCAAAAACAAAAATTACTCGTGGAAGAAAAAAACAGAGAAATCCTCTCTTCCATCGAATACGCCAAACGAATACAAGCCACCATTTTGCCCTCCGACGAGGAACTGGATATTTTATTTCCGGAACATTTTGTTTTATACCTGCCCAAGGACATTGTGGCAGGAGATTTTTATTGGATTGGTAAAGACAATCCGGAAGCTGCAGGAAAATCTTTGATGGCTGCCTGCGACAGCACCGGACATGGAGTTCCGGGTGCCCTTGTAAGCATTGTGTGCAGCCAGGCGCTCGAAAAAGCATACAAAGAATTTCAACTGTCTCGCCCCGCACAAATACTCGACAAAGCCGCAGAAATTGTTACGCAGGAATTCAGCAGAAACAATGCAAAAGGCGATGAAATCAAAGATGGAATGGATGTTTCCCTTCTTGCGCTTTCTCCCTCTCATTCACATCCTGATTTGATGCTCCTGGAATGGGCAGGAGCAAACAATCCACTTTGGATTATCCGCAAAAACAACTCATCTCCTGAATTGGTTGAGATATCTCCGGATAAACAGCCTATTGGAAAATCAGATATTCGAAAGCCATTCACTCATCATGAATTATGGCTTGAAAAAGGTACTTGTGTGTATTTGTTTACCGATGGTTTCGCCGATCAGTTTGGAGGACCTAAAGGTGGAAAACTTACCCGTAAAAGATTTAAAGAATTGCTCATGGCAAATGCACACAAAACCATGGATGAGCAAAAAAAAGCCCTGCTGGACTTTCATCTTTCCTACCGCGGAAAGGAAGAACAGGTTGATGATATCTGCGTGATTGGCATCTGCGTCTGAGCAATGCCGGGCAGATCAATCAATTCATCTCTGCCTTTTCCCGGCTGTAGTTTCTGATCACCCTGTACAGCGTGTCGCGCTCCACAGCCTCTCTGCCCGCCTGTTCTATCAACTCAACCAATTGCTCTGTGCTCAGCTTCGGACTTTGCTCCTCCGAGCCTGCCATGGTGTATATTTTGGTGCTGTCGTCAATGGTACCATCCACATCATCTACTCCATACGACAGGGAAAGTTGTGCGGTGTTTCTGCCAATCATCGGCCAGTAAGCTTTGATGTGTGCAAAATTATCCATGAAGATTCGGCTGACTGCATAGTTCTTTAAATCCTCAATCACCGATACTTCAGCAAGATGCGACATCTGGTTGTCTTTGTTGCGGAACTTCAAGGGAATAAAGGTGTTGAACCCTCCCGTTTGGTCCTGCAAACTGCGCAGTCTGTTCATGTGATCAATGCGATGCTCATATTTCTCTACATGCCCATAGAGCATGGTGGCATTGGAGGGCATGCCCAGCTCATGTGCCGTGCGGTGAATGGCAAGCCATTGCTCAGAGGTACATTTGTCGCCACAGATTTCTGCACGGATACCCTCATCAAAAATCTCTGCGCCTCCGCCCGGCAAGGAATCCTGGCCGGCCTGTTTGAGCACTTCCAATCCCTCTCTCACAGAAAGCCCCGCCTTTCTGATCATGTACTCCAGTTCCACGGCAGTAAAGGCTTTTACATGCAAATCAGGTCGAATGGCTTTGATGTCGCGGATGATGCCTGCAAAATAATCCAAACCCATTTTGGGATGCACGCCTCCCACAATATGCACCTCCGTAACGGGCTGCCCCTCGTAGGATTTAACAATGTTGAGAATTTGCTCTTTGCTCATTTCCCAGCCCTGTTCTTTTTGCTTGAGCAAACGGGAGTAGGAGCAGAACTTACAGTCGAACACACAAATATTGGTGGGCTCTATGTGGAAGTTTCTGTTGAAACAGGTGAGGTTACCGTTTTTTTTCTCTCTTACAAAGTTGGCAAGTACTCCCAGGAAGTTGAGAGGCCCTTGTTCATATAATACCACCCCTTCCTCAGTACTGATCCGCTCAGCATGCAGTACCTTGTTTCCAATATCTTTGATGTGTCGGTTGGTTGCGCTCTTCTCAATGAATTCCTCCGTAAGTAATGCCTCAGATGTTGTGTCTTGGTTTTTCATGCTCATAAAATTTTACACTCCGTGCGGCGATTTTTCTTACGCCCCTCTTCATTGTCATTGGGTGCAATGGGTTGCGTATCGCCGTACCCTTTGTAAACAATCCTTTCGGCGGGAATGTTCCTGCTTACTAAAAATTCCACCACGGCCCTGGCACGATTTTCACTGAGTATTTTGTTTTTCTGAGCGTCTCCAACATTGTCAGTGTGTCCGCTGATCTCTACTTTCAGCAAAGGATTGTTTTGCAAAAGAGAAACCAGTTTGTTGATTTCTGCATGGCTCTCAGGTTTTAGCTCAAAAGAACCTGTGGCGAAAAAAATATTGTTCATCACCATTTTGCTGCCCGGCTTCAGTGGGCTCAGGCCCACATCGAGCACATGTGGTTTCAGGCTGCTGCCGCTTGGCAAGGAAAAGTTCTGTGAGAAAAACAAATACCCTTTTCTCGAACAGGTAAAAGCATAGTCATGCCCCGATGGCAAACACACCAGGTATTCTCCATTGCCGGGATTGGAATAGCTCCCCGCCACTACTTTGCCGGTAGCCAGATCGGTAAGTTCAAAGGAGGCTTCAATCGGATTGCGTGAATCCTGGTCGTACACTTTTCCCTTTACATAGGTAACCGGCACCGGCCTTGCAGCCGGATAAAGGTCAAAACGGTAGATATCGGTTTTGCCAAACCCTTCTTTCCGCTCAGAATCAT
>JBEICQ010000164.1:0-4879 GCA_040383885.1 Flavobacteriales bacterium | reverse complement strand
GCATCAGTGAGACAAGAGTGGGGCCGCTTTCTTTTAATAGTTCTTCGAGATGAGTCAAATCTATATGGCCCTGAGCATCGAGCCTGACTTTGCTGTAACGAATACGACCTTGTTTTTCAAGGAACTCAAGTGAATGTGTGACAGCATGGTGTTCAATTTCTGAACTGATTACATGTTTGATACCCAAATCATCTATCGCACGGAACAGAGCAGTATTGTCAGCTTCTGTTCCTCCGGAAGTAAAAAAAATTTCTCCCGGTTGAGCGTTAATATGCGCTGCTATGGTTCGCCTGGCAGTTTCGATGAGTGCCCTGGACTGCCTACCTCCTGTATGAATCGAAGAGGGATTTCCAAAATGGCTTTTCATGAGCTCGCTCATCAATGCAATTACCTCCGGATCGATCGGGGTTGTTGCAGCATTATCCAGGTAAACCATGATTTAAGGCTTTTTTTTAATGACTTCTCTGATATCAGCAATGATTTTTTCTGCGAGGTTTTGGGCAGTAGTTTCGTGCTCGCTCTCTGAGTATATCCTGATGATGGGCTCGGTATTCGACCTTCTTAAATGAACCCATTCTTTGCCAAACTCAATTTTTACTCCATCGCTGGTATCTACCGGTTGCTTCTTGTATTTATCCGCAATTCCGGTGAGGATCTTTTCGGTGTTGATTTCGGGAGTGAGCTCTATTTTATTTTTTGAAATGTGATAGTTGGGATATTTTGCACGGAGCATGCTGCAGCTCTTGCCGAATTTTGCCAGATGTGAGAGAAACAAGGCAATTCCTGCCAGTGCATCGCGGCCATAATGCAGGTCCGGAAGAATAACTCCACCGTTTCCTTCGCCTCCGATGACTGCGTTCACCTCTTTCATTTTTTTTACCACATTAACTTCTCCCACTGCTGAGGCAAAATGCCGGCAGCCGTTTTTTTCGGTGATATCTCTGAGTGCACGCGTAGAAGACATATTGGAAACTGTATCTCCTTTTTTGTGTTGCAGGATATAGTCTGCAACAGCAACCAGGGTGTACTCTTCACCAAACATTTCGCCGTCTTCCATGACGAGCGCGAGCCTGTCAACATCCGGATCTACCACAATTCCAAGATGCGCCTTGTGTTTTTTAACGGCTTTTGAAATGTCTCTCAGGTTTTCAGGAAGGGGTTCCGGGTTATGAGCGAAATGCCCATCGGGCACATCGTTAATGGCAACTACTTCTTTTACTCCAAGTGCTTTCAGCAAGGGTGGCAGGGCGATGGCTCCTGATGAATTGATACAATCTACAACCACCTTAAAGCCTGCTTTACTCACGGCCTGAACATCAACATATGGGAGCGCGAGAATGGCTTGGATATGTTTTTCGAGAGTATCATCTACCATCCGGTAAGTCCCCAGGTGATGCACATCAGCGTATACAAACTTCTGTTCAGCAGCGATTTTGAGGATATCGCTCCCATCCTGATCGGAGATAAATTCACCTTTGGAGTTGAGGAGTTTGAGAGCATTCCATTGAACGGGATTATGGCTGGCCGTGAGAATGATTCCTCCATGGGCATTTTCACTTACAACAGCCATTTCAACTGTAGGCGTAGTGGATAGTCCGGTATCAATTACCTGAATACCCATACCCAAAAGGGTACCGCATACGAGTTGGTTTACCATTGCACCCGAAATTCTGGCATCCCTGCCAATCACTACAGTACAAGGAGTGTTTGACTTATTTTGTTTTTTAAGCCAGGTGGCATAAGCAGAGGTAAAAACAACAATATCGAGTGGACTTAGTCCCTCTCCGGGCTTACCTCCTATTGTTCCCCTGATGCCCGAGATGGAAGTGATTAATGACACAGTACTTACAATAATTTTAGTGTGAGTGCGAAAGTAATCCAAATTTGAATTCGAGTCGCATAAGCCCTGCATCCATTTATGAGCAGGATGGATGTAAAATAATTTTGCATGCCTTGTAAGCCGGGTTCTGTTAACTCTTGTGGAGTTTTCTGTCATTCATCTGGGACTGCAGTTGCCTGCAATCTCTAACGACCTACCCTCCGGGTTGGACGGGCAGCCCTTTTGGTTGTTGCGAAAACAACCTGCCCCGGTTTATTTGGTCTTTCAACCCATCAGGTTTACCATGCACCATGTCGCCATGATGCATCGCAGGCTCTTACCCTGCGGTTTCACCCTTACCTCTGCCTTACAGCAGAGGCGGTTTACTTTCTGTTGCACTTTCTGTCGGAAAAATGTCTCCATTCATCCGCCTTCCCGTTAGGAAGGATGGTGCCCTTTGTTGCCCGGACTTTCCTCTCCGGTGTTTCACCGAAGCGACAGAAACCGGCATGCAAAACATGACAAATGTAGGGAGTATTTTCCTTCTGTCTTTAAACCTTTATTGTTTGTTGGCACATTACATGAAAAACTTAGCAAGGCTGGATAGTTTTCATTAACAGTGGCTCTCTATGTCCTTCAGTAAATTTATGAGGTATGTTTGTAAAAATAATGCGCGTTCATTTACCAAGTTTATATTATGCTCTCTGGCTGCTTTTTCTAATGCAGATGCCAGTTCATGCCCCTTGGGTAACCTCATGGAACTGAGCGTGCCGGAAAGGGAATGAGCCATGTCCTCAATCTTTCTGAAATCACCGGCTAAAAGAAGCATTTCTATTTTTTCAAGATCCTCGGGAAGCCTCTCTCTAAGTGCGGATAAGAGTGGTATTAAGTTGGCTTTTCCGATATCTGCCTCCAGTTTCTCCAGGGCTTTTTCGAGGTCTTCTGTGAGCTTTGCAGGTCCCCCAGAGGGTAATTTTTCATGGGTTTCTGTCACAACAGGCTTACAAGAGGAGAGGATAGCTGCAATCAGTTCACCCTCAGTGTAGGGTTTGGTGATATAGGCATTCATACCGGCTTCAAGGCAAGCTGTTTTTTCTGAAGTAAGGGAATGGGCGGAACAACCGATGATTGGAATGTTTTTTTGCAAATCTGCCCTGATTTTACGCGTCGTTGTTACCCCATCCATTGCAGGTAATTGCACATCCATGAGAATGACATCGTAGTTGTGGTCTTTGATTTTTTCGAGAGCGATAAGGCCGTTTCCAGCCAAATCTACCCTGCCAGCATTTCTCTCCAGATAGGTTTTAGCAAGAATCTGGTTGTGAATATTGTCTTCCACAAGAAGAATGTCCAGACCATCAAGGGATTTTTCTTTTATATGTTCTATTTCGTTTTGCTCGAATTGATTGGTGGTTTGTGTTGAAATGAGATAGGTAATTTCAAAAACAAACTCCGAACCGATGCCCGGTTCACTGAACACTTCAAGGGATCCGTTATGCTAATCAACCAGTGATTTAACAATGTTCAAACCAAGGCCGGTTCCGCCATAAATACGGGTCGTATAGTCTTCTGCCTGAGTAAAGCGATCGAAAATCAGAGAGAGCTTGTCGGCTTCAATACCAATACCGGTGTCTTTAACGGAGCATTGCAGCACGATTTCATTTTCTGTTCTCCCGTTTTCTGAAAGCAATACCTCTACCCTGCCTTTCTGAGTGAATTTAATGGCATTCGAAATCAAATTGATTAGAATTTGTGTGAGTCTGATTTCATCTCCGATGATTTTGTCCGGAAGGGAACTATCATAACTCAGTAACAATTTGAGGTTCTTTGCCTGGGCGGATGGCAGTTGCATTTGAACTACCTGTTTTGCCAATGCTTCAAGGCGGAATAGGCGCTTCTCCAATTGTAATTTGCCGTTTTCAATCTTTGACAAGTCGAGTATGTCGTTGATGATGACATTGAGGTTTTTAAGTGCAGATGAAATAATATTGGAATAGAAAAGCTGCTCTTCGTTAAGATGGGTGTTGCGAAGTAATTCCTGAAAGCCCATGATGGCATTCAGCGGGGTTCTTATTTCGTGGCTCATATTGGCCAGAAAAGCATCCTTTGTCTTGGCTTTTTCAATTTCTACTTTAGACTGGATCAGCCTTTCTTCCACTGCCAGCTTTTCCGTAATATCTGTTGCTGTTGCATAAATCAATCCATCGCTCTCATTGATGGAAGCTTTCCATGTAAGTGTGAGGTATTCTCCATCTGCCTTTCGGTAGCGGTTGATAAAGCTAATGGTCTTATATCCTGCAGAAAGTCGTTGAATTTCTTCTTCTGTGCTTGTTAAATCATCCGGATGAATCAATTCGAGAAACGAAATTGATAAAAGTTGTTGTTGCGTTGTGCCAAGTGCCCTGGAGAAGGATGGACTCACTTTTAGAAAGTAGCCGGATGTATTGGCGATACAAAGAAAATCCACCGAGAGCCTGAAAAAATTAGACAATTCAATTTCCTGTTCTTTGAGCCGGGTGATATCTGTTCGGATTGCAAGAAACTGATAAGGTTTTTTATCGGCATTTAAAAAAGGAATAATGGTGGCATCTACCCAATATATGGTGCCATCCTTTGCACAATTTCTAATTTCACCATGCCATGTTTGTCCCGACAGGATGGTTTTCCATAACTGTTCAAAAAAAGCCTTGCTGTGGTAACCTGAATTAACGATTTTATGTGTTCTGCCAATCAGTTCATTGGGTGCATATTTTGATAGTGCGCAAAATTTTTCATTCACATAAGTAATCACCCCATTGACATCTGTAACCGAGACAATTGCATGGCTGTCTATTGCGTTCTTGTATGCCTCAAGCGTGTCGGAGAAAAATTCTTTTGCTTCTCCGGCTTTTAATGAGGAGATAAAAGCTGAAGAGAGGGAGACCATAGGCTCCAAAAAGGAAACATCCTCCTCTGAGAATCCGTTTGGCTTGTTGGCAATCCCAATCATTCCAATCATTACATTGTTTTTATCCTTAATGGGCATGCCGAGGTAATGTTTCAGCGGGGGATGGCCTTTGG
>JBEICQ010000163.1:0-4919 GCA_040383885.1 Flavobacteriales bacterium | reverse complement strand
TTATACTTTTGATTTTATTGTTTCATCCGCAGGAATTTCTCTGGAAGATGAGGATTCCCAGAGCCAAAATGAAGAGGAGGAAGGGGAAGAATCATCTGTTGAAGATGTGATTACCGAATACTCGCGTTATACAAATAGTCAGCTAGATGAAATGCTTAGCAAAGCCCTTGAAAATGAAGACTACGAAAAAGCTTCCAGGATAAGGGATGAAATGAATAACCGAGCCAAATAAAAATTTCCCATATTCCTGCAACCCAAGTCAAAAACAGCTATCACCAAGTAAAGTAAACCTACAGATTTTACAGGTTTTCGAAGAAAAGACAAGAAGGAAGAGAAGAAAAGCCGAGATGAAACTGGTTGCATGGATTGGTGAAGAAGAGTGTCACAAAGCAATAGCTTGTAAGTTGCATTTAAATACGGGGCTGGTAGGGCTGGTAATAGAAAGAAAAACACCTTTCTTAAAAAATCTCAGTGCCGGCATCCTGTTCGAAAAAGCCATTGAAAATCTTGCTGTCAGCCACATCAAATCATCCTGGAATGGGATGCAGCAATATTACCGATCCAACTTTCCGCGTTACCCCGAAGTACAAACGCTCTATTGCGAAAGCATTGATGATCCTGAAGTAACCGGCTTTACCAATCAGTTAGCCCCCGATCTTGTTCTGCTCTCAGGCCTTGAGGTGCATGTACCTAAAACCATTGAACCCAAACTCAGGATTGGTTACATCGAACTTCATAATGGTCTTTCACCCTATGTGAATGCAGGAATGAATAGCACCAACTGGTGCATTTCAAACAAAGCTTTTCATTTGCTTGGCAATGCTATTCTTTGGCTAAGGAGTGATCAAAAGACACCTGATATTTTTTCCAGTGAAACTGCCCACTTTGAAGGCAATGAACCACTCAGAGATATTTATATAAGAATAATGGAGCATGGTCATGACCTTTGTCAAAGGAGCATCCGAATGATTTCTGAAGGCAGATTGTTCTCCTACAAACAGGAAGAATTAGATGACGCTGACCTGACAACAGGCAAAAATTGGGGCTTCGCCGAAAAACAAAACCTACTTAAAGGTTTAGCAGCGTTCTCAAAAGAGGTGAACAATGCCGAGACAAAAAGACTGCGGGAGAAGCTCACACTGTTTTCTTTGCGCAAATAATCAGGCCCTCCCCATTCTGGGCATGTTGCGCATCATTTTCGTCATCTGGTCTTTGTTGCTGAACATGCGCATCATTTTGCGGGTATCTTCAAACTGCTTTAGTATTTTATTGACTTCCTGCAGGCTCTGACCGGATCCTTTGGCTATTCGTTGTTTGCGACTGCCATTGATGATTTCGGGATTTTCTCTCTCCTTGGGTGTCATGGAGTAGATGATTGCTTCCACGCCTTTGAAGGCATCATCGCTGATGTCCATTCCCTGCATGGCTTTCCCCACCCCCGGAATCATGCCCATGAGGTCTTTGATGTTTCCCATCTTTTTTATCTGTTGCAGTTGGGAAAGAAAATCGTTGAAGTTGAATTGGTTTTTGGCAATCTTTTTCTGCAGTTTCCTGGCCTCTTCTTCATTGTATTGCTCTCTGGCACGCTCCACGAGAGAAACCACATCGCCCATGCCTAAGATCCGGCTGGCCATCCGCTCGGGATGAAAAACATCCAGTGCTTCCATCTTTTCTCCGGTACCAATAAACTTGATGGGCTTGTTTACAACATATCTGATAGACAGGGCAGCACCACCGCGCGTATCGCCATCAAGTTTCGTGAGCACCACTCCATCAAAATCAATACGGTCATTAAATGCCTTGGCTGTATTAACCGCATCCTGTCCCGTCATAGAATCAACCACAAACAAAATCTCCGAGGGCTTAATGGCTTGTTTGATGTTGGCAATTTCATTCATCATCTCCTCATCAACAGCAAGGCGACCGGCCGTATCTACAAGAACTACCTGATGATCATTTTCTCTTGCATGCCTGATAGCATTTTGTGCAATCTCAACCGGTTTGTTGTTGCCGGGTTCTGTATATACTTCTATGCCCAGTTTTTCACCCAGTGTCTGCAACTGCTGTATCGCAGCAGGTCTATATACATCGCAAGCAACAAGCAAAGGTTTTTTTCCTCGCTTGGTTTTAAGGTAACTTGCCAGTTTACCTGTAAAAGTGGTTTTACCTGACCCCTGCAGGCCACTCATGAGTATGACAGCCGGCTTACCGGACTCAGTTTTCAGGTTGATGTCTGTGCTGGCACCACCCATGAGCGAGGTTAACTCTTCGTGGGTGATTTTCACCATGAGCTGTCCGGGAGAGATAGCAGTAAGCACATCTTGTCCCAGGGCTTTCGTTTTTACAGTATCGGTAAACTGCTTGGCGATTTTAAAATTTACATCCGCATCAAGCAGCGCTTTACGCACTTCTTTGAGGGTTTCAGCAACATTGATTTCGGTGATTTGTCCCTGGCCTTTAAGAATCTTAAAGGCCCTTTCAAACCGATCGCTTAGATTTTCAAACATGGTATGTGATAAGAATTGCAAAGGTAACAATCACCTTTGGCTTTGCCATATCAATAGGGATTGATTCTGTCTGTCCAGCCAATCTTAAAAGCCATGCCGGTCATCCACGCATGTTTGACAAAATCATTGATACCTAGCTGATATCCGAGAAAAAACATTTTTCCGGAAGTGTTCATTTCCCATCTTAGCCTGAGTAGCAAGGGTCTGTCACCATTGTTCAATCTTCCCCTGTATCCATTAATTGCCGTGTACAAAACCATGTTTTTATGCATCAGCAAGAATCCAATTCCGTAAAGAAGCGCCCTTCTGTGTTGCCATTCACTTGCTTGCCAGAAGTATCCTCCGCACGACATGGTGAAGCGAATACTCTGGCTTCTGTTTTTTAAGATTGTTTTGCCAATAATCCCACTTAACCAATAAGAGCCTGCTCCTGTATGACGGGCATTTTCAAAGTTACCTCCTGAGTAAAATTTCATTCCGGCATCGATACTTAGGTCAGGAAAAAAATAGAAATTCTCCAAAATGCGGCATTTTGCCTGCAAGAAAGTCTCTCCTGTAGAGAAGCCCATCCCTGCGCTATCTCTCGCATACCTTTCATCGCGGAGATCGGGACGCATGCGGTACCATTCCAGCAATTTACTTCTTATGCTAATTGATAGTCTGTTCTTTTGAATGGGAAAATGAAGCATCATATCAGGATTCATGGTTTGCTCTCCATTACCATTGTAATATTCTATGCTTGTACCAACAAAAGTGCGATAGCCAACTTTGGTATCAAATACTTCAGGAACAGGCAGCGCATTGGGTCCCATGAAGCCGGGTGTACGACGAAGTAAATGTTTTGCCATATCGCTGTTGATGCCGTGATGTCTTTCCCACCATACATAGCCCGGTACCTGAGCTAATGAAAACCTAAACACCATTGGCATGGATAATAACAAAAACTTAATACCATTAAAAGACTTCTTCATACTTGCAGGCACTATATTAGCGCAAAATTAAACCAAGCTGTTAATGAGCAATCCCGAACACAAAATTCTGATTGTGGATGATGAAGAGGACATAAGGGATTTGCTCCTTCACCTTCTTAAAAAGGAAGAGTATCAGGTATTGGCTTGTGCTACCGGAAAAGAAGCCATCAAGAAAGCAGCCGAATTTCAACCTCATCTTATCCTATTAGATGTTATGATGCCCGAAATGGATGGCATCGAAACCTGCAGAGAACTGCGAAAAAAATACAGTACCAAGGAAACGATCATCGCCTTTTTAACCGCACGCAATGAAGACTATTCTCAAATTGCAGGTTTTGAATCAGGAGCGGATGATTATATTAGTAAGCCCATCAAGCCGAGGGTTTTGGTTAGCAGAATTCAGGCACTGCTTCGAAGAAACGAAAATGCCGCCAAAACTCGCAAAAACGCGGTGGCTCTGGGAGGTTTGATAATTGACCGGGAAAAATTTCTCGTATTCAAAAACAATGAGCCCATTCAGTTACCAAGGAAAGAATTTGAATTGCTCGATCTCTTAACTTCAAAACCCGGAAATGTTTTTACCAGAAGTAATATCTTGTATTCCGTCTGGGGTGAAGATGTGGTTGTTGGCGACCGTACCATAGATGTGCACATCCGTAAGCTCCGGGAAAAATTAGGCGACTCTTGCATAAAGACGGTTAAGGGTATAGGATATAAATTCGACATAATAGATGAAACCTTAGACGAATAAATGTCGTAATAGGACGAGTGTTGCATACTTTTGCGCCACCCTATCTATGAAAACCTTATTCGCAATGGCATGTCTGACCCTGCCTTTTATTTATCAGACCCCCGCTCAACCAATTCGTCACAAAGGTCATTTTTCCAGTCCACACAAGGCTTGTTGTGAAGACCAGGTTGAAGGAGACAATCAATTGTCGACCGGTCATCGTTCATCAGCAACCCACCTTGCCAAAGGATTTAAAGCCGATGCAAGAGAATTAAAGACTCCTGATTTCGGAGATTTTGCCACGGTTTGGAAAAATCCTCCCGTATCGCAGGGATCAACCGGCACCTGTTGGTCTTATTCCGGTATCTCATTTTTTGAAACAGAGGCATTCAGAAGCACAGGCAAAAAAGTTAAACTTTCCGAGATGTTCATCGTGTATTGGGAATACCTCGAAAAAGCGAAATACTTTCTGGAAAAACGCGGAGATGCCAATCTTGATGAAGGCTCTGAGTGTAATGCAGTGAGCCGAATCCTTGGAAAGTATGGCATCCTGCCTCAAGAAGCATATATGGGATTACTTCCCGGAACAAAAGTGCTCAATCATGCACAAATGCTCAATGAAATCAAATCTTATTTGAATTCACTTATCAAGAATGGTCAATGGGATGAGGCGCAGGCCATAGATGAGGTAAAACAGATCCTTCACAGACA
>JBEICQ010000162.1:0-4937 GCA_040383885.1 Flavobacteriales bacterium | reverse complement strand
TGAATCCTTCATCGCTAATGCCTTGTCCCAACAGAGATACCCTGAACCTTTCGGTTCTCAGTGTGTGCTGGTCTATTTCCCCATTCTCGTATTGCAACCACAATTTTTTATTGACGATTTTGTAGGTTTCAACGAAACCTTCCGGACCATGAGCTTTAGGGAAATTGTATTTTTCTGAAAGACTAAATAGCGTCTTTTCAGAATTGGTCTCAAAATCCCAGAGCGTGTGGTCCAGGTCAAAAAACAAATGCCTGTACTTCCTCATGGCAAGTCATCGTTGAATAATTAATTCTATGGTTTTTCTTTTGCTACCATTGTTTGCTTCCAGGAAGTAAACACCGGCAGATAGCGAGGAAACATCAATTTGCAGGTGACTCGCATAGGGCCGGCTACTCAGCCAAACAGTTCTTCCCTGCGTATCCATCAATTTCAGGTTGATGCTGCTGCCTTCAAATTGTTCTGTTACCAGTGTGGTCTGTTCATTGGCGGGGTTGGGAAAAAACATGGCAACAGGTTGTGTATTGGACCTCACAGCCTGAACCGGCAAACTATCAATAACTACGGTTTGCCAGATACCTCGTCCGTAGGTGGATGCACGCAGAACTCCTGCTGAATATTGAAATTCAAGATCGGTGATTACGGTGTTTGGTAAACCGGTATTAAAAGGCAGCCAGGTATTCATGCTGTCATTGGTGTAGTACACGCCCAGATCGGTTCCCACATACAAGCGATTGTTGGTATTATTCTGGTAAGCAATGCAATTAACAGGTACAGTCGGCAGACCGGTTTTTGTGAGGTTCGTCCAGGTGCTTCCACCATTAAAAGTCATGAATACTTTGTTGGAAGCAGTAAATCCACCGATGGTTAGATAGGCGGTATTGGGGTCTCCGGATTTTACCAAAACCCTTGTGTAGTTGTTGCCTGGTAATCCGGTATTCACTATTTGCCAGTTTGTTCCACCGTTGATGGTCTTGTATACTCTTCCGCTACTGATGGCGAAAACCACATTGGCATCTACATCGGATATGGACAAATCTACATAAGTTCCCTGTCCGTTGATTCCGTTGGTTGATTGTGTCCATGATTCACCATTGTCAATGGATTTCCATATTTCTCGGTAGCCGGCATACATGATGTCGTGATTGTTTGCAGCCATTGCAAAAGGTGTTACCCATGCTCCTGTATCGGGTGGCGATACCGGGTAAAAAAAAGAACCGTTACTGTAAGACTTGTACATATCACCATAATAGAGTTCAGTAAACATCACGGAAGCATCAGTATGATCAATCAGGCAATCCATTCCATCACCACCTAAAACCATTTCGAAATTATTTGCAAAAAAGAGATTAGATCCATTGTCCTGAGACCCATAAATGATTGAGCCGGGATTTGTTCTTGAATTGTCCATTCGGTAAATTTGTTTAATGGCCAAACCTGCACTGCAATCTGTATAATTGACTCCCGCATCAGTAGATTTAAACAATCCCCCATCACATCCGACCAAAAGTATTGAAGGATTGGAAGGATCAAATATCATGTCATGTATATCTGCATGCACATAGGGTGCGCCTCCACCACCATACCAGTGCGCGTTGAGTTCAAAATCAGCACCTCCGTTTGTAGATTTCCAGATGTTCACACCTCCAACAAATACCTCGTCTGCATTGACCGGTGAAACACAAATAGTAAGGGTAAAAAATCCCTGACCTCCATTGTCATTTCCACTCGGATCCCAACCCAGCAGGTTAGGCGAGTCATTTACAAGATTCCAGGTGGCTCCCTCGTCTGTGGATTTATAGGTTGCCAGGTAACCATAATTTGCAGATCTGGAAAGCAAAGCATAAATTGTGGAAGGTGCTGCAGGACTTATTCCAAGTGAGATTCTTCCTACTCCGCCGGAAGGAAGGCCTGTACCTCCGGAATTGGCCGCAAAGCTGAGACCTCCATTGGTTGATTTAAAAACCTGGGAATTATTACATGCAAAAACGATATTGGGATTACCCGGTTTAAATTCGATGTCACGGAAAGCGCCGGGACGCAGCTGACTCCATGTGGTTCCTCCATCTGCAGTTCGGAATAAACCGCCTGTTGTAGCTGCAAACAAAACAGAAGTATCTGTGGGATGCATCAAAAGTTTGTCAATGCGTCTGTTGATACTCAGGTTAAATGTCATTCCTGTTGTATTCCATGATTGTCCTCCGTCAGTGGATTTTAATATCCCCACACTGTAAGTGTCACCCGCGGTGTAGTCGCCTGTGGCAATGTAAACGGTGTTGGCGTTTTGATGATTGAAGACAATGTCACTGATTCCAATAACAGGCAGGTTGTCGGTGGTAGTGTTTTCCCAGGTGTTTCCTCCATCGAATGATTTCCATAAACCTCCTGCAGGTGTGCCAATCCATACTTCGTTGGTATTGTTGGGTTTGAAACTGATGCAGGTAACCCTACCCATGCCACCCCCGGATGCAGGGATATCCTGCACAGGTCCGATGAGCTGCCAGTTGGGTTCGGGAACGGAGGTATTGGAATTATTTGATTTTTTAAGACCTACATTTTGAAAAGCATCCAGGTAATCAGAAGTTGTAGGGAAATTTCCGAGTGAATCAACACGCGTTTCCCAAAACCATTCCCAGCGTTTGAAAACTTCGGAATATTTTCCGCTGCCTTCATGCATCTCAGCCTTCCTTTCTGATTTTCCGGGTTGGTTTTTTTTAGATTCCATGGCATCAGACCATTTGTAAAAAGCATCCCTGATGGCAAAGAAGTTGTTCTCTTTTCCGGGTTCAATATTTTCAACCCAAGGCTGAGCCATGGATTCAGATATAAAAAGCATACCCAAAATGAGGGTTGTTCTGAATAAGGAATTCATGTTAGTGGAAATAAGATTTTAAACATTCGGATAAATGTTGCGGAGAACGACATGGCTTGTTAGTTTGTTTGTTCATGAAAACAAGGGTTGTGGTACCTTTGTTTAAGACCTCTTCCTTTTGGTTGAAACAGGTGTAGTCAAACCGTATTTTTACATCAGGCATGACAGGGATAAGGGTTTCAATACTCAGCAAATCGTCGTAATAAGCCGGTTTAAAGTAATTTATTTCAAAGTGAATAACAGGCAACATAATGCCGGCATCTTCCATTTCCCGGTAGGATAATCCCAGGGAGCGAAGGGTTTCCACCCGACCAATTTCATAATACTGGGCATAATTGCCATAGTACACATATCCCATCCTGTCGGTCTCACTGTAGCGGACACGGATGGAGGAACGGTTTTTATACATGTGTGGCAAGATAGCGAAGAAAAAGGCAAGCCTTTGTCTGTATTATGGATTTTTAAAAGACTATGTTCTGAACAAATCTATTGTTATCATTGCAGGGTGTTGTTCAAATATCATTTCAGATACCACCCGGCAGTTGCTTTAGTCTTAGCGCTTTGTCTTTTCAATGCCTGCAAAACAGGGCGCCCTGTTCTTCAGCAGGTGAGTGAAAAACAAGTTCCCATCACCTCCGAAATAGGAATTGATTCCTCCATTATGAGGGAAATATTGCCTTACAAATCTGCTCTTGAAAAAGAAATGAACAGTGTGCTGATTTTGTCTGATTCGGTTGCAATCAAGGACGAACCCGAAGGTTCCCTTGGTAATCTGGTCGCAGATTTACTGCTGGAAAAAGCAAGGGTCGTGGTCACAGCGAAAAATCTATCCGCAGATGTATGCTTACTTAATAAAGGTGGATTGCGTGCACCATTGCCTAAAGGAGAAATTACTCTCGGAAAAGTTTATGAACTCATGCCCTTTGAGAACGAATTGGTTTTGGTTACACTCTCACCGGATAAATTCAAAGGGATGCTTAACTATATTGCAAGATCAGGTGGACAGCCTATGGCAGGAATGAGAATGATCATAAACGACTCCACCTTTACAGAGATCTCTTTCGATGGAAAACCGTATGAGAACAACCGCAACTATTCGGTGCTTACAAGTGACTACCTGGCTTTTGGGGGCGACAAGATGCGCTTTTTCAAAGACCCTGTATCCGTAGTGTTTTTAAACAAAAAAATCCGCGATGTACTCGTAGAGGCCATGATTGAAAAAAACAGTAAGGGCATGATTTTAAAACCAAGAAAAGATGGAAGAATCACTCAACAGAAATAATCGCAGAGACTTTCTCAAAACGCTCACCTGGGGAATGGCAGGAGCAAGCCTTGCGCCTCTCGATTTGCTTGCTGCTTCCGAAAAAGTTGTCATCACCATTCTGCATACCAATGATGTACACAGTCATATTGATCCTTTCCCCGATAATGATCCCAAGTATCCCGGTTTGGGTGGTGCGGCAAGGAGAGCAGCACTGATCAATAAAATCAGACAAGAACAAAAAAATGTTTTGCTTTTTGATGCTGGTGATATCTATCAGGGAACGCCCTATTTTAATCGTTACAACGGTGAACTGGAGATTAAACTAATGAGTCGGATGAAATATGATGCTTCCGCAATTGGGAATCATGACTTTGATAACGGCATAGAAGGCATCACGCGCAACCTCCCATTGATGGAGTTTCCGCTGATTTGTGCCAACTATGATTTTTCTGATACGGCCATGAATGGGAAAACCATTCCCTACAAAATATTTGTCAAAGATGGTATCAAAATAGGAGTATTTGGATTAGGTATAGAATTAGACGGTCTGGTTGATAAACGCATGTATGGAAAAACTCGTTTTCTGAATCCGGAAGAGCAAACTGCCAAATATGCCTTGTTCCTAAAAAATGAAGAAAAATGCCACCTTATCGTCTGTTTGTCGCATCTGGGCTTTAAATACCAGGATAATAAAATCTCAGATATCGAACTTGCGCGGAGATCTCGCAACATTGATATCATCATTGGTGGCCATACACATACATTTTTAGATAAACCTGTCATTCAAAAAAATATCGACGGAAG
>JBEICQ010000161.1:0-4938 GCA_040383885.1 Flavobacteriales bacterium | reverse complement strand
GTGCTTTATATCCAGGAGAATAGCGGCCCCACACCGTTAACGGGATTTCAGGCCAGCAGTAACAACATACTTGAACTGGATACAGTTGTTTTTAATGACATCTCAACGGTTTGCCCAACCTACTGGAACTGGAACATTGACCCTCTTACCGGATGGAGTTTTGTAAATGGCTCTGATGCCAATTCTCAAAGCCCTCAAATTGTTTTTGAACAGCCCGGAACCTATCTTGTTACCTTATCAACAGGCAATAGTAACGGAATAAGTACCATTCAGCAAACAGATACCATTCAGGTAAATACAGCCGTTGGATTAAAATCTGTTTTAGCAGAGGGCTTGAAGCTCTTCCCGAATCCAACAAGGGACCTTTTGCAACTTAAAAATGTACCTTCTTCCATTGCGACTGTTAAAATCACAAATATGCTGGGCGAAGAAATGATGGCAATTTTTGATATGAATACACAAAGCCTAACTACATCGCATCTGAGTCCGGGTATGTATCTTGTGTCTGTTACATCAACAAACACTGTGTTGTTACAATCGCGTTTTGTAAAAGAATAAATTCTTTCCGATGCAGTTTTTCAGCTACCCCATCTGCAGAGCTTTGTCCGGTTATTCCTGTAAAAACGCAGCAAGTAACATCAGATAAAGGGCTTCGATCTCCCTAATTACCTGATGAGTTGTGTGTGTAGATTTCTTACATGGTTTGTCAGATATATGGTGAGTGATGCACAAACAATTCTCCTCAAATTTTGAACTTATCCGGAGTAAAAAAATTACTGCGAGCAGAACAAATTAAATTTATCCAAGCAACTTTCAGTGACATGAGCTGCATTTGCGTTAGGGGTTGGAACGCTTACTTTTTTGCCTGCAAAAAAGTTTGAGTGGAAACCCGACCCGGCAAGGCCGGGGAACGCCCAAAAAAAAATCCACCGAATTTCACAAGATTTTGGTTCTTCTCTTGTTTTAATGAGACGAAACATCAAAATAGGCTTTCTTCCATGTTTAAAAACGACACATTTTTTCATTCCATTATGAGAGGGAATATATCTGTTTGCCCTTATAATTACCTTTTGTTGGGGACGCTATTGGCCTTTTTACTTGGCCTTTCTGAGCATGAATACATCCGATTAGCAGGTGTGATTACCGGTATTCTTTTTATTTTAACCGGTGCTCATTTGCTCCGGGGAGGGCGATTGCTTTCAAATGATTCCAGCCGTGATGTATTTGTTTTAACAAGCGAAAAAAAAGTGATGCCGGTGGCACCGGGGCAAACAACTCGTGTGCCTATCATGGGTTTAGCAATAAGAGGAATACCTGCCGTTTTTAAAATAACAAACGGTATTTATGTGAAAATAAATGCCCAAAACACGGTTGTATACTCTTCTGTAGCCGGTAAAGTCATCAATCAATTCCTGCGTAAAGGGGGGTTAAAAACACAAGAATGGGTTAAACAACAACCGGATCTATGCTGGGTACTGCTTCAGGCAGAAATCGGCTGAATGAAGCATGGTTCAGTAAGTTTTTCTTTCTTTATGGGCTAACAAATCTTATCCGCATGGAATCCATCAGTAAATATTTTCAGGCCGAAAAAAACGAAAGTCTTTTCTTTATCCTCGCAGGATTGCTCGCCATTGGTATGGCTGCATATTTTTTACTCAAAGCCAAGCCGGTATTTTACACCGGCATGTCGTATCCCCTTGTTGGCATTGCCCTTATTCAGCTGGTGGTGGGTGTGTCTGTTTTTTTGCGCAGTCCAAAAGACATAGATAGGGTACAGCGCATGTTGCAATACAACAAACCAAAGATTGCATCCGAAGAAATTCCCAGAATGGAATTAGTGATGAAAAATTTTAAGCGCTACAAACAGATTGAAATAGCGCTAATGATAACAGGCTTTGCCCTCTTCCTGTATTTTCCGGCCGGGCATATACTTGCAGGTACCGGACTCGGATTGTTGCTCCAGGCAGGGTTGATGCTGCTTTTAGATTTTTTTGCAGAACAAAGGGGAGAAGCCTATCTGGCTTTCCTGCAATCGGTCAATTAATCTTAATTGCCTTGATCAGCATGGGTATCTTGCTGCGCCGGCAGCCGGCAAAATTTTCTAATGAACTTTTCCGAATATTTCTGTAACCTTTTGTTCACGAAAATCGAAGATGGTTTTTAGTTGTTTTTCGATGAACAAAGCGTTTGCTATATTGCCAAGAAAGCCCATGGGCGGAATGTAATGCACTTCGTCTTCCATCATTACTCCGCCATGTACCTCGCGGATGCGGTGCTGATGATGCCACATGCTGTAAGGACCCAATCGCTGTTCGTCTACAAACATCTTGTTTTCCTGCACATGGGTAATTTCTGTTACCCAGGTCATACGAAGCAAAGGCAGTGGACTTACGCGATAGGTGATAATCATTCCGGGATACATTTTCTCGGGAAGTTTTTGAGAGGTAACTTCAAAGCGCATGTATTCCGGGGTGATTTTGGAAAGGTTGCGCGGTGAGGAGATAAAATCCCAAGTCTCTGCCAAGCCTGCAGGAATTACCTGCTCTCTGTATAATCTAAAAACGCCCATATTTACCTGATTGTACTGATGCCTCCGTCCATCGTTAAAACTTGTCCGGTCATGAAAGATGAAGATTGGCTAAGCAGGAATGAGACGGCTGCTGCCAGCTCATCGGCGTTCCCGTTCTTTTTGAGTGGATGTCTTGCTGCGCTGGCTTCCTTTTTTTCGGGCGTTCCCAAAATTTTTGAGGCAAGGGGTGTATCGGTAATGGAGGGAGCAATCGCGTTTACCCTGATAGCGGGCGCAAGTTCGGCAGCAAGTGCCCTTGTCATGCCTTCTACCGCTCCTTTGGAAGCCGATACCAATGCATGAAATGGAAAACCTGTTTGCACTGCCACTGTAGAGAAGAATACCACAGAGGCATGTCCACTTTTTTTAAGGGCAGGCAGGGCATGCTGAACTGCTTTGAGGGCTCCTACCGCCTGCAGCCGGTAATCTTCAATCAGTTCTTGTTCAGTGACGCGTGCAGCGGGCTTGAGCAGAATATTTCCCGGACAATACACAAGGCCATGCAGGGTATCGGGCAGCCAGCTCCAGTCTGCTGCTTCATCCAAAACATTCAGGGGATGAAAGGTGAGGTTGCTTTGATTTTGCTGAGGGTGTGAATGATAGGTAGCAAACACCTGCGCTTCCTTTGACAGGAGCTGTGCAGTGGCTTGACCAATGCCGGAGGATCCTCCGATGACCAGAAAATTTTTCATCTTACTCTAACAAGCCGCATGCAATAAAGTTTGCACAGGCTTACATTTGTTGCATGATTTTTCCATCGCGTCTGGATGTGGTGCTAAGTGCTTTTCCGGGAGTAGAAACCCGCGCAAGGGCTGCTACACTCATCCGGCAGGGCAAGGTGAATGTAAACGGAAAATGCATCACCAAACCTGCGGTTGCTGTGCAGGAAAAGGACCATGTAGAATTGTTGGGCAACCTTCCGTTTGTAGGTAAGGGCGGAGAAAAATTATTCAAGGCATTGCAACATTTTGGGCTGCAGGTGCAGGGGCAGACATGGATTGATGCAGGTGCCTCAACCGGTGGATTTACCGATTGTCTGATTCAGCAGGGTGCAGCTGCAGTGTATGCCATTGATGTGGGAAGCGGGCAATTGCATTCCTCTTTGCAAAATCATCCCTCTGTTTTTTCTTTCGAAAACACGGATATCCGCGATTTTAATTTTGCGCGCTTTCTTCCTTCTGGTGCTGATGGCATCTGTGCCGATTTGTCCTTTATCAGTCTGCGGGCTGTGCTTCCTTTTTTAATGCCCATGCTTCATCCGGAGGGGCAGATGGTTCTGTTGGTAAAACCCCAGTTTGAAACCCTTCCGGGACAAAAAAACCGCAGAGGGATTGTTGTTTCAGACAAAGTGCGGAGTGCCGCTCTTTTGCAGGTATTGCAAACCATTGCAGACAGCGGTGGTAGGGTAGAAGGTCTCCTTGCAACGGATGTGGACAATACCCGAAAAAAAAATACAGAGTATCTTGTGTGGATCAAAAAGAAAGCCAATGTGGTTGACATGGATCAAGGGATTTGAAGCATTTTTGAAACTCGAGAAGGGGATTTCTGCCAATTCCATTGAAGCCTATTTGCGGGATGTTGAAAAGTTGAGGCAATACCTGGAATTACAGGGCAAAAAAATTGCTCCGCCTGCTGTGAGCCGTCAGGATATTATCGCCTGCATTCATTACCTGCACGGCTTGGGTATATCTGAGCGCTCCCAGGCCAGATTGATCTCCGGACTGAGGACTTTCTTTAAATTTTTATTGCTCGAAAATGCCATCGATACCAGTCCGGCTGAATTGATTGATATGCCCAAACTGCCGAGAAAATTGCCCGATGTGCTCTCGGTAAATGATATAGAGCGTATTATTTCTTCGGTGGATCTGAGTGTACCTTCAGGGCAAAGAGACAAAACCATGATAGAGGTGATGTATGGTTGTGGCCTCAGGGTTTCTGAGCTGGTACATCTGCGTATTTCAGATTTGTTGTGGGCCATGGAATGTGTGCGTGTAAAAGGCAAGGGAAACAAAGAAAGACTCGTGCCTCTGGGCGGAGAGGCCATGAGGCAATTAAAGATATACCTTGAACATCAGCGCGCAGCCGGCCCGGTTGTAAAAGGTCATGAAGACTTTGTGTTTCTTAACCAACGGGGACGACACCTTTCGAGGATTGCCGTATTTATGTTAGTAAAGAAACAGGCCTTGCTCGCAGGTATCCGCAAGAAGATCAGTCCACATACTTTCCGGCACTCTTTTGCCACCCATCTGGTTGAAGGAGGTGCAGACCTCAGGGCGGTGCAGGAAATGCTCGGTCATGAATCCATTCTCACAACCGAAATTTATACCCACCTCGACCAATCCTTTCTCCGTGACACCATTATCCAGTTT
>JBEICQ010000160.1:0-4956 GCA_040383885.1 Flavobacteriales bacterium | reverse complement strand
ATGGATTGTTTGGAAAAAGCCCTGGCAATCTATCCCGGAAAATCCCTGTAAAAAGCCTGAAAAAAGAGGCTTTGTTTTTCCAAAAAAACTTATTCACAAAGTCTGTGAAATTGTGTGTAAAAAAGCTTTGAAATAGCTTGTATTTACAAGCATTTGGCGTATTTTCACGCGTCTAAAAAATCAATCTCAATTTTTGTAAATGAACGAAGGAGAAACCATCATTCCGATTAATATCGAGGAAGAAATGAAAACCGCCTACATTGACTATTCAATGTCGGTGATTGTATCACGCGCACTGCCCGATGTACGCGACGGATTAAAACCCGTGCACCGCCGCATTCTTTTTGGGATGCAGGAGTTGGGCGTACTCAGCAACCGTCCGCACAAGAAGTCCGCGAGGATTGTGGGAGAGGTCCTGGGTAAATATCACCCGCACGGCGACAGTTCGGTATACGACGCCATGGTTCGTATGGCACAGGACTGGAGCATGCGTTACCAGATGGTTGACGGACAGGGAAACTTTGGTTCGGTTGACGGGGACAGTCCCGCAGCCATGCGTTACACAGAAGTACGCTTGCGTAAATATGCCGAAGAGATGCTGGCAGATATCGACAAAGAAACCGTTGATTTCCGCCTAAACTTCGATGATTCTTTGGAGGAGCCTACCGTATTGCCCAGCAAGATTCCGAATCTTATCCTTAACGGTTCAAGTGGAATTGCCGTGGGTATGGCCACCAATATGGCACCCCACAACCTTACCGAAACCATCAATGCCATTATTGCTTATATAGACAACCGCAGCATCGAAATTGCTGAGTTGATGAAATACATCAAAGCTCCGGATTTTCCTACCGGTGGTATTATTTATGGATACGAGGGCGTTAAACAGGCATTTGAAACCGGAAGAGGAAGAATTGTGCTCAGGGCAAAAGCCACCATCGAAAATAAACCGGATGGCAGGGAGCGCATCATCGTTACAGAAATTCCTTATCAGATCAATAAAGCCGAGATGATTAAAAAAACGGCAGATCTGGTGAACGATAAAAAGATTGAAGGCATCAGCAACATCCTAGATGAAAGCGACAGAGAAGGTATGCGTATCGTTTATGAAATCAAACGGGATGCCATGGCCAATGTGGTGCTCAACAAGCTCTACAAATACACAGAACTTCAAACTTCTTTCTCGGTAAATAACATTGCGCTTGTAAAAGGGCGTCCCATGCTGCTGAATCTTAAAGACATGATTCATCATTTTGTGGATCATCGTCATGAGGTAGTGGTGAGGCGCACCAAATATGAATTGTCTCAGGCAGAGAAGCGTGCGCATATTTTACAAGGTTACCTGATCGCACTTGACCATTTGGACGATGTTATTAAACTCATCAAGGAAGCGGATACTCCCGATCTGGCTAAAGATGGACTCGTGAATGATTTCGGTCTGAGTGAGATTCAGGCGAAAGCCATCCTAGATATGCGCCTGAGGGCACTTACCGGATTGGAGCGAAACAAGATCAAGGAAGAATATGAAGAACTGATGAAGCAAATTGCTTATCTCAACGAAGTACTCTCAGACGAAGGTCTGAGAATGAAAATCATCAAAGATGAGCTGATTGAAATTCGTGACAAGTATGGGGATGAACGCAAAACAGAGATTGTATTTGCAGGAGAGGAATTCCGCATGGAAGATTTGATTGAAGAAGAGGATGTTGTGATTACGATTTCTCACATGGGCTACATCAAGCGTACACCTCTCACAGAGTATCGCGTGCAAAACCGCGGTGGTAGGGGTTCCATAGGAAGTGCATCCAGGGATGAAGATTTTCTTGAACATATATTTGTAGTAAGTACGCATAATTACATTCTCTTTTTCACAGAAAAAGGAAAATGTTTTTGGCTTAAGGGATATGAAATTCCCGAAGGCAACAAAAATTCCAAGGGCAGGGCCATCCAGAACCTCATCAACATTACTCCTGACGACAAAGTAAAGGCATACATCAATGTGCGTTCACTGGAGGATGAAGAGTACATCAACAACCACTTCATCATCCTTTGTTCCCGTCAGGGCACAATCAAGAAAACATCGCTCGAGGCCTACAGCCGACCCAGGCAGAATGGCATCAACGCCATCACCGTAAAGGATAACGACATGCTTCTTGAGGCCAGGCTTACCAATGGAACCGACGAGGTATTGCTTGCTTCCAAACAAGGAAAACTCGTTAGGTTTAACGAATCCAAAGTACGCCCCATGGGGAGAAATGCTTCCGGTGTAAGAGGCATTCGTCTCGCTCCTGAAAATGACGAAGTCATAGGCATGATTACCATGAGCGGAAACACCAAAAATGTGATGGTGGTATCTGAAAAAGGATTCGGTAAACGAAGTGAGATGGAGGAATACAGGATTACCAACCGCGGTGGAAAAGGAGTGAAGACAATCAACATCACTGAAAAAACAGGAACGCTTGTTTCCATCATGGATGTAGATGACAGCAATGACATTATCATAATCAATCGCAGCGGTCTGACCATTCGTCTTTCTGTTGCTGATTTGCGTGTTATCGGTCGGGTTTCTCAAGGTGTTAAACTGATTAACCTGCAAAACGATGATGAAATTGCGGCTGTTACCAAGGTAGAACATGTGGAAGAAGTGGAAACAGAAGCTACTGAAACCAACGGAAGTGAGCATCCTGATAAAGGCGAATCTCCTGCCTCTGAAGCAACAGAAAACAACGACAATCCAAAAGCATAAAAACAAACATGAAAAAGCTCCTATTTATTGCAGCGTTTTGGCTTTGCGCTGCCGGCATACAAGCACAAAATAAAAATGTAGTAAGTGCTATCAATTCACTCAACTACTATTTAAAAGACAAAAGTGCTGACGACTTGTTAGATGCAAAAAAATTCATTGATGAAGCTGCGGCCAATGAGGAAACATCACAAAAAGCAAAGACATGGTTCAACCGGGCTAAAATTTACAATGCCATCAACGAATGCAAAGATCCCAAACTTGCTCCTTATCTGGCAACGGCCATGGACGAAATGCTGGTTTCTTACCAGAAAACCGTGAAGCTGGATGAAAAAAATAATTATCCGGAAGCCCAACAGGGTCTCAAGTATTGCATCTCTCTGGTAAACAACAAAGCGATTGACGACTACAACAACAAGAACTATGCAAATGCATTGAGCGGTTTTGAAAAAACCATTGAGTTGCGTCGTGATGCCCTCAATCTAACCGATACAATGGGTTATCTGAGTGCGGGTGTGTGCGCCGAAAAAGCGGGCAATTATCAGAAAGCCCTCGACAACTACAAGCGCATCAAAGATTTCAAGTATCCGGTAGACAAGGATTCAGCAAAAATCTATTACATGATTGCAGGCGTCTATCGAACTCTCAAAGACGATGCAGGATATATAGCTGTGATTTCGGAGGGTCGCAAAAATTTCCCGAATGATAAAAATCTGATTTTTGAGGAACTGAATTATTACCTCACCAGCGGAAAAATACAAGATGCAGTTAACAATCTGCAGCTTGCCATCAGCAAGGATCCAAAAAATCCGGTACTTTATTACAACCTCGGTACACTTTACGACAATATGGCGAATCCGAGAGAAGGAAAGGCTCCTACTCAAAAAGAGTTTGACGATTATTTTGGAAAAGCATCTGCCCAATACGACCTGGCATTGCAACTGAAGTCTGATTACTTTGATGCCTTGTACAACAAAGGTGCCATGTATTTTAACCGAGCAGTAAAGATGAACGATGCAACTAACAGCATCAAGGATCCAAAAAAATATGAGGCAGAATCTAAAAAAGTAGATGCTGCTTTTAAAGAATCACTACCCATTTTGGAAAAGGCTGAAACCATAGGCACGGAAGACAAGGAAACTTACCAAAGTTTATTGCAGACCCTGCAAAAATTATACATGATGACCGAGCAGCAGGACAAGGCAAAAGCCATCCGCGCAAAGATGGGCAAATAAAGATGTCATGGATTTTTTCCGTGGCCGAACTGTAAGCATCGTTACCAAACACCACAAGGAGCAGGTGATGGGTCCTGCTTTTGAAAAAATTCCTGGACTCAACTGGAAACTTGTACCTGAGGCAGACACCGATGTGCTGGGGACTTTTACCGGAGAAATTGCCAGAACCGGAACACAGCGTGAGGCCTGTATCAAAAAAATAGCATTATCTACATCTGTACCGGGTGTTGATCTGGTTGCTGCCAACGAAGGCGCCTTTGGTCCTCACCCCGGCATCCCCTTTGCACAAGCTGATATTGAGCTGGTGATGTTGTATGATTCAAAAAGCAATCATTACTGGGAAGCCTGGGAAGTATCTGCTGATACCAATGCATTTTCTGCGCAGATAAATAGTGCGGCCGAGGGAATGGAGATGGCAGGTAAGCATGGATTTCCTGAGCAGGGAATGGTGGTATTTTGTAAAAGTGGAGAAGATGTTTTTGTAGTAAAAAAAGGAATTCATGATAAGCAGGAATTGCAGGATGGGCTCACTGATGCTTTAGAACAAAACAAGGGTGCTGTTTATATAGAAGCCGATTTAAGGGCCATGCATAACCCCGGCAGGATGCGGATAATAGAAGCTGCTACACAAAAGCTGGTGGAGAATTTGTTGCGAGCATGTCCCTCCTGCTCTTTTCCCGGATATGCTGCTACTGATGCAGAGCGTGGCTTGCCCTGCGAGTGGTGCGGCGGAGAAACCGAAGGCATCAAAAATTACATTTTTGCCTGTAAGTCCTGCGGCTTTACTGAGAAAAAGCCCGGCGAAAAAACAAGCATGGAAGCAATGTATTGTCCGTTTTGTAATCCCTGAAAATTCTCAACACTAAAATGAAAAAACAGTCAGACCAATTGGTTTGACAAATTATTAGTGAAGGAAATAAAAAATTAAAATCATCGAGAAAGCTATAACTGACAGCAAGAGCAGTTTTTGCAAAAATT
>JBEICQ010000159.1:0-5094 GCA_040383885.1 Flavobacteriales bacterium | reverse complement strand
CATTTCCCCTATGTATATATGGGGACTCAACTTCTCAATCCGAAAAAAAGCACTCTATGAACTTGGAGGATTTCATCCCGATAGTATCTCTCCTGCCTATCAGATGTTTCAGGGCGATGGAGAAACCGGCCTGGCGCTAAAAGCCATTGAAAGGAATTATAAGTGCATCTATCATCCTCAAAATTTGGTTCATCATCAGGTTCCTAAGCCCAGAATGAGTATTGAGTATTTTGATAAAAGATATTTTTTTCAAGGCATTTGTGACTCCTACACCCGGATTAGAAAAAACAAAAGTCTTGCACCCCTTGCACAAGAGGAAAGCCTCAGCAAAGAGACTGTCAAATTTCTCCGGTTTGTTAAAAATCGGTACATGAAGAACAATTCCCAACCAGTATGGAAGACTTCCGGAACTAATCTGGATTTTTTAAAACTTCGATTCAATCAAATGTATCATGCGGGTTCCAGATTTCACCAGCATGCGGCCCATCATAAAATCGTTTTCGACTGGATTCTTAAACCTGATTATTTCGATTATCAATTGCCGAATACCTACCGCTGACAATTTTTATCTTCAACAAAATTGAAAGACGACCCCCACTTTGCACATCGGTGTATATAATTCCATGTAATTACAAGCCGCAAACTGTGCTATCTTTGCTTGGCATCCAAGACTTTCAACGCCAACCAAATCCATGCCTCTCCGCTTTCTTATCATTGTTCTAATCATACTGGCAGTAGATGTTTACTTCTACCAGGCCGTGCTCACCTCTACCCAACACCTTGCCCCAAAAAGCAGACGCATTATCTTTTTTGTGTACTGGGGACTGAGTGCTGCCACTTTTCTCTTTTTCCTCACTGCCGCCATCACCGGCCCCAACAATGTTCCCCGCTTTTTAAGGGTACAGGTGTTTGCCTTTTTTATCATCATTGAGATGTCTAAAATACCGGGCATTGCTTTCCTCCTAATCGACGACATCATTCGCCTGTTTCGCCTGGTAGGTAGTTTTGTGTTTGCATCATCTGAAAATAACTTCTCCCCTACTCGACTTACTTTCATCAATCGCCTTGCCCTGGGTATTGCTGCTGTTCCCCTTGGCTCTTTGCTATACGGAATGGTGAATGGTGCTTACAAATACACCACCAGAAAAGTAAAACTGCCCCTGCAAGATCTTCCCGATGCATTCCTTGGCCTTCGTATCGTGCAGGTGTCAGACATCCATTGCGGAAGTTTTGCCGACGACAAAGCCCTCCGGAAAGCATTTGCCATGGTACAAGAACTTAAGCCTGATGTCATATTTTTTACCGGCGACCTGGTAAACAATGCCAGCGATGAGGCCCTCCCTTTTGCAGATGCTTTTAAACAGTTGAAAGCACCTATGGGAGTTTTCTCCATCATGGGAAACCATGATTATGGCGATTACACCCAGTGGAGCAGTCCCGAAGAAAAAGCCAAAAACCTGCAAATGCTCAAAGATGTGCATGCTGCTTCAGGTTGGAAACTACTCAACAATGCCCACCACCTCCTGGAAAAAGAGGGGCAAAAAATTGCTGTTCTCGGTGTGGAAAACTGGGGAGCCAGCCTGCGTTTTCCCAAGTACGGAAAACTCGACAAGGCCTATGCCGGAACTGAACATATTCCGGTAAAGCTCTTGCTCTCCCATGATCCTTCTCACTGGGATGCTGAGGTCCGTCAAAAATATCCCGATATCCAGGCTACCTTCTCAGGACATACCCACGGCATGCAATTTGGCATTGAAATACCCGGTTTTAAGTGGAGTCCGGTGCAGTATTTCTATAAACAATGGGCAGGATTGTACAAAAAAGACAAGCAATACCTGTATGTAAACCGCGGCCTGGGATTTATTGGCTATCCCGGCCGGGTAGGCATCCTGCCAGAAATAACCCTCATCGAACTCTGTAAGGCCTGAACGCTTGTTTTAGTTGAGCATCTTGGTTTATTTTGCAAACCAATACATCATCAATTTATATGGGAAGAGCATTTGAATTCAGACGCGAGCGCAAGGAGAAGCGCTGGGACAAAATGGCCAAAACCTTTACCAAATACGGCAGGCTCATTGCCATGGCAGTAAAGGCAGGCGGAGGTGATATCACCACCAATGCCAAACTCCGCGCAGTGATCCAAAATGCCAAATCGGAAAACATGCCCAAAGACCGTATTGAAAATGCGATTGCAAGGGCAAGTAATAAAGATGAAAGCAATTTTCAGGAAGTGGTATATGAAGGCAAAGGGCCTCACAGCATAGGCATTCTCATAGAATGTGCCACAGATAATCCTACGCGCACCGTGGCAAACATCCGTATGTATTTTAGCAGAAACGGTGGCGAACTTGGCAAAACCGGTTCACTCGATTACCTGTTTACCCGCAAAGGTGTTTTTAAAATTCAGCCTCCTTCCATCGCCATGGATGAATTGGAACTGGAACTGATAGACCACGGACTGGAAGATTTGTATGCCGATGGTGAACAGTGGATCATCATGACTGCCTTCACCGATTTTGGAAACATGCAGAAAGCACTGGAAGAAAAACACATCACCGTAATCAGTGCAGAACACCAGCGCGTGCCCAACAGCACCACCAAGCTAAATGCTGAACAGGAAGAAGAAGTGCTGGAACTGATTGACAAGTTTGAGCAGGATGATGATGTGAGTGCGGTGTACCACACCATGGGCAATTAATACCCCGAAATTAAGCATGCGATAAGATATAGTAAATGGTGGTTAAAAAACTATATGCAACAATTATCGGACTGTATAGACTTAGGGGCAAGTCCACCAACACAGACAAATTGCATGATTGAAAATCCAAGTCCACGAGTTACAAATCGTCTTATGCGTTCATACAAACATCAGTTCCATTGACAAATTTGTATCGTGTGTCTTTGACTTTTATTCCATCAAATCAGTTTTCTATAACTTATCAACTTGACAGATTTTTTCATGATGGGACTTTGGGATACTGCCCATCCTCCCATCCGTGTTCTTCTGTGCTTGTATGCGTTTTCCCGGTCCATACCTGTGCGTATCAGGTTCTTCCTTCTCCGTTCGGGTTTCTGTAAGTGATAACAGATAAAAATATTAGAGTTACCCCTGTAGATAAAGTTTTAAAAACAACATAGCATCAAGTGTCTCTTCGAGGCGGTAAAACTCCCATTGCCTTCTGTTGGAAGGCCGGATATATTCCATGATAAAATCTTGCCTAAATCCAGCCTTGCTTTTTATGAAAAAAAACCTATTTTTATCCTAAGTTTAAAACTGCGGATTGTGAATGGTTTTTTCACGGTCTGGCGTTGGCAGTAAAGGCAGAAAACCGCTTCCAAAAAAGAAACGCTGCTGAAAAAAACAAAATTTTTTAGTAAATAGAAATAAATAATGGACAATCGCTTTACCGACATAATTCAGCTAATTAAGCAAGCTCGGACTAATGCTATAAGAGCCGTAAACGCTGAACTAATAAACCTCTATTGGAATATCGGAGAACATATCAGTAAAAAAATTGAACAATCGGAATGGGGTGATTCTGTGGTAACTGAATTAGCCAATTTCATACAGACACAAGAACCAGAAATAAAAGGCTTCTCCGACAAAAACATTTGGAGAATGAAGCAATTTTACGAAACTTACAAGGACTCTCCAAAACTCTCAACACTGTTGAGAGAAATTAATTGGTCGCACAATTTGGCAATATTTTCAAGATGCAAGACTATTGAAGAAAGGGAGTTTTATTTGAAACTGGCTAAACAGGAGAACTATAGTTTCAGGGAACTTGATCGACAAATTTCTACGAGCCTTTTTGAGCGGACAATCATTGGAAACTCAAAACTCTCGACAGCGTTGAGAGAAACTAATCACAACCTTTCAAACACCTTTAAAGACAGCTATGTATTCGAATTTTTAAACTTACCTGACCCACATAGTGAAAGAGATTTGCAACTTGGACTTGTAAGACAAATGAAAAATTTCATTCTAGAACTCGGGAAAGACTTTTTGTTCATTGGAGAAGAATATAAGTTGCAAGTTGGTAACACCGACTTTTCCATTGACTTGCTTTTTTACCACCGCGGACTACAATGCTTGGTGGCATTTGAACTTAAAGCAGACAAATTCAAGCCCGATCACTTGGGACAGCTTAACTTTTACTTGGAAGCATTAGACAGAGATGTGAAAAAGCCAAACGAAAATCCGAGCATAGGAGTTTTGCTATGCAAAGACAAAGACAGTGAAGTAGTTGAATATGCTTTAAGTAGAAGTCTTTCACCAACAATGGTTTCAGAGTATAAGACGCAACTACCCGACAAGAAACTTTTACAACAAAAACTACACGAACTATTTGACAATGAGAGAGACGAGAAGTACAGCCAAAACCGCTAACAAACAAGTCTTAAAAGTAGCTTTGCTTCGATGTAAGCCTGTGTTGCAAGAAACAAGATTGGTTTCACACCCGGCTCCTCTTATGGGGTACTCAATAAAGTTATTTCCAGCTTAAATAGCCCTATTTTTCTTGAACTGATCTCTGCCTGTAATTAGTTAGCCAAGAAATATACCGTCGTAAAAACTTGCCTAAATCCAGCCTTGCTTTTTATGAAAAAATCAGGTTTTTATCCTAAACTAAAACTGAGGATTGTAAATGGTTTTTTCACGGGCTGGCGGTACCTATGTACACTTAATCATCAGTACAAATCACTTTCATTCACTAACTCTTCCACATCCATCATCTGCACGCCCCGAAGTTTGGTATCCTTCGGAATGATAGGCCTGTCGGCCTGTAAGCCCTGGTCGTTATTGTCTCCGCTGCCATAATGACGATGCATGTCGAGTGCGTCGTTCATCGCCTGGTTGTTATAAGTATGCTTGGCTTTGCCAAAACTATACTGCAATCCAAAACCCAGGAAGCCTGCCCGCTCGAGGTTGGCATTTACCAGCGAGCCATAATCCGGACGGAGGATGTAGCGGTTGCTCCTGCTAATGATTTTTGATTGCACATCGTTGAGTGCCATCCTGCTTTTAGAGACGGCTCCGATATTTAAAAAGAAAGAAAAACGGGAACTTATCTGCATACTACATTCAAACCCAGT
>JBEICQ010000158.1:0-5140 GCA_040383885.1 Flavobacteriales bacterium | reverse complement strand
GTCTTTTGCGCAATGGAACGTCTGCGATGGTCCAGAGTAGCCAAGCGTAGTTTCGGGGTTCTCTTTTATCCTGACCGAATAGGAGCCATGCGTCTTTGGAACCCTTGAAGCTTAGATCGCGAGGATGATGGCTGCCGACCTGCTCTCCTCATTTTTCCTTGATAGGCCTTCGGTGTAAACAGCATATGATTTACTGGCGGGTCCTTTGATAAGGATCATCGAAACTTCTGTTTCTACCACATCCACGATGCCTTCGAGCAGGGTATTGATCAGGTCGTGAGGAGAAATTTTGCGAATGGCTTTTTGGGTGAGTTGCTGGAGCCTTTTATATTGTTCCAGTTCGTGATCAAGCTTGTCGCGGGTATTGATTAGTTCTTGCTCCGTGGCAGAAAATCGGGTTACCCGTAGTTGCAGGTCCCGGAATTCTTCAATTATTTTTTTGTGTTCCTCTTCCATGCACACTTAACGATACAGCACATAAAGTGCGGTAGTGTAATTGTGGTAGGTGTTTTTGTTTCCTAATCTGGCAAACTCCCCAAAGCCATACATGCCTAACCATGGAGGACAATTGCCCTGGCTGTCAAAAAAGGGCACTTGCATGCTGCTCACGAGTTCTTCTTTGATGATGCGGTTATGCAAAAATCTTCCTCTTGCAAGACAATCGGCATGAAATACAGCCACAGGTGTTTTTCCTGCGAGTTTCAGTTTCATTTGATTTACCATTTTTTCCATTTCACCGAAGATAAGTGCCTCGTCTCTTTTGGTGAGCCACAATTCTGTTCCTTGAGTGATCCCGGTTGCATAGTGCATGGTTTGACCATCGTGGCTGGTAACTACCCGAAGGAGGTGTTGGTTACCATATTCTTCGGCCAATGAGGGGCTCAGTTTTTCGCCAAGGGCGCCCACCGGAATGGTCTCACCACAGGTTGCGTTTTCGGGCAGGCCAAGCCTTCTGAGGTATTCGCTCCAGGCCGGTTTTCCATTGAGTGTTTCGATGGTATTTCCCTGGCAGGAAGTCACCACAAGGGGTTCTCCAATGGCCACAAACCCATGGGTAGCGGCGGTTTCCACCTTTAAAGAGGGGTCTGCCAATCCGAGCAAAAAGGCGCCATGCTGATAAAGATTTTGGTTTACTCCCTGGTAGTTTACAAAACCTTTCATGTTATCGGAAGAGGTGGCACCAAAGAGGCTTACCTCCGGCCCGAAAACTTCTTCGCAGGCTTGAATAACGGCATTGTTATCGGTGTTTATCCCTGAGCCCAGGAAGTAAAGCATGTTAATGCCCTGCTTGCTCTGTTTGAGCTCCTGTGCCATAGCGAGGGTTTTTTGATAAGCGTTATGGCCGTAAAAATCATTGCAATGGGCAATTCCGAAGTCCTCTCCTTTGATGGCCATCAGGGCAATATCCTTCATGGATTCGGAGACACCTTCTTTGCCAACTACGCCGCAGCAGGAGGAAAGTAAAACGCTTGCATGAGGGGCCAAACGGTGGGCCTCATCAAGGATTTCATCAAAGTTATGACCGATGGAAGCATGCCAGATAAGCAAAGAACAATCTGAAATGTTTTCTCCAAGAGCAACCTCCATGCATTCATTAACAGCACGGCGGGAATTGATGATTCTGGCCGAAGCCGAGTAAAATGACAACATCCGCTTTTTATTTAGTTGTAAATCTAAGAAACGGATAGGTTTGCTTACAGAGCTTCCCTCCGAGGAACTTTTTTAGGGGATAAACAAACAAAAAACAACGAGGAGCGGAGGGGCTGATTCCGGGGTGTGCAATGCACAACAGCCCGAGGAAAGAGTTAGCAATCCTCGAGCTGTATACAGGGCTGCAACATTCATTTTATTTTTCAATCACCAGTTTCAGTGTTTCATTTTGTCCGGGGGTGTTGATGTGGACAAAATAAATACCGGCCAGCAGATTTTCGGTCGAAACCTCATGTTGACTTGTGCCTACATTTTCCTGTTTTAGTATCAATTTTCCGCTTATGTCATACATACTGAATTGGGTGATTGGTTCGCTTGCAGTGATGACAAAATGATCTCTTGTGGGGTTGGGAAAAATTCTTGCAAATTTTTTGTGTTTATCAGGAGTGTTCCGGTTTCGCTGGTTTTGCATTCCAAAAGGCGTTTTGTTATCATTTGAGGCGGTAGTTTTATAGGCCTCGCCTTTGTTCGCATTAGTAGGGTTGTCCATGGGTGCTACTCTTAATACACTATTCCCGCAGGGAGCGTATTGGATGATTTCTGCAACAAAACTTGAGTTTTCTGCCGTACTAAATCCGGGCTCCAGAGAAATCCTCTCCCCTGCCCGGAAGATGGTTTGCACATGGGGTTGAAGAATGACATTGCCACAATAATTGATGGTTGTATAGCTTGCCGGAGGGAGAAAATTTGTGACCGAACAGGCGGGAAATTTTCCCACATTATAACCGGCCCGAATGGTTTTTCCTGCGCTGTGGACCCTTGCCTCGGGAATTTCATTTTGAAAGAGCAAGTGTGCTCCGTCTAAATCAAGTAAGATTTCCATTACCCAGCTGATGTTTTCATCCGTAATTTCTACATGGGTTTGGTTGTATTGGGGTGCATACACAACATCAAAATGAGAAACAGCATGATTGGGGTCCTTAAACCTTGCTGAACCCTGAAACATATGGGGCAATGCCACATGGCTATTTTCTACCAGCGACTCGAAATTTTTTACGCCCGCTGCGCTCAATGCCGGGATAAAACAATACTTAGGGGCTTGGGTGGTAGCAGGGCTAAAAAAACTTATTAGTTGACAGGGGTCCATTAAACCTGCCAGTGCCGAAGAAAGCCAATGATTAAAATCGGTAAAAGCTGAAAAATCACTGCGGTAACTGCCGGCAACAATATCCACACCCCTTGATTCTCTCACCCTTACACTGTTGCCGGTGAAAAAGCTGGGGAAAGAAAATCCGCATAAGCCTCCTACTGCCAATTCAAAGTCATATATTTTACAGTATCCATCATTGTAGTTGGGCAAAGATTGGATATCCAGGCTAAGTACTCCGTCACCATCAAACATGGTTTCGCAGGATTGTACATTTCCGTTGTTTTGTTTGTCTCCGTTTCTGCTCCCGTTAATGATTGAGTATTTCCTGCAATTGCTTGGCCAGGTAGATGCATTGGGATGAAGATTAAACAACATTCTTTCCATGCTTTGGCTTGCAGTGGTAAATTTCATTGGAGAATACCAGTCGATGGGGTCGGCCAGGCAGCTATAGAGTACCAGCTGACTGGCACTTGGACAGGTGAGCTTGTCATACTTCCCGTCAATTTCATCAAAGGCTTCTTGTATTAAAGTGAGTACATCAGAGTTAAAGTCGGGATCAGGAAGCACTTGTAGTCGAGAGAGATTTTGCAGAAAATATTGCATCCCAAGATTGATATTAGCACCCATCTGTGGGGAGTCGAAACTGATAAACTTGCCTACGCAATCTTTGTATTTATTGGCACCATTAAGTTCCAGGTCTCTGATGGCAAAGCGGCTTACAAGGCCTCCCATGCTGGCACCACAAACAACAAGCTTTTCTGTGCTGCCGTTGTTGTCGAGACTGTCTTTGATATCTTTTAAAACCTTGGATAAGGCATATCCATTATTCTCCATAAAGTTCTGACCACTCTGAAAGTCAACAAAAATGATGTCATAACCATAATCATAAAGCGCATTTAATAAATCAGGACTTTTCTGCACATGCAAAGGATCTCCATCCATTAAACCCTCTACCTCTACCCCAGTTACTAAAGTTCCCCAGTTAAATGTAGAATAGCCAATAAAACTTTGATTATCAACATTTGATGGTACGGAATTAAAGGTTGTTACCATTTCAGGAAAATTTTGCCAAGTCATTTCTATATCATTGGCGTTTTTTCTGACTTCGCCATCGGTTAAAACTATTCTCTTAAAATAGTCTTCAATAGTGTATTCATTGGAAGTCCAGGCCTCTTTATCAAAACTAATACCTTCCACAAAAACAAATGGTTTTGATATTTTGTGGTTGCCGCAACCTCGTTTAACAAAAAATTGCACATTTGCTTTTCTATCATATCTTGAAGAATATTCATCACGGTTATAAATATTACTTGAATAAGAGTTGCTTTTTTGACCTGCCTGAATCAAAGGGCTTTTATAATCATAGTGTACATACTTTTTGTACGCAAAAGGTCCTGAATTTGCGTGTATATAACAAAATAAAAAAAGATAAGTAAACAATGTAGATTTCATGTTTTATTGATTTAAAAGATTTGAGTTTTTTAAAATATTTTTTTTGATTTTAAATGTCTTCTATCCTGATATTCCCTTTCCAGTAAGCATTGTATATTTGTGCAGGGGTTTCATGATCCGTAAACTGAAAAGAAGCTTCAAAATTTACATATCTGTAACCTTTTATTGTTTCAATGCCATTGATTTTAAAAAAATTATAATTGATAATTGTTATCCAATCATTACTAAAATTTTTAGACGGAACTGGATGCATCTTCTTATTGGTAAATCTGCTCAGATAAATAGGGCTTTGCGCGTCTTTAAACCAGAAATATAAGTCTAACCCTCCAAAGAAAAGACCCTCTTTGTCGGAATCTAATTGTATATTAAAGTCATACTTTTTATAACCCTCTAATGTAGTGTCACTGTTTTCAATCAATCTAAATCTTGGCCAACCATTAAACATACCATTGGTAAACCGAGCTTTTTGTGATTTGGCAACAAGTAGTTTTTTATGATCTAAAAACAAATATTCTTTATCGGCTACTTTAATATAGATCCGATTTATGTTTTCAACCTCATCATTGGGGGGCACAACATCTTTTTTGCATGAACCAAGATAGGCAAGCAACAAAATGCTGAAGAAGATTTTAAATAGAGTTTTCATGATTGTTCTTGTTTTTTATTTGTTTGTTTATGCGCGTGTTTAAAAACATTAGAGGTCCTATCGTTCCTGATGTTTTTGCAATACTGATCATCTTTGATAACAGTTGATGTCCTTGTAAGTAAATGGTTGTTTTTTTTGGTGTATCGCATTGAGCTTTCAGAATCAACAAAAACAATATCATAACCATTTTCATAAAGTTTTTGTAAAAGCTCAGGTGATTTTTGAACCTGTAAGGGGTCTCC
>JBEICQ010000157.1:0-5183 GCA_040383885.1 Flavobacteriales bacterium | reverse complement strand
CTGCACTTAAAAATGCAGCCCTCTGTGGTAATTGATAAGTATTTAACAAAAGAGCCTGATGGTTCTTATGTGGTGGCTTCAAGCCCCTGTCCGTTTTTACAATCAGACAACTATTGCAGCATCTACCCTGCCAGGCCTGCTGCATGTCGGGAATATCCGCATACCAACAGAAAAAAAATGCACCAGATTATTGATCTTACGATTAAAAATGTGGCTGTATGTCCCGCTGTTCAGCAGATTCTTCAGAGAATTGAAACCAGTTTACGATGATTATTCAGTGTAGATCAGCACTGATGTGATGTTCCCTATTTGTCCAGTGGTTTCCCTTTCGTGTCATAATAGAGTTCCTGTCTGATGGCATTGTTTTTGAGTGTAAGCCTGATCTTTTCGGAGCCGTCAGGAAAGACCAAGTGAAAAGCTGATTCAAAAACCCCTTTTGGATAACGCTTGCGGGAATCTTCCTGGGCAGGAAAAGGCAATTCACCGAGGGTAAGTAGCGTTTTTTTCTCGAACCAACTGCCATCTTGATGATAGTTGACAAAAGTTTTAACACCTTGATTTTTAAATTCCGCTTCAAAGCCTGCATCTGTCTTTTTCCACTTGACCACCTTTATATCCGGATATTCAGAAGAAAAACTCTCTTGTACAGGCTTGGTTGGGTTAATGGCCAGAGCATGGCCGAAAATCAAACAGAGCAAAAGTGCGATGGTATGCTTCATATGCCAGCAAGTTAACAACTTATCCCCTAGTTTACAACACATTATCAAATTTCATTTATCCAATTTTTAAATTTTATGGCCCTTTTGACGCATCTTTTTAAGCCCAATAAAAACTTTTATCACTAATTCTGAGGAACTTATCCCAATATTCGATGAGATTGGGTTGTGATAAGATAAAAGTTTTAACTTTGTGTTTAAGATCTTAAAATCATGAAATTCAAACTGCAGTTATTCACAGTTGTCGGAATGGTTCTCACAGCAGCATCTGCTTTAGCAGGTCCGCCACCGCCACCACCTCCAACACCCATTCCTCTCGACGGAGGTTTAAGCCTCGTTGTAGCTGGATGTATTGGTTATGGTGCCAAGAAAATCTACGACAAAAAGAAAAAAGACCAGAATCCATAATTCCGGTTTGTGAAACGAATTCTGAAGGTACGCAACGCGTACCTTTTTTTTTGTCCCAAACCCGTATACCTTTGCCAACCTATTCATGGCCGGAGAGCATCAAAAACTGGAAAAAGCCACCATCGCCGGGCTTCTTGTCACTTTAGGCATCATATACGGAGATATTGGTACTTCACCACTCTATGTACTAAAAGAGATTATTGGTGAAGGACCCATCAACAAAGACATTGTTTTAGGAGGAATTTCTTGTATATTCTGGACTCTTACCCTTCAGACTACGATCAAGTATGTTGTTATAACCCTCAGGGCAGACAACAAGGGTGAAGGTGGAATTTTCTCTTTGTACGCCCTTGTTAGACGCACAAAAACAAAGTGGTTAATTTTCCCTGCACTGATAGGTGGTTCCACACTTCTTGCCGACGGAATCATCACGCCCCCAATCTCGGTAGCATCAGCAGTGGAAGGTTTAAGAATTTACAGAAATGATATCCCTACTGTACCTATTGTAATAGGCATCATTTCATTTTTGTTTTTCATCCAGCAATTCGGCACTCGCTTTATAGGAAGATTTTTTGGCCCTGTCATGTTTATATGGTTCAGTATGATAGGTATTCTGGGTACCATTCAACTCTTTGGAAATATAGGTGTCTTAAAAGCGCTGAACCCTTATTATGCTTATGACATACTCGTGCATCATCCACATGCTCTGTACCTTTTGAGTGCGGTTTTTCTCTGTACCACAGGTGCTGAAGCACTTTACTCTGATCTGGGTCACTGCGGCAAGCAAAACATCAGGCTAACCTGGATTTTTGTAAAAGTGATGCTGGTGCTCAACTATTTTGGACAAGGTGCTTGGCTGATTTCTCATGACGGTATGTATCTTTCTTCCTTCAAAGGGGCAAATCCATTTTATTCAATTATGCCGGAGTGGTTTTACATCATCGGTATAACCATTGCTACTTCAGCTGCTATCGTTGCTTCACAGGCCTTAATCAGCGGTTCATTTACGCTTATTAATGAAGCGATGCGTCTGAATTTCTGGCCCAAGGTAAAAGTCGTATATCCAACCGAGACCCGAGGTCAATTATACATTCCCTCAGTAAATTGGCTTTTGATGTTGGGTTGTATTGGAGTGGTCATGTATTTTAGGGAATCCTCCAACATGGGTGCAGCATATGGTCTTGCAATCGTGCTAACCATGCTGATGACAACAACACTCCTCAATTACTATATGATACTAAAGCGTTACAATCGCTTTTTTATCGTGATTAGCATTGCATTATATGCATTTATAGAAACCATGTTTCTCATTTCCAACATGGGTAAATTTGTACACGGAGGCTATGTCACACTGATCATCGGGTTTTTCCTCTTCTCAGTTATGTGGATTTGGAATGAGGCAAGGAAAATCAAAAACCGGTATGTTGAATTTACTTCCATTGATGATTATCTCTCATTACTAAAAGATCTCAGTAACGATACATCCATTCCCAAATATGCCACGCATCTTGTTTATCTGACCTCGGCAAATCGTGTGGAAGACATTGAATCGAAAGTGATTTATTCCATTCTTCAAAAACAACCCAAGAGGGCAGATATATACTGGTTTGTGCATGTGGATGTTGTTGATGAGCCCTACCGATGTGAGTATAAGGTATATCACCTTGTAAAAAATGATGTTATCAGAATAGATTTTCGACTTGGGTTCAGAGTTGCGCCCAGGATTAACCTGATGTTCCGAAAAGTTGTGGAAGACATGGTTAAAGCCGGTGAGGTTGACATCACCAGCAGATATGAATCATTGAACAGAAATAATGTGATTGGAGATTTCAAATTTGTGGTGATTGAGAAGTTCCTCTCCAATGAAAATGAATTGCCTTTTTATGAAAAGGTGATTCTGAAGTTGTATTTCGTTTTGAAGTATATTTCACTTTCGGAAGAAAAAGCTTTCGGTCTGGACACCAGCAATGTGCTGGTTGAAAAGTTTCCGATGCTAATCGCGCCGGTAAAAGACTTTAACCTAAAACGAATTTCATGATCCTCTTTCAGAAAAGAACGGTTCTCTGGTGTATTGTACTCACCTACCTTGTTATTCTTGCTGGCGCCATTGTAAGGGCTACAGGAAGCGGCATGGGTTGTCCGGATTGGCCCAAGTGTTTTGGCCAATATATCCCTCCAACAAGTATTGATGAACTTCCGCTCAATTACAAAGAGCTCTTTAAAGTGCAGGGCAAAGAGATTGCTGATTTCAATGTGGTTCACACATGGGTAGAATATCTTAATCGCCTCCTTGGTGTGATCCTCGGATTAGCTGTTCTGATAAATGCCTTTGCAGGATTTTTAATCCGCAAATCACAAAAAATCGTTTTCATAATGGCGATTATCGTTTTGTTGCTCACGCTTTTTCAGGGGTGGTTGGGAGCGAAAGTGGTATCGAGCAACCTGGCACCCTTTAAAGTAACGCTACACATGGCACTTGCCTGTATCATACTTGCTGCGCTTATTGTGCAGCATGTTGTTTTAACATCCGCAAGCAAACAGAATTATCCTTCAAAAAAAATTGTTCAGGGATGGTTTTTGCTGTTTTTTCTATTCCTCATGCAGCTTTTCACCGGAACTCAGGTAAGAGAAATGCTTGAATCTCTTCTTCAGTCCGGGATTGAATGGAAGATGTTTGCTTTTGCCGGTGTTTTTGCCGGCTTATTCTTGTTCCATCAGGCACTTGCTGCAATGATATTCGGACTTTCCTTGCTACTATGTTACGGAGAATTTAAGGAGAAAAAGACTTCCACTTCGGGAATCATTATCTCAATCGCTTTATTCACAGAAGCATCAGCCGGTGGATTGATGAAAATGTATGAGGTTCCTGCCTGGCTTCAACCTATTCATGTAATACTGGCTTGTTTAATCTTTGGAACCCTGATTTTCCGGCTCACTCAATTAATAAGAGCCCGGAGGCATTGAAGATTTTAAAAAATCTCTTTACACACGGTTTTTACTGCTTCAGATTTTCCCATGGTGTAATAATGCAAACATGGGACGCCTGCATTTTTTAATTCCTTTGATTGTTGAATACACCACTCAATGCCAATTCTTTTTGCTGCTTCATCATCCTTTGCTGCGTCCACGGCTTTATATAGGTCGTAAGGAATATCAATATTGAAAATTTTAGGAAGTGTAGTCAATTGTTTTTTATTGACGATTGGCTTTAATCCGGGAATAATGGGCACATTGATTCCCATCTCGGCACAAGATTTTTGGAAAGTAAAAAAAGCGGCGTTGTCATAAAACAACTGCGTTACAATGTAATCTGCACCGGAGTCTACTTTCATTTTCAGAAAACTCAGATCACTTCTCAGGTTGGGTGCTTCAAAATGTTTTTCAGGATAACCTGCTACCCCAATACAAATTGGTGAGGATAAGGGATCAAATGTTTCTCCGCTAAGGAAATTACCATTATTAAGGTTCACCACTTGTTGCACTAATTCCGAGGCAAAGCGGTTACCATTGGGTTCTGGAACAAACAAGGTTTCGGTTTTTATGGCATCGCCTCTCAGAGCAAGGACATTATCGATGCCTAAATACTGTAAATCAAGCAAGGCGTTTTCAGTCTCCTCTCGCGTAAATCCTCCACAGATGATGTGTGGCACAGCATCTATTTTATAACGGTTGATGATGGCAGCACAAATACCAACTGTTCCGGGGCGCTTACGGATAGCGACTTTTTCTAGGTAACCTCCTTCACGCTTTTTGTAAATGTATTCTTCTCTGTGATATGTAACATTGATGAAATTGGGTTGAAATTCTACCAGAGGATCAATGCCTTCATAGATGGAATCAATACTTTTGCCTTTAACCGGGGGAAGAATCTCAAATGAAAACAAACACCTCGAATTTGCGTTCTTTAAATGGTCTATAACTCTCATATCGGCAAAAATAAGGCAAAAACAAGATTACCAACCATTGTTCACCATGCATCAAGAAATCAGAGATCTTCTGATGGTTATATTATTGAGCTCACTTAAAATGGGTCTTGGGGGTATTCCATTGTCTTATCTT